>JBNJGU010000073.1:0-12247 GCA_051747985.1 Pseudomonadota bacterium | reverse complement strand
TTCCCGGTCTATGAAGCTCAGTTCCCGGTGTGCATCCGTCGATTCACTGAAATAGTTGATGAAACTGTTTTCCACGTCCAGACGCAGTGTCCCGACGATCCCGCCCGCCAGCGCCCCCAGACACAACAGCAGGGTCACTCCCGGGTTACGCCGGGCCAGGTAATGCAGCCCCTGCAGGAACCACCTGGCGAGATTGTGCCGGGCCGGGTGTTTTTCCCGTGGAAACAGGGCCATCAGGGCCGGGAACAGCAGCAGGCTGACGGTGATCGAGAAGGACATGGCGATGATCATCATCCAGCCAAAGGCGATCACCGGCTGGATACCGGTGAACAGCAGCGAAGCAAAACCCACCGAGGTGGTCAGGCCGGCGAAGAAGCAGGGCGCGACTTTTTTGAGGAAAGCGGCCGAGATCAGTTCCCGTTGGTTAAGCTCCGGTGATTCGGCATTCAACTCCCGGTACTGGACAATCAGATGAATGACAATGGCCAGGGTCAGAATCAGTTGCAGGGCGATGAAGTTCGAGGAGATCACCGTGGTTTTCAGGCCCAGCAGACCGAACAGACCCATGGTCAGCAGCACGCTGAAACCGCAGCACAGCACGGGCAATAGCACCCAGCGGAAACTGCCAAAGAAGAACAACAGTACCAGCGCCACCATGCCGGCAATCAGACTGCCGAACAGGAACAGGTCGGTCCTGATGATGTCGATGAGCTGGTAGGCAAGCACATGGGCACCTCCCATGTAGATGTCGGCCTGTTCTTCATAGTCTCCCAGGAATGCCCGGATGCTCTCGATTTCCTGGAGCCGGGTGTCATTCAATTCGGCTTCCAGGGGCTCGGCGCGGACCTGCAATGCGGTGATTTCATCCTGTTCTTCCCCGGAAAGTGCCCGTTCGAGGATATTCTGGCGGATATCGGTGATGCGGGACTGCAGGGCTTCCAGTTCTTCATGAGGACTGAACAACACCTGCAGGGCCGTGACACTCTGCTCGGCGTTGATCAGCAGGTTTTCATAGATGGGGTCGCCGGCGAAGGCGCCGGCCAGCTGTTCACGGCTGAATTGCTGTTGCTCATGGGTCCAGGTCCCTGCATCCGCATTGCCCAGCTCGCCTTCCATGAGGGTCAGCAAGGGGACATTGAGAATGGAGCGGACGGATTCCACCCGTTCCAGTGCCAGGAGTTGCTCACTGAGTGACCGCAGATCGGCGAGGCTTCGCGCGGAGAACAGTTCTCCATCCCGAGGCGCATAGGCCACCAGCAGAAATTCCTGGGGCGCAAAGCGCTGGTTCATGACCCGGGTTCTGATGTAGTGCTCGTTGTCCTGGCTCAGCAGGGTATCGGCCGATGCATCAATCTCGAAATGACGGGCCTGCCAGCCCAGGGCCGCCGACCCGGCCACGAACAGGGCGAGCACCACGAGGGGGTGGCGGGTGATGAGGTCAACGAGTTGTTTCACGGAGCCGGTTCGTCTCTTTCGGAAGCTGCCATGTACTCGGCATCCCGAAGGATGTTCTGCAGATACATGTTGCGCATGAACAGGTAGGGATCATCGCTGTCCGCCAGCACGTCGGTATAGAGCAGCAATTGTGGCACCACTTCCTGGAAGTTGCCGATACCCTGGACTATGATCCGCTCCCTGCCATCAAGAACCCAGGAAATGGGGCTCAGGAACGACTCGGCGATGGTGGAAGTGCCACTACGCAGATCGGATGAGCCGATCAGGGGCAATACCAGGTAGAAGCCGTACTCCATACCGTACTGTGTCAATGTTTCGTTGAGGTTGGTGTCGGCCTTCTCCAGCTCGAACCAGTGCCGGGCAGGATCGAAGAATCCCAGCAGTCCAACAGTGGTATTGATGCCGAAGCGCAACAAGTTGGTGCCGGCCGCTACGGGCCGGAACTGCAGAAGGTTGTTGATCAGGTAGAGGGGAGATCTGATATTGAAATAGAAATTGCCCAGTCCCTGCTGCACGGGTTCCGGTACATGGCCGGAATAACCCCGGGCCATGGGAATGAAGACATGGCGATAGCTGACATCGTTAAAGCTGAAAATGGCGCGGTTGAGACCCATCAGAGGATCGTTGAAGTCCCCATAGCTCACCACCGTCGCCTCAATACCATCCCCTTCGACATCACCATCACGAGCGCTGCGATCGTCGCCGTCTGAAGAGGTATCATCCGCTGATACGCAACCTCCGGTCAGCGCGGTTGCCAGCAGCAATAGCAGAACGAGAGGAAGTCTGCCGCGAAACAGCGCAAGGCTGACTGATTCCCGCATGGCCCACTGACTCCTTCCGACTGCAACCCTGAGAGCCGGTTATGACATGAATAGCCGGAGATGGGAATGTCCGGGTCAACCAGTGTAAATCGGACTGCGTCAATGATATGTACGGCAAGACACACAGCTGGAGTGCTCCCGTATCTGCCACGTTGGGCTTCCAGAGTGATTTGACATTCAATGAGATACGAGTGATGGTATAGACATGAATCCTGATGCCCTTGAGTCTTTTTCCGACAATGGCGGCATTTCAGGTGGGCTGATACATCAGCTCGACGCCGCCATCGAACGACTTGCCGCCGCCAATGCCATAGCCGGGGTATCGCCCGTATTCGAAGTCATTGATGCAGCCCGCCCTCTGATGTCTGATGACAGGGGGCTGGTGGCCCTCTATGAGCGTGTGCCGGCCATCGAGGCGGCCGGTTTTTTTGCCGGTAGCGATTGGGATTATCCCCAGACGCTCGTGCCATCCCTTGCCGTGCGTACGGTTCGCCATGGTGACCCGGTTGCGACCGTGGTGGAAAGCCTGAGCCAGATCCGCCTGCTCGCGGTCGCCAGGGGCGATTACGCCCATCCGTCCGTCTCCGCGGAGCATGCACACCATTTTCTGGCCCAGGTGATGGCGATGAATCTCGATCTCGTGGCCGGTGAGTTGCAGGAAGGCGATCGACTGCGACCCGAGAAGCTCGGGTATGCGGTTCAGGCTCTGTATCGCTATCTGCTGCGCCATCTGGGCTACCGGGATCTGTTGCAGCACGTGGTGGCCGAAGTCTGGCGCATTCTGGCGCAACGCCCGGTCCAGGTCGATGGCGTCAAACAGATGGTGACCCGGATTGCCGGCTGTCTGCATGACCCGGAAGCCATGGCCGGCGAGCCTGGAGATGATGCCCTGCAGCTGATCAATGCCCTTTTCGGTCCCACTGAGGGTTGCCGGGAGGATCCCGGTTTCGAGGTCTATGAACAACGGTTGATGGGCATGGATGATGCCGCCCTGCTGCGGGAGTCCATTGCCTTTGCCCGGGCCATGCACGGCACCGGCCTGGTCTCACCGTATATGTCGGTGTTCATCCGCTATCTGCGGGCCCGCTGGAATGAGCTGATCCCCACGGCGCTCGGTCTCAGTCATACGGGGGCAGATGCCTTTCATTGTTATCCGGCACTGATTCACAGGCTGATCGATGAAGCCGTGTTTCCGGAAACCAGTCAGGCCACCTACGGACTGGCCATGATGCTTGAGCGGGGTATATTGTACTCGCCTGCCGTCGCCCCGTCGCTGTGGCGACAGATACGGTTGTCATTGTGCGAGGCGGCGGCTCAAAAGGTGGTTGCCGTTTTTGGCGATCGGCGCCCGCCGGAATGTTTTCTGCTGGCCGATGTGCTCAATGTACTCGGACGCCCGCTGGGCGTGGGGCAGGGCAACTACCCCACCTGCCAGTCAACGCGCGCTCTGTCCATGTGGGCCTTCAATATGCCGGCCGAGCTGCTCAGGATTGTCGCCTGGGCGGCGCGGGACGACGAGATCGTGATGCGTTTCGAAGGGAACAGTATTTCCTCCCGCGAGCTCGGCGCGGGACTGGCCGCCGAGCCGCCCGTGGATGTGGATGCCGTTTCCCTGGTCACCGTCCCGCATCTTGATCGTATCTATTTTGAAATGGGGCGTCGCAGCGCCGGGCGCGGAGAGGATCCGCACAAGTGGGTCAATGCCGAGTTTCATGGTGATCATGTGGGCCATGGGTTCCGTATCGCGGTCGATGTGTTCACTGGCGGTCTGAAGGATTTCGAGGGCTTCATCTGCGACTTCTATGCGGCCTATCACCCGTTCTACAATGGCAACATTCCAGTCATCAACCCCCAGCCGGCCGGCATCGCGGTGACCGACAGCGCCTCGCGGTTTCTCGGCTGGCACGCCATCACCATCCAGCGGCTTGCGCTCGACAGGAATCAGGTGATGCGCGTCTATTTCTTCAATCCCAACAATGACAGTGGTCAGGACTGGGGGCAGGGAATCGTCACATCCACCCACGGCAATGGCGAACTCTACGGAGAAGCCTCGTTGCCGGTCGCCCGGTTCGCATCGCGGTTATACGTCTTCCACTACGATCCACTCGAAATAGGTGAATCGGCGGATGTTCCGGCCAGCGAAGTGGAGCTGGCCATGGCTCTGGCACGGGATAGCTGGGCAGCGGGACGTTCCAACGTCAATACATGATCCATGCTAGAGGAGCACTTACTATGTCGAAGTCATCACAAGCCCCGACGTCCAATGACGTGTCAGGGTGGGTTGATCCGACAATGCCTTCCGTCGAAGGCACTGAAACGCCGAAAGACCCGAACAAGGGCTATATCGCATTGCTGGGCTGGAGCGTCAATGCCATCAAGGCCGCGCAGAAATTCGACCGCCGCTATGTGGTGGTGGCGCCCGACTGGGCAGCGGATTTCTGCAAGGCCAACAAGATCCCGTACATCCCCTGGGATTTCGTGCGTCTGAATGACCGTTCCATGGAGATTGCGGAAACGCTCAAGGCCGAGGGCGTCGATGTGGCCATACCGCTGTTCGAGGAAACGGTGGAATGGTCCGGCGCGATCAACTCCGTGCTCATGGACAACCCGCGCATGTACGGCCAGTCCATCCTGTTCCGGGACAAGGCCCTGATGAAACGCCGTGCCCAGCTGGGCGGTATTCGGGTGGGCATCTTCGAGGAAGCCCATGAGAAGGAGGACATCATCCGCTTCATGAAGCGTGTCAACCAGACATTGCTCAAGCTTGACGGCGACCCCGATGACCCCATTCACGTCAAGGCTTTCGACAAGGCCGGCTGTCTCGGACATCGGATGATCCGCAAAATAGACGAAATCGACAGCATCCCGGACGAAGAGTATCCGCTGTTGATGGAGAGCCATCTTGATGGTTGGGAATTTGCCGTCGAGGCGTGGATCCATGATGGCGAAATCAAGTTCCTCAACATCTCCGAGTATGTGACCCTGGGTTATTCGGTGTTTGTTCCCGCCACGCGGGAACTGGAGAGCTGGCGCAATGCGATCACCCAGCAGATCAAGAAACTGATAAAGACTTTCGACATCAAATTCGGCCTGATCCATCCCGAGTATTTCGTGGCGGCGGACGGAGAGATGTACTTTGGCGAGGTCGCCTATCGCCCACCAGGATTCAAGGCCTTCGAACTCATCGAGCGCGCCTATGGCTTCAGCGCCTATCAGGCCTCGATGCTGGTCTTCGATCCCAAGAGCACCAAAGAGGAAGTCGAAGCGTTTTTCCCCAAAGAGGTGGAAGGTGCGAAGGGCTATGCAGGTTGCTTTGGCGTGTACCCGCGGCGGCGTGTTGTCAGCAAACTGGAGATGCCGAAGGAGACCATCGAGCATCCGTACTTCGAATCGCATGAGCTGCTGGAGCCGACCGAGGAGACGGTGCCGGACCGCTCGGCCTTCGGCACGCACTGGGGGCTGGTGTTCTTCTTCGGTGAAGATCCGATCGTGATGCGGGATCTTCTCAAGGCGCAGGAGGAGCTGGACTTCTACGTCTGACGACATTTCGTATCAAGGCGCAGTCTGAAAAGGCAGGACCCGGGTCCTGTCTTTTTTGTCTGTGTGGTGTCGGTTTTCTTTACAGAATCTGCTGCCACGATGCCACGAATGCGGACTGATCCCAATGATATCAAGGAGATGTGTTTTATGGCCCCTTGATTGCTTACAAGGTGGTGTCTACCACTGGATGCCTAACCGAGGTTGGTCATGAAAAAACTGATGTCCATGATAAGCGCGTGGCTGATCCTGGCCCTGTTCGCTCCGTCTGCTGCCCAGGCCTATTTACTGGATCCCGCCGACTGTACGCCGGGTTCGTTGACCATCACCCGCATGGAAGATTCGCCGATCGATGGCAACGGTGTTGTCTATGATGGAGAAATCGCCGCGACCCAGTGCTTCGGCGTCAATACGGCCGGGGCACCCACCAACAACGATGATGCGCTGGGGCGTTCTTCCCCCTCACCCAATATCGGCCATCTGGGCGATGGCTTCCTGAACGGGGAACCATTGCCCGACGATGCGGATTCCGCGCTGGATCCCTATCTCTTCATCGATTCTCCCGCTGGTGATGATTCCCCGTCCCTGTCGACGCCTCATGACGTCCCCGGCAACGACTCGATATATGATCCCGGCTGGATCCATCTGGCCGGGGTTGATCACACGAGCGGAAACGTGACCTATTCCACAGCGGGAACCGGAGGGCTGGCACTGGACATCGAGGACCTGCTTGAGGTGGACTGGTCGTGTATCTCCGCTGACGACTGCGGCTCTGGCACATGGTCGGTCGAGACCGCTCCCGATATCGTCGAGCAGGTCCAGGAACTGCTTGGTCCCAATGCCTTCGATCATCTGGCGATTTCGGTTTTTCAGGCAAACAGGCTGGCGGTCTACGACTTCGATTTCACGATCCTGTCCCAGCCGGGGAATGAACTGGCTGGTCTCATCGATTTTGTCACGCCATACTCCTTTACTGGCGCATGGAACATGCAGGATTTTTCTCCCAACAGCGGCTCGTTCTCCCATGTCAATTTCTGGGCACGCGATCCGCTGGTCACTGTACAGACAGTGCCGACGCCAATTTCATGGACGCTGATCCTGGCGGGCCTTCTGGGCCTGGGCATGATGCGGAGGCAACAGCTAGTGGGCCATGCGGGGCTGATGGAGAGAGCTGGTACCGGAGGCCGGACTTGAACCGGCACGCTATCGCTAGCATCGGATTTTGAATCCGACGTGTCTACCAATTCCACCACTCCGGCAGGACAGGTGGCCTCCGCGCCCGGGCGCGGAATGGCGAGGGCGGCCATTATGGGGCCTGTGAAAAGGTATGGCAAGCCTTTGTCCCGGGCGGCCGCCACTTGGCGAAACCGCCGATTTCGGGCACACTGCGCCGCTGTCCCGAAACTGCCCGGCCCGGCCCATGAAACTGTCCGATTTCCACTACGAACTGCCCGAAGAGCTGATCGCCCATCACCCGACCGGGCGTCGCAGCGACAGCCGCCTGCTGTGCATGGACCGCCGCAGTGGCGCGCTGGAGCACCGTATCTTTCACCAGCTGCCGGAGCTGTTGACCGACCGCGACCTGCTGGTCTTCAACAACACTCGCGTCATTCCGGCGCGCCTGCTGGGCGCCAAGGAAACCGGTGGCCGGCTGGAGGCGCTGCTGGAGCGAGTGCTGTCGGTTGACGAAGCTCTGGTCCAGCTGCGTGTCAGCAAGTCGCCCGGCCCGGGCACCCGGCTGTTTTTCGATGCCCGCCGGGATGGCGCGGCGCCGCTGGAAGCCGAGGTGCTGGGCCGCGAGGACAACTTTTTCCGGCTGCGCTTTCTCGGCGGCTCTCACTTGCCTGATGCGCTGGAAGGCTATGGCCACATGCCGTTGCCGCCCTATATCCGCCGCGAGGACGGGCCGGAGGACGAGGAGCGCTACCAGACCGTGTTCGGCGAGCGCAGTGGAGCGGTGGCCGCGTCCACCGCCGGGCTGCATTTCGATGAGGCGCTGCTGGGGCGTCTGCGCGAGCAGGGAGTGGAGTCGGCCACGGTGACCCTGCATGTCGGCTCCGGCACTTTCCAGCCCGTACGCGTGCAGAATATCAGCGAACACCGTATGCACAGCGAGTGGATCGAGGTCTCGCGGGCCGTCTGTGAGCGGGTCCGGGCCTGCCGCGCGCGTGGCGGACGGGTGGTGGCCGTGGGTACGACGGCGGTGCGCAGTCTGGAGAGCGCGGCGCGTGACAGCGATGACGGGCTGCCCCGCCCGATCCAGGGAGAGACTGACATCTTCATCTACCCGGGCTACGGGTTCCGTGCCGTGGATGCCATGATCACCAATTTCCATCTGCCCGAGTCCACGCTGATCATGCTGGTCAGTGCCTTCGCCGGCCGCGAGAATGTGCTGGCCGCCTACCGCGAGGCAGTGGCGCGGCGCTACCGCTTCTTCAGCTACGGCGACGCAATGCTGATCAGGTAGGTAGGCCCGCCGGACTGCCTCAGAAACTCCCTCGTGGTATACTCCCGACCCTTGAATTTTTCATAAACCATTCCTCAACCGAACAGAAGGTCATACAGAATCATGAAATCACCTGTACGCGTTGCCGTCACCGGGGCGGCTGGTCAGATCAGCTATTCACTGCTTTTCCGGATCGCCGCCGGCGAGATGCTGGGCAAGGACCAGCCGGTCATCCTGCAGCTGCTGGAAATCACGCCGGCCCTGGATGCGCTGAAAGGCGTCGCCATGGAGCTGGAGGACTGCGCGTTCCCGCTGGTGCATGACATCGTGCAGACCGATGACCCGAATGTGGCGTTCAAGGATGCCGACTACTGCCTGCTCGTTGGTGCCCGTCCGCGTGGTCCCGGCATGGAACGCAAGGACCTGCTGGAAGCCAACGCCAAGATTTTCTCCGTTCAGGGCAAGGCCATCAACGACAGCGCCAGCCGCGACGTGAAAGTGCTGGTGGTCGGCAACCCGGCCAACACCAACGCGCTGATCGCCTACCGAAACGCGCCCGACCTGAAGCCGGGCCAGTTCACCGCCATGACGCGCCTGGACCACAACCGTGCCATCGCACAGCTGGCTGAAAAGACCGGCAAGCAGAGCACCGATGTCGATGGCATCATCATCTGGGGCAACCACTCCTCCACGCAGTATCCCGACGTCTCACACACAAAAGTGGCCGGTACACCGGCGAAGGACCTGGTCGACCAGGACTGGTTGGCGGGTACGTTCATCCCGACCGTGCAGAAGCGTGGCGCGGCCATCATCGAGGCGCGCGGCGCCTCCAGTGCGGCTTCCGCCGCCAATGCCGCCATTGAGCATGTGCGCGACTGGGCGCTGGGCACGGATGGCAAGGTGGTCAGCATGGGCATCCACAGTGATGGCAGCTACGGCATCACCGAGGGGCTGATCTACTCCTTCCCGGTCACCTGCGCCAACGGCCAGTACACCATCGTCCAGGGCCTGGAGATCGACGACTTCAGCCGTGACCTGATGCAGAAGACGGAGCAGGAACTGAAGGAAGAGCGTGACGGCGTGGCCGCGCTGCTGCCCTGAACGCACGTTGACTGACGGCCGGTACAGGAGGTACGGGGCATGAGTCGTGACAAGCAGTTCTGGCTGTTTCAGCTGATTGGCTGGGGAGCCTGGGTGTTGTTGCTCGTGGTCCGTGACATGACCTTCGTGCCGGCCGAGTACATGGGCGACCGGGTACTGGTGTTCCTGCTGGACGCCAGCGTCGGGGTCGCCTTCTCCACCGGGCTGCGTTATCTGTACCGCCTTGTCTGGGATTTCATGGCCTGGCTGCGGGTTGCCGTGGTGGTGATCGGCTGTCTGGCCGCCTCTTTTCTGTGGCTGCCCATCAAGCAGGTCATCGTGTCCACCGAGCTGGGTGCCAGCGTGGACCTGATGGGCTACGGCTGGATGCCGTTCGCGAACCAGCTGCCCTTCACCTTCGTGTTGCTGCTGATCTGGAGCGTGCTGTATTTCTGCATCAAGTATTATCAGCTGTTCCAGGACGAGAAGGAGAAGCTGCTGCGCTCCGAGTCGCTGGCGCGCGAGGCCCAGCTGCGCATGCTGCGCTACCAGCTCAATCCCCACTTCCTCTTCAACACCCTGAATGCCATCTCCACCCTGGTCATGCAGGAATCCGGCGAGGCGGCCAATCGCATGCTGGGGCGGCTCAGCCGTTTCCTGCGCTACACGCTGGAACATGATCCACTGGAGCTTGTGCCCCTGTCGCGCGAGCTGCAGACAGTGCAGTTGTACCTGGACATCGAGAAAGTGCGTTTCGAGGAGCGGCTTCGGATCGAGGTCGATGCCGATCAGGAGTCGCTGCAGGGTCGGGTACCCAGCATGTTGTTGCAGCCGCTGGTCGAGAACGCCATCAAATATGCAATCGCGCAGAGCGAGCAGGGAGGCTGTATCCACATCCGCGGGCGTCACGAGGGGCCGAACCTGGTGGTGAGTGTTGCCGACGATGGGCCCGATCCCGATAATGGCCATGGTGACACGCGCGACAGCATCGCTTCCTGTGGCGTGGGGCTGGAGAACATCCGCAACCGATTGCGCGAGCTCTATGGCAACCGTCACCAGCTCCAGCTGACCCGGGAATCGCCGCGGGGCTTCCGTGTTACCGTAATCATTCCATACAGCACACAGTGAATGGACCATGAGTGAACAACTGACCGCCGTAGTAGTGGATGACGAGTCGCTGGCCCGGGACGGGCTGGTGATGCGACTGGACAAAACCGGTGACGTGAAGGTGCTGGCCACCTGCAGCAACGGTCGTGAGGCCGTGCGGGCCGTGGGTGAGCATCGTCCGGACATGGTGTTTCTGGACATCCAGATGCCGGGCATGAGCGGACTGGAGGTGATCAAGCAATTGCAGCAGGACGAGATGCCGCTGATCGTTTTCGTGACCGCCTACGATGCGTTTGCCGTCGACGCCTTTAATGTGCATGCCGTGGACTACCTGCTCAAGCCGATCGAGGACGAGCGACTGGAGGAATCCATCCGCCGTGCCAGGGAGCGTCGCTCGGCGCCGGAAGGTGGCGACGAAGAGAAGCAACGGCTGCTGGATATCGTCATGGAGCTGACCGGCAAGTCGGCGACCGCGGTAAAGGCCCTGCTGGATGACGGGGAGGGTGCGACGGGTGGTCATGTGGATCGCCTGGCGATCCGGGATGGCTCGGCCACCCTGTTCGTTCCGGTCCGGGATATCGACTGGATCGACGCGGCCGGCGATTACATGTGCGTGCATGTGAAGGGCGAGACCCACATCATGCGCACCACGATGAAGGAGCTGGAGTCGCAGCTGGATCCGAACATGTTCCAACGGGTGCATCGCTCCACCATCGTCAACCTGCACCGGGTGGAACGGATTTCCTCGCACATCAATGGTGAGTACCACCTGACGCTGGTATGCGGCACATCACTGAAGATGAGCCGCTCCTACAAGGACAAGGTCCGTCACTTCTTCGATCGCAGCGCTGGACGGATCTGAAACGGTTCAGCGCTGACGCGCGTCCTCCGACAGGTGATCCAGTGGCAGGGCGGTGGTATCCAGCACCTTGCGCAACATGAAGCTGGAATGCACGTCGGCGACACCCTCGATGCGGGTGATGGTGTTGAGCAGGAACTCCTGGTACTGCTCCATGTCCTGTACCACCACCTTGAGCTGGTAGTCGGCCGACTGTCCGGTGATCAGCAGGCATTCGACCACCTGGGAATGACGGGCAATCTCGGTCTCGAACCGGGCGAAACGGTCCGGGGTATGACGGTCCATGCTGATCTGTACCAGCGCCGTCAGCTTCAGTCCCAGTCTGGATGCGTTCAACAGGACCACCTGGCCGTCGATCAGGCCGGCTTCCTCCATCTGCCGCACCCGCCGGGCACAGGGCGTGGGCGACAGGCCGATGCGCTCGGCCAGTTCGGCATTGGTGATGCGTCCGTCATGCTGCAGCGTATCCAGGATGCGAAGGTCCAGGCGGTCCAGGTTCATGGCGCTCTCCGGGCTGTTCTGCCAAGTGATTCTTTCTTTATGAAAGAATACGCCAAAATATTACAATATAATAGTTAAATACTTCAAAAAATACGCCGTTCCCTGGAAAAAAGCGGTGGATTCACCAACGCTGCCCGCGGTACGCTATGCACCATCTTCAGAAGCCATCGTAAACGGGGCAACGACATGTTTGATCATCGCAAATACAAGCCATTCGAGCCGGTCCGTCTCCAGGATCGCACCTGGCCGGACCAGGTCATCGAATCCGCCCCGCGCTGGTGCAGCGTGGATCTGCGCGATGGCAACCAGGCACTGATCGACCCGATGACGGTCGAGCAGAAGAAGGAGATGTTTGCATTGCTGGTCGATCTCGGTTTCAAGGAAATCGAGGTCGGCTTTCCGGCCGCGTCGCAGCCGGATTTCGATTTCGTGCGCCATCTG
>JBNJGU010000072.1:0-12257 GCA_051747985.1 Pseudomonadota bacterium | reverse complement strand
CAGATTGGCCAGCTTGGTCTGGGCCTCGGCACGGGTTTCCTCGCCCATCCAGTCAAGATCGTCGATGGCTGTCTCGAACGCGGCCAGCAGATTGTCGACCAGCTCGGTCATGCGCTCTCGGGCTTCCGGCCGGAAATGCTCGTCGACATAGAGCTGGCCAACCATGAAGCCGAGCGCCCTTTCGACCGCATTGGCGGCGCGGCGTTCGCGAGGACGCATTTCGGGCTGCCCCTGCAGAGTGCGACCGTAGAAGTTGAAATTCTCGTCGGCAAAATCGCTCGGCAGATAGGGCGCCGACCGGCGCAGCAGATGGAAGCGCTGGTAATCACGCCATTGTTCCATCGGAATGTCGCTGATCATGGTCGCCACCGTCTCCATGTAGTCGGGCTGCCGCACGACGACTTCCACCGCCTGGTCCAGTCCCGCTTCATCCAGGAACCGGCGCCAGTCGAAGTCCGGCACGTCCTCGCCCAGTTCCTCGATGGTCATCAGATTGTAGGTGGCATTACGATCCCGATTCTCCGCCCGGGTCCAGTGTGACTCGGCCAGGCGTGTCTCGATCCCGAGAATGGCTTCAGCGGCTTCAGCCGGCTCCTCCACGTCCGCCAGCGACAGCATGTTGGTGATATGCTCGCGGTACTGCCGGCGCAGGGTCGTGAAGCGATCGTCATCGCTGAGATAGTACTCACGATCCGGCAGACCCAGCCCCGACTGGTTCAGTACCGTCACGTAACGGTCGGACTGCCCCGGATCCTGGTTGACGCCGAAGGTGAGCGGCGTGGTGACCCGTTGCATCACCTGTCGTGCCCAGAATACCGGCAGTTCGTCATGGCTCTGCAACCCGTCAATGGCGGCCAGTTCGTCCTGCAACGGATCCAGCCCCAGAGCGTCAATGATCGGCTCACCCATGAAGGACAGATACATGTCCGCCACTTTCTGTTCATCCGAACCGGGAACATGACCCGGGGTATTGGCCACATCCTGCACCAGCGACAGTACCTGTTCCTCGGCCCGCTCGTTCAGTGCATCGAAACTGCCCCAGCGGGAGCGGTCACCGGGAATCTCGGTCTCGGCCAGCCAGCCGCCGTTCATGTACTGGAAAAAATCCTCCTGCGGCTCCGTGCCGCGGTCCATATTGTCCAGGTCCACACCCAGGCCCAGTGACTCCGGAGCCGGGGCGGATTCCGGCTGTGACGCATCCTCCGGCGCAGGCTCGGAGCATGCCATCAGCAGAGTAAGCATCGTCAGAGCCAGGCTCTGGCGGGTTTTCCGGAATGCGGACATGTTCGATTCTCCTGTTGGTCGGACCATGGCTGGATATGCTGTCGTCACAGTATACCCTGTACCGTGGTGCGTCTTCGAGGCACCACTTTCAAGTGGCTGCCTGAATACTTTCATTCCACCCCTTGAAATGGTCCCGCGGCGCCCCCACTGCGTACAACAAAGGAAGCAGAATGCCGGATTGGCAATGATTTCTGCTATAATAGGGTCTGGATACACAGACCAAAGTCATCGAATACGAGGTGTAACGCATCCATGACAGCCAGCATCGCAACAGGCAAGAACCTGCAGATCCTGAACCCGGGCGTGCCGGGTCGTGACCTGTCCGCGTATGTGTCATCGGTCAACAGCATTCCGGTGCTGTCGGCGGAGGAGGAGAAGTCGCTGGCGGAACGCTACTACTATGAAAATGACCTGGATGCCGCCCGCCAGCTGGTGCTCTCGCACCTGCGCTTCGTCGTCCATCTGGCCCGCAGTTACGCTGGCTACGGCCTGCAGCAGGCGGACCTGATCCAGGAAGGCAATGTCGGCCTGATGAAGGCGGTCAAGCGCTTCAACCCCGAGGTCGGTGTCCGGCTGGTGTCCTTTGCCGTGCACTGGATCAAGGCCGAGATCCACGAGTTCATCCTCAAGAACTGGCGCATCGTCAAGATTGCCACCACCAAGGCCCAGCGCAAGCTGTTCTTCAACCTGCGCAGCTCCAAGAAGCGGCTGGGCTGGCTTTCCAATGACGAGGCCAATGCCATGGCCCACGACCTGGGCGTCGACCCCAAGGTGGTCCGCCAGATGGAAGGCCGCATGAGCGCCTACGATGCCGGCTTCGACCTGGAACCGGATTCCGACGAAGATCAGCCGGGCATGTCTCCGGTCCAATATCTGGAAGATGATGGCTCCGATGTGGCGGCGGCGGTCGAGGATGCCGAGTGGGCCGAGACCACCAACAGCAGTCTCTACAAGGCCATGGGCGAGCTGGATCAACGCAGCCGCGACATCATCACCAGCCGCTGGCTGAGCGAGAAAAAGGCCACACTGCATGAGCTGGCGGACCGCTACCAGGTATCGGCCGAACGCATCCGTCAACTGGAAAAGAGCGCCATGCAGAAAGTCCGTGGCATGATGGCCGCCTGACCGGCGGTTGCGACTCATGCCTCATTTCATTCTTGCATTCGCCGCATTCAACGGGTTGCTGGCCGTCGCTCTCGGGGCTTTCGCGGCCCACGGCCTGCGCAATCGTCTGGCGCCCGATCTGCTGGACGTTTTCCAGACCGGCGTCCAGTATCACATGTACCATACCCTGGCACTGCTCGGGGTCGGCATCCTGATGCTGCATTTTCCGGCCCAGACCCTGCTGCGCTACAGCGCACTGGCCTTCGCCATCGGTCTGCTGTTGTTCTCGGGCAGTCTGTATGCGCTGAGCCTCAGCGGCATCCGCTGGCTGGGCGCCATCACGCCGCTGGGCGGGATCGGTTTCCTCGCTGGATGGGCATTGCTGGCTATCGCCATGCTACTCAGCCGCAATGCCGGCTGAATCATCGCGCACTGGAGAGAAGGCATCATGCAGGTGCAGGTCAACGGTGACACCCACACCATTCACGACAACGCCACCCTGGAAGAGCTGCTTCAACAGCTGTCACTGACCGGGGGCCGCATCGCCGTGGAAGTGAACCGCGACATCATTCCCCGCAGCGAGCACGACACCCATCCGCTCGCCGACGGTGACCGCATAGAGGTGGTTCAGGCCATCGGTGGCGGCTGAGCATCCAGACAGAACAGGAATCTCCATCATGAGCAAGACCGATACGCCACTGCGGATCGCGGGGCGCACGTACCAGTCACGATTGATCATCGGCAGCGGCAAGTATCGCGACTTCGACCAGAACCGTCAGGCGCTGGAAGCCAGCGGCGCGGAGATGATCACCGTGGCCATCCGCCGGGTGAACCTGGGGCAGAACCGCGATGAACCCAGCCTGCTGGAAGTCATCTCCCCGGACCAGTACACCATCCTGCCCAACACCGCCGGTTGTTATACCGCCGAGGACGCGGTGCGTACCTGCCGCATGGCACGGGAACTGCTGGACGGTCACAAGCTGGTCAAACTGGAGGTACTGGGTGACCAGAAAACCCTGTATCCGGATGTCACCGAAACCGTCCGGGCCGCCGAGACGCTGGTCAATGACGGTTTCGATGTGATGGTCTACACCAGTGATGATCCGCTGATCGCCAGAAGGCTGGAAGAGATCGGTTGCGTGGCCGTGATGCCACTGGGCGCACCGATCGGCTCCGGGCTGGGCATCCGCAATCCATACAATATCCGCATGATCCTGGAGAACGCCAACGTGCCGATCATCGTCGATGCCGGCGTGGGGACCGCCTCCGATGCCACCGTCGCCATGGAACTGGGCTGCGACGGCGTGCTCATGAACACCGCCATCGCCGAAGCCGAGGATCCGATCCGGATGGCGCGTGCCATGAAAGGCGCCGTATCCAGTGGACGCGATGCCTGGCTGGCCGGACGGATGCCGCGCCGCCTCTACGCCAGCGCATCCTCTCCGATCGACGGCACTTTCTTCTGACACGGAACCGAACATGAACGAATCCTCCCGGCCGACCCACCACCGGCCGATCCGCAGTTTCGTGGTCCGCGGCGGGCGTCTGACCGCCTCCCAGCAGGAAGCCCTGGATCACTGGTGGCCGCTGTATGGAATTGATGACACCCACGCCCGCATTGACCCGATGGCGCTGTTCGGACGCCACGCTCCTCTGACGCTGGAGATCGGTTTCGGCATGGGGCAATCCCTGGTCGAGCAGGCCGCAGCCCATCCGGAGCGTGATTTCATCGGCATTGAGGTGCATCGCCCCGGTGTCGGCAAACTGCTTCGCGAGATTCATGAACGCGACCTGCACAACCTGCGCGTTTACTGCCACGATGCCACCGAAATTCTTGACCGCTGCGTGCCAGAGCGCAGCCTGGACACGGTACAGGTGTTCTTTCCCGACCCCTGGCACAAGAAAAAACACCACAAGCGTCGGCTGATCCAGCCCGCGTTCGTGCGGCAACTCACCACACGCCTGAAACCCGGTGGCCTGCTGCACCTGGCCACGGACTGGACCCACTACGCCGAGCACATGATGGAGGTGCTCAGCGCCGAGCCGGCCCTGGAGAACACGGCGGGCGAAGGACAGTACGCGAAGAACACGGGACGCCCGGAGACCAAGTTCGAGCGACGCGGCGAACGACTGGGCCACCCGGTGTTCGACCTGCTGTTTGCCCGCCGCGGTGACAACCTGTAACACCCCACCGCAACCGCGGATCGACTGAACGGGGCCGTGTGGCAATGCCCGGATGCCTGCGTTATGCTTCCGGGATTGACCGACAAGCGGGAGTTCTGTTGCCGATGCACATTCTGTCACATTCGCGTTCCGCATGGCGCCGGCCGGCCTTGCTGCTGTCCCTTCTGCTGCCACTGGCGGCCTGTAACCGCGAGGCGCCACCGGAGAACCCGCCGGCCGGCCAGCTCGACATGCCACGCACCATCGCCTGGTCCGCCTACCCCACCGGGACCGGTGGTTACAGTCAGGCGGTCGCCATCGGCAACATCCTGCAGCGCCAGTACGAGACCAACCTGCGGGTGGTGCCCGGCCGCAACGACGTGTCGCGTCTGGCCACGCTGCGAGCAGGCCGGGTCAACATGTCGGCCGGTGGGTCGGAAGCGGTCTACGCCCAGGAAGGCATCCTCAACTTCGCTTCGCGCATCTGGGGGCCGCAGCCGATCCGGGTACTGCTGTCCAACTTCTCCACCAGCTGCTCGTTCACCCTGGCGGCGGCCGAGGATGCCGATATCGATACCATCGACGATATTGCCGGCATGCGCGTCACCTTCGTCCAGGGCGCACCCTCGCTGAACAATGCCACCCGGGCGCTGCTGGCCTACGCGGACCTGGACTGGAGTGATGTCGAGCGCGTCGAGGTCGGGGGTTACAACGCCTCCATCGAGGCAGTCATCAACGACCGCGCCGATGTCGCCGGCGGAGCCTGCAATTCGCCGCCCTTCCTGCGGCTGGAATCCTCGCCCCGGGGGCTCAAGTTCCTGGAGTTTCCGCCGGAAGATACCGAGGCGGTGGCCAATGTCCGAGCCCGACTGCCCTGGTATGTGCCCCACATCGCCACGGAGGGACCGTCCATTCCCGAGGAAGGCATCGAGGTGTTCACCTCCGCCTATCCACTGCTGGTGACCTATGACGATCCGGACATCGCCGATGCCAACACCGTCTACGGGCTGGTCAAGGTCATGCACCTGCACTATGAGGAGTACCGGGATTCGGCGCCCGGCGCCAACGGGTGGGACATGGCACTGCAACAACTGGACAGTGCCTTCATCCCCTACCACGAGGGGGCCATCCGCTATTTCCGCGAGATCGGGGAGTGGACCGAGGAGGCGGAGGCACAGCAACAGGCCAACCTGCACCGGCAGGACGTGTTGCGCCAGGCCTGGGAGGAATTCCTGCCCGGCGCGCCGCAGGACTACGACGAGTTCGAGGCTGCCTGGCTGGCGTTCCGTGCCGAAGCGCTGGAAGAAGCCGGCCTGATCACTCTGGCCGAATCCAGCTGACCCGACCACAGAATCAATAAGAAGACAGCATCATGAGCGACGACAAGATGATCCCCGAGATCAAGCCCGGCATGGCACCGGAGAAGGACCTGCCCTCCATCGGCCGTTACCGGGAACTGACATATCGGTGGCGCGCGGTGATGGCGGTGATGACCGGTATCGCCACCGTACTGGCGGCCAACCAGATCTTCAATTTCGGCTTCTTCCTGGATGTCGTGCTGCTGGACAGCCGCTATCTGTACATCATCACCGGGCTGATGCTGTCCATGGTGTTCATCACCTTCCCGTCCCACAAGGGCAATCTGGATCACGTGCCCTGGTATGACAAGGTCATCATCGGGGTGATCGCCGTGGTGTTCACCTACTTCGCGATATTCGCCGAGCGCATCGTGCTGGAGGCCTGGGAGTATGACGCTCCCACCGTCGGCATCGTGCTGGCCCTGATCACCTGGCCGATCGTGTTGGAGGCGGGCCGTCGCGCCGGTGGCTGGCCGATCTTTTTCATCGTGCTGGTGCTGTCGCTGTACCCGACCTACGCGGACCGGATGCCGGCGGTACTGGCCGGGCTTGGCATGCCGCTGCACGACGTGGCCATCTTCCACATCATGGGCGAGGAAAGCCTGTTCGGCATTCCGATGCAGTCCTTCGCCATGCTGGTGTTCGGTTTCCTGCTGTTTGGTGTCGCGCTGCAGTTCACCGGCGGCGGACCGTTCTTCATCAACTTCGCCTTCGCGCTGCTGGGCCACATGCGCGGCGGCCCCGCCAAGGTGGCGATCTTTTCCAGTGGCCTGATGGGCTCGATGAGCGGCGGCCCGGTGACCAATGTACTGACCACCGGTCCGCTGTCCATTCCCGCCATGCGGCGCATCGGCTTCTCGAAGGAGTATGCTTCCGGCGTTGAGGCCTGCGCCTCCACCGGCGGTGTGTTGATGCCGCCCATCATGGGTGCCACCGCCTTCGTGATGGCGAGCTTCCTGGGGGTCAGCTACGTGGTGATCGCCGTGGCCGCCATCGTGCCGTCCGTGCTGTATTTCTTCGGCCTGTTCATGCAGATCGATGCCTATTCGGCCAAGAACAAGCTGGAAGGGCTGCCAGTGGAAGAGCTGCCGAGTTTCGGCAAGGTGTTCCGGGAAGGCTGGTACTTCATCGCCGTGTTCGCCACGCTGATCTTCATGCTGGTCTACATGCAGCGCGAGGCCACGGCGCCGTTCATCGCCACCGCGTTGCTGCTGATCATCAACCAGTTCACACCCCACAAGATGGACCTGAAGAAGTTCATGGAACTGGTGGCGGGTGCCGGGCGCCTGATGGCGGAACTGGCCGGCATCCTCGCCGCCATCGGCCTGATCATCGGCTCGCTGGCCGTGACCGGCATGGCCGGCACGCTGGCCAATGACCTGGTCTACCTGGCCGGCGACAATGTCCTGGTGCTGTTGATGATGGGCGCCCTGACCAGTTTTGTGCTGGGCATCGGCATGACGGTGACGGCGGCCTACATCTTTCTGGCCATCGTGCTGGCGCCGGCGCTGATCAATGCCGGCCTGGATCCGCTGGCCTCGCACATGTTCATCATGTACTGGGGCATGCTCAGCTTCATCACACCGCCGGTGGCCCTGGCCGCCTTCGCGGCCGCCTCGGTGGCCCAGGTGTCGGCCATGCGCGCCGGCTGGGAAGCGATGCGGCTGGGTGCCATCATCTACTTCATTCCGTTCTTCTTCGTGTTCAACCCGGCGCTGCTGCTCGATGGCTCGTTCGCCGAGGTCTCGCTGGTGATCACCACCGCAGTGATCGGTGTGGCACTGCTTTCGGCCGCCCTGCAGGGCTACCTGCTCGGGTTTGGCAGCATGGGTGATCGGGGGCCGGGTATGGCGGCGCGGGTCGTGCTCGGGCTGGCCGGTCTGACACTGGCGATTCCCGGGGGCGGCATGCTCGGGTTGAGTCAGCCGGCGCTGATCGTGATCAGTGTGGTGTTGCTGGCCATCAGCATGGGCCTGGCCATCGTGCAGCGACGGAAGGTCGCGGTAGCCGCGGCCGAGTGACCCGGCGGAGAGTGGATAGCCGCGGAGGCTTCCGGCTCGACGCGTTTCCGCGACGAACCGGAACCTCCGCGGCTCTCGGACCGCCTGGTACGCGAGACTGTCCCGATGCATACCTGGACCTTGGAGCAATACGCCTATGACTGCCACGAATCCGGGCCGCGACGTAAACAGTCTGCTGGCTTTCCTGCGAGAGGAGACGCGGCGGGATCATCATGAGCTGGATCATCATCCGGTGTTGCAGCAGCTGATGGATCCGGCGCTGGACCGGGACGGTTATGCGGCGGCGTTGCATGCGCTGTATCGCCCACAGCGTTTCATGGAGACTTCGGTCGAGGCCGGGTACCGGAAGCTGGGCCTGGACAGTCAGCCGTGCTCTTCGTCGCGGACTGACGCGTTGCGGCGCGACCTGATGGCCCTGGGTCACTCTGTACCGGAAATCCGGGACGAGGAAGTGTTGCTGGCACGGAGCACCGGTTTTCTGATGGGGCAGCAGTACGTTCTTGAAGGGGCCCGCAAGGGCAGTGTCATCGTGGCGCGGCAGTTGCGCAAGACACTGGGGACCGAGGTGCCGATGGCCTATTTCGGCGCCTCGGAGCCGGAGGCGCACTGGCGGCCATTCATCGCGCAATTGACCGTCCTGCTCCCCAGCATCGACCGGGAAGCGGCTCTTCATGGGGCTCGCAGCATGTTTCATGCGTATTACAGCCGTTTACCGTAATATGGAGTACGGAAAGCGCTTCCCCGAAGGAGTATACTCTCTGGCCAGCTTTCAGTAGAAAGGCGCCAGCTCATGACAGCCAGCGAAGAGTTACAGCAACGCGACCTGGCCATTGCTCTCGAACAATGCGCCAGCGAGCCGGTACATATTCCGGGCAGCATCCAGCCACACGGGGGCCTGCTGGTCTTCGATGCGGCACTGCGCTCGGTATTGCAGTGCAGCGAAAACCTGGACGAGATCATCGGCATCGATCCGAGGGAATTGCTCGCCAGCGACAGGCCTCCCTCGGGACCCGTGCTGGAGACCCTGGTGGCTCACCTGAAGTCCCTGCCACCGTCGGAATCCGTGTTGACCCGACAGCTGTTCCTGCCACTGGACTCCGGCGAGCGCCATTTCCATATTGGTTGCTGGATGTCCGATATCGGTCTCGTGGTCGAACTGCAGACGGTTCCGGAAGCACCCGCCGGTCGATGGATCGACGCATTGACCCACTGGAGTGACCAGCTCGAATCCTGCGAAGGGCAGGATGTGCTGTTGCGGGCACTGACCGACATTGTCAGGGAGCTGAGCGATTACGACCGGGTCATGGTCTACCGCTTCGATGAGAACTGGAACGGAAAGGTCATCGCCGAGAGTCTCGCCAGCGGCACCCCCGGATATCTCGGTCATCGCTTTCCCGCCTCTGACATACCGCCGCAGGTACGCCAGCTCTACCGGATCAACCCCGTACGGATGATTCTGGACAGCGAAGCCAGTGCCTCCCGGCTGCTGGCCCGCGACTCCAACCGGGAGTGGCCCCCGCTGGATCTGAGTCCGGGACTGCTCAGGGGCGTCTCTCCCATCCACCTTGCCTATCTGCGGAATATGAGTGTGGGAGCTTCCTTCTCCGTCGCCCTGTTCAGCCGGGGCGAGTTGTGGGGACTGCTCGCCTGCCACAATGGCAGTTCCGCACCGGCCACCCCCGCCGCACTGCAGGCCGCCAACCTGCTGGTGAAGATGGCCGCGCAACGCCGTGAGTTGCTGGAACGGGAAGAACATGCCCGTTTCTTCCAGCGGGTGCTGCGTAACCGCCGTCAACTGCTGCAGGAGACCAATCAGACGGCCGACCGCCTGGTAGAGCGGAACAGCGACACCTGGCTCGAGCTGTTCCATGCCTGCGGCGGCGCCCTCCTCTATGAGGACCAGCCACTGCAACTCTGGCGGGATACGCCTCCGGAAACAGAGGTGCGGGATATCATCGGACAGCTGCAACGCGTGGCATCCCGTCAGTCGCCCTGGTACAGCAACAACCTGGCCGAGTCGGAGCTGGCCCTGTCTCACCACCCTGCGGATCATGCCGGCCTGCTCGCCCTGCCACTGGTGTCAGCCCGCAGCAGCAACGCATGGCTGCTGTTCTTTCGCCGGGAGCAGTTACAGCTACATCAGTGGGCCGGTCCGCCCAAGACCCGGCCCAGCTATGTGGACGGCAAGCCCGTGCTGACGCCGCGTCAGTCTTTTTCCAGTTGGCAACAACAGGTCGTGGGCAAGAGTGAGGCCTGGCTGAGCACAGAGATTCAGGCAGCGCAGGAGCTGGCCGAGAACCTGTCGACGGCACTGACTTTCCATGGCATCTATGAACTCAACAGCCAGCTGGAGGCCGTCAACAATCAGTTGCAGACCATGGTGCGGACGGATCCCCTGACCGGCATCTGGAATCGCTACTACATCCAGGAAGAACTGGACCGACTGGTGGAAACGGCGAGGCGTTACGGACACCCCTTCAGCGTGATTTTCTTCGATATCGACCGGTTCAAGGTCTTCAACGACCAGTACGGCCATCAGGCCGGAGACCGGGTACTGCGGAAAATCGCCGGGGGGCTGAATGAATGTCTGCGCGGCAGCGATGTATTCGGCCGCTGGGGCGGCGAGGAATTCATCATCGTGGCCAGCAACACGGTACTGGACGACACCCGGCTACTGGCTGAGCGGGTGCGCGAAGCGGTGGCCGGACTCGACCTGGGCGAGCTCGGCCATGTCACCGTCAGTCTTGGTATCGCCCAGTGGCGGGATGGTGAGGCGCGGTCCGATGTCGTCAATCGCGCGGACGCGGCCATGTACCGCGCCAAGTCCCAGGGACGCAACCGGGTGGCCCTGCCGGAGGCCGGTGACGGACCGGCGGGCATCAGAACCACAGCCGATGCCCGTGATCCCGCAGCCAGTGCCGATAGCGCTGATAGTCAGGACACACCTCTCCCACCAGCGCCCAGAACGCCCGCGAATGATCCAGATGACGAAGGTGAGCCACCTCGTGGCTGATCAGATAATCGATCACCGCATCCGGCGCCAGCATGATCAGCCAGTTGTACTGGATCCGACCCTCCGAGGTGCAGTGTCCCCACTTGCTGCGGGTCTTGCGCAACACCACCTCCCGGAACCGACCCTCCAGGCCCAGGGCGGAAGCCAGCGCCTCGGTGCGGGCATACAGGTGCTCGCGGGCCTGCTGCATCAGCCAATCGCGGAGGACTCTCTCTCCATGCTCGGGTGTGGCTCCGCGACAATGGATGGTAATGGTCCGGCCCTCCACCTGTACTGAACCGACCAGGGACGGGCGCAGGCGCAGCTTGCATTCACGGGCCTTGTAGAAAATCCGTCCGCCGTCGATCACCCGCAGCTTTTCCGCCTGTTGTTTTCGCTGTTCTTCCAGCCGACCGAGGATCCAGTCGGTCTGCTGGCCGACAAAGCGGGCGATGGCGGATTCACCCATGCCTTGCGGGGCGCGGATCTCCACCTGGCAGTCGCGCACGTGTACGGCCAGGGTGCGGCGACGGCTGCGGCGCAACCGGCAGGTGGGCAGGCCCGTCGAGGGCGCGGGCCGCCATTTTGTTTCCACTGTCTTATGCCGCATAATAGGCGCCTTTCCGAAACTTCTTGCCAACATCACCAGCACCGCTCATGTCCGATCGGCCCGACAACGACACTCCGCGCGACCGTGTTTTCGCCACGCCCGGCCAGACCGCCGATTTCGTGTTCGACGAACGCGTGGCCGAGGTGTTCACGGACATGATCAGCCGCTCAGTCCCCGGCTACGCCACCATCGTGTCCATGAGTGGTGTACTGGCGGAGCGTTACTGCCAGTCGGGCTCACGCGTCTACGACCTGGGCTGCTCGCTGGGCGGCACCACGCTGGCCATGAGCCATCATATCGGTGCGCGGGAGCACACGCTGGTGGCGGTCGACAATTCACCGGCCATGATACAACGATTCCGCCAGAAACTGGATGACGGGGAGCGCGAGCAGGCGGCCCGGATCGAGCTGGTGTGCTCGGATATTGACGACGTCGCGATCGAGGACGCCTCCGTGGTGGTGATGAACTTCACGCTGCAGTTTATCGACCCCTCGCGCCGTGACGCACTGATCCGGCGGATTGCCCGGGGTATGCGACCGGGCGGTATCCTCATCCTCTCCGAGAAGATCATATTCCCGGACGATGACATCAACGAACTGTTCATCGACCTCTACCACCGCTTCAAAAACGTGCAGGGCTACTCGGATCTGGAGATCAGCCAGAAACGCCAGGCCCTGGAGAACGTGCTGCGACCCGAATCACTGGAGACGCACCGCCGCCGCTGC
>JBNJGU010000071.1:0-12330 GCA_051747985.1 Pseudomonadota bacterium | reverse complement strand
GCTTTCCATGACGGAGAACATTTCCCGGCGGTGGTCGGCCGATTCATTGGCCAGATGATGCCGACCACCCGGCAGCATCGTCAGTGACAGTTGCGGAAATCGGCGTTGTATCCGGGGCAGATTCCAGCGCCAGTTCACGGTGCCGTCGTCGTCACCCTGGAACATCCTCACCGGCAGAGAGCACGACGGCAGACGACGGAATTCCCGCTGCCAGCGCACCATGGCCCGCACCCAGCGGCCACTGAGGTGGCGCGGCTGCAGCGGGTCCTGCTCGCGCAGAAAGCGCAGAAAGACCTCGTCACGACTGTTAGTGGAGAACTCCCGCTCGATGTGAGAGTGGAAGTGATGGCCGATCCAGTGGTAGAACCGCACGCGAAGCCAATCCACCGGTCGCAGCAGAGGCGCCAGGAGGAACAGTCTTTCAATCTCCACCGGGCCCTGCTGCAATGGTCCTTCTGGCGAGTTCCCACACCAGTGCAGCGTGCAGTCCATGGCAATCGCGCCCCCCATGCTCTGACCGAGCATGAGGAATGGGGCCGGCAATGCATGGGGCGCCAGACATCGGATCCACTCACGCAGCACTTCGCGATACCGGGAAAAATCGTCGATGTCCGCGGGCTCGCCACTGGACAGTCCGTGGCCCGGAAGATCGGCAATGCAGACCACGAACTGCTGCGCCAGACAGAATCGGATCACATGCCCGTACAGGCCGGCATGATCGAACAGGCCGTGCAGAATGATGAAAGTGCCGCGCGGAGGGCCGGCCGGATGGTAGATATGCGTGGCCAGATCCAGGCCGGCCGCGTCCACCATGCCGAATACATGGCGGGATGACAGGTCGGGAAAGGCGATGCCGTAGTGGGCCAGGTACCGGTCCACCTCCGGCGACGGCGCCGGGCTCTTCCCTGAAGATAGCGGCGGCAAGGACCGTTTCAGGTGCGTTGCCGCCGCCTCGTCGAACGCATTCGGGCGCCGGGCCATGGCGGGCTCAGAACCCCTTGATGTAGCGTTCGGACATCTCTTCCAGACTGTATACCTTGCCGATCCGGCTGACCTGCCCAGCGGTACCGAAGGCTTCCAGCCTCGCCTTGACGATGCTTTTCATAGCCGCCGTGCTGGGCTTGAGGAACTTGCGCGGATCGAACTCGGACGGGTTCTCGGCCAGGAACTTGCGTACCGCGCCCGTGGAAGCCAGGCGCAGGTCGGTATCGATGTTGACCTTGCGGACCCCGTGCCGGATGCCTTCCTGGATTTCCTCCACCGGCACGCCGTAGGTCTCCGGGATTTCGCCGCCGAACTCGTTGATGATGTCCAGCCACTCCTGTGGCACGGAAGAGGAGCCGTGCATGACCAGGTGCGTGTCCGGAATCCGCTGGTGGATCTCCTTGATGCGCCCGATGGCCAGGATGTCACCGGTCGGCGGACGGGTGAACTTGTAGGCGCCGTGACTGGTACCCACCGCGATGGCCAGGGCATCGACATCGGTGGCATCGACGAACGCGGCCGCTTCCTCGGGATCGGTCAGCATCTGCTCCAGGGACAGCTTGCCTTCCGCGCCGCTGCCGTCTTCCTCGCCGGCCATGCCGCTCTCCAGGGAGCCCAGGCAACCCAGCTCGCCTTCCACGGAGACTCCGCAGGCATGAGCCATATCCACGGCCTGCCGCGTGACACGCACGTTGTAATCAAAGTCGGTCGGCGTCTTGCCGTCCTCGCCCAGTGAACCGTCCATCATGACGGACGAAAAGCCCAGCTGGATGGAGCGCTGACAGACCGCCGGCGAGGCGCCATGATCCTGATGCATGACCACGGGAATATGCGGGAACTCCTCGATGGCCGCCTCGATCAGGTGTTTCAGAAAACGCGGACCGGCATACTTGCGGGCACCGGCGGAGGCCTGCATGATCACCGGACTGTTGACCTCGTCCGCGGCCTCCATGATGGCGCGGGTCTGTTCCAGGTTGTTCACATTGAAGGCCGGTACGCCGTATTCATGCTCGGCGGCGTGATCCAGCAACTGCCTCAGGCTGATGAGCGCCATGTCTTGTACCTCTTGATTCCTGACTGATAAATCGATTACTTGTATTTGTCTTCCAGCACCTTCACGGCCGGCAGCGTCTCGCCCTGCACGAATTCCAGAAACGCACCACCGCCGGTGGAAATGTAGGACACCTGGTCCGTGATACCGAAGCGATCGATGGCGGAAATGGTCTCGCCACCACCCGCAATGGAAAACCCGGGGTTGACGGCCACCGCTTTCGCCACGGCTTCCGTCCCCGCCGCAAAGCGTTCGAATTCAAACACCCCGACCGGCCCGTTCCAGATGATCGTCTTCATCTCTCCGATCAGCGAGGCAAAGCGTGCCGCCGTCTCCGGGCCGATATCCAGGATCATGTCATCGTGATCGATCTCGTGCACCGGCTTCACCGTGGCCTCCGCGTCCGCGGAAAACTCGCTGGCCACCACCACATCGGACGGCAGGGGAATGTCGGTCTTCGCCATCAGTGATCGGGCCGCCTCCACCAGGTCGGCTTCCGCCAGCGATCTGCCGATCGGCTTTCCCGCCGCCAGCAGGAAGGTGTTGGCGATGCCGCCGCCCACGATCAGACGATCCACTTTCTTCGCCAGGCTTTCCAGTACCCGCAGTTTGCTGGACACCTTCGCGCCACCGACAATGGCCAGCATGGGTCGCTCCGGTTTCTCCAGCGCCTTCTCCAGCGCATCCAGCTCCGAGGCCAATAGCGGGCCGGCACAGGCATCGGGCGCGAAACGCGCCACGCCATGTGTACTGGCCTGGGCGCGGTGGGCGGTGCCGAAGGCATCCATGACAAACACGTCGCACAGGGCCGCGTACTGCTTCGACAACGCCTCGTCATTTTCGGTTTCACCGGCATTGACGCGCACATTCTCCAGCAACAGCACCTCGCCTTCGTCAGGAACCGGCGCGTTGTCCGGGTCCAGATAGTCCTGTATCAGGCGCACCGGGCTGCCCAGCAGGGATTGCAGGTGGGTGGCCACCGGAGCCAGCGAGGCTTCGGGCTGCTCGCTGATCGCCACACCGGCTTCCGGTCGACCCAGATGCGACATCACCAACACCCGGGCGCCGGCATCCAGTGCCGCCCGGAGGGTCGGCAGGCTGGCACGGATGCGGGTGTCGTTGCCCACCGCGCCATTCTTCACGGGAACGTTGAGGTCTTCGCGGATCAGTACCCGTTTTCCCTTCAGGTCGAAATCCTGCATGCGTCGCAGCGTCATGGCGTTCGTTTTCCTTGTCCTTGTTCCAGTTGTCGGATCAGGCCGGCCACATCCAGCATCCGGTTGGCATAGCCCCATTCGTTGTCGAACCAGACCAGTACCTTGACCAGCCGGGGTCCGCTGACCCTCGTCTGACTCAGGTCGACAATAGCCGATCTGGGGTCGTGATTAAAGTCGCAGGACGCCAGCGGCTCGTCGGTGCAGGCCAGCACGTCCGCGGGGTAACGGGCACAGCCCTGGCGGATGGCTGCATTGATCGCCTCCGCATCCACATCGCTGTGCAGCGTGACACTGAGGTCGATGGCGGAGACGTTCACGGTCGGCACCCGCATGGCCTGCGCGGAGAAGCGCCCGTCCAGATGCGGCAGGATACGGCCGATGCCGCGCGCCAGACCGGTATCCACCGGAATGATCGACTGCACGGCGCTGCGCGTCTTGCGCAGGTCCTGGTTATGATAGGCATCGATGACCGGCTGGTCGTTCATGGCGGAATGGATGGTCGTGATCACCCCGTATTCCAGCCCGAACGCTTCATCCAGGCAATGAATCACCGGCACGATGCAATTGGTGGTACAGGAAGCCGCCGAGATGATGCGATGGTCCGGCTTCAGCGTATCATCGTTGATGCCATGGACGATGGTGGCATCCACCTCCGGTCGCGCCGGTTGCGAGAACAACACCCGGCCCGCCCCCTGCTGACAATGGCGCTCGGCCGTTTCCCGATCATCGAAGGTGCCACTGCACTCCAGCACCAGGTCGATATCCAGCTCACGCCAGGGCAGGGAGCCGATATCCGGCTCACACAGGACACGTATGGATTCACCGCGGCCATGGCCCTCGATTTGCAGGCCGTCGCCATCCACGGAGACCGTCCCGGGAAAACGACCGTGCGTACTGTCATAACGGGTCAGGTGCGCCAGCGTGTCAATATCGGTGACATCATTGATGGCGACGATCTGTAACCCGTCATGGGCGCGGGACTCGAACAGCGCGCGCAACACACAACGACCGATACGGCCGTATCCATTGATGGCAATACGGTAACTCATGCGTCTCCTGGAGGCCGGCCACGGCCGTCATGGTCCTTCAGCGGGACAGCAGTTCGCCGGCCTTCGAAGCAATGTTTTCGGCGGTGAAACCGAACTCCTTCATCAGTACGCCACCGGGGGCCGACTCACCGAAGCCGCGCATGCCGATGACGTCCCCGTCCAGGCCCACGTACCGATACCAGCCATCCACGGCACCGGCTTCAACGGCCAGCCGCCTGCGTACCGACGAGGGAAGCACCCGCTCGCGGTAGTCGGCATCCTGCGCATCGAAGGTATCGGTGGAAGGCATGGCCACCAGCCGTACGTTCCGGCCCTCGCCCTGCAGCTGTCGTGCGGCCTCCCGGGCCGGCGCCACTTCGGAGCCGGTGGCGATCAGGATCAGCTCCGGCGCACCCTCGCAGTCCTCCAGGATATAGCCGCCGCGGGCGATATCCGCCACCTGCTGTTCCGTGCGCTCCTGATGCGGCAGCCCCTGACGCGAGAACACCAGCGCCGTGGGGCCATCGGTGCGCAACAGCGCCAGCTTCCAGGCCACCGCCGTCTCGACGTCATCGGCGGTACGCCAGGTGGACAGGTTGGGCGTCGCACGCAGGGTACCCAGTTGTTCCACCGGCTGGTGGGTGGGTCCATCCTCGCCCTGGCCGATGGAATCGTGGGTGTAGACCAGAATGCTGTGCTGCTTCATCAGTGACGCCATACGCACGGCATTGCGGGCATATTCCATGAAAATCAGGAAGGTCCCTCCATAAGGGATGAAGCCACCGTGCAGGGCGATACCGCTCATGATGGCGGTCATGCCGAATTCACGGACGCCGTAGAAGATGTAGTTGCCATCGGCATCGGTCCCGGTCAGCGGTTTACTGCCCTCCCACAGCGTGAGATTGGAGCCGGTCAGGTCGGCGGAACCACCGATCAGCTCCGGCAGCAGTCTGCCATAGGCATTCAGGCACTTCTGCGACGCCTTGCGGCTGGCAATATCCTCGCCTTCCGCCTGACACTGCCGGATGAAGGCATCCGCTTCCTCCGCGAAAACACCGGGCACCTCGCCCTTCAGACGACGCACCAGCTCCATGGCCAGCTCGGGATGCGCTTCCTCGTAGCGGGTCATTTTCTCTTTCCAGGCCGACTCCGCCGCGAACCCTTTCTCGCGCGCGTCCCAGTCCCGATAGATCTCCTCGGGCACCTCAAAGGGCGCGTGTTCCCAGCCCAGTTCCTTGCGGGCCAGCGCGATCTCGTCGCCCCCCAGCGGAGCCCCGTGAATGCCGGCAGTGCCCTTCTTGTTGGGCGCCCCGAAGCCGATCACCGTCCTGCAGCGGATCAGTGTGGGCTTGCCGTTCTCGGCCCGGGCCGTATTGATGGCCTCGCGGACCTGGTCGGCATCATGACCGTCCACGGACAGAACATGCCAGCCGTAGGCCTCGAAGCGCTGCGCCGTGTCATCGGTGAACCAGCCCTGCACCTCGCCATCAATGGAAATGCCATTGTCGTCGTAGAACACGATCAGCTTGCCCAGCTGCAGCGTACCGGCCAGCGAGCAGACTTCATGGGAGATGCCTTCCATCAGACAGCCATCACCGGCGAATACATAGGTGTGGTGATCGATGATCTCGTGGTCCGGGCGATTGAACTGCGCCGCCAGTGTCTTCTCGGCAATCGCCATGCCGACGCCGTTGGCCAGGCCCTGGCCCAGCGGCCCGGTGGTGGTCTCCACGCCGGGGGTGTAGCCGAACTCGGGATGTCCCGGGGTCTTTGAATGCAACTGACGGAAATTCCTCAGCTCTTCCATGGGCAGGTCATAGCCACTGAGGTGCAACAGGGAGTAGACCAGCATGGAGCCATGCCCGTTGGACAGCACGAAGCGGTCACGGTTGACCCAGCCCGGGTTGACCGGATTGTGCTGCAGGAAATCGTTCCACAGGACCTCGGCGATGTCGGCCATGCCCATCGGGGCGCCCGGATGGCCGGACTTGGCTTTCTGCACGGCGTCCATGGCAAGGGCGCGAATGGCATTGGCGCGTTCACGGCGCGAAGTGACCCGGTCTGTCATACGATTGGAACTCCTGTCAGGGGAGGGGATTGGCGAAAACGCGTATTTTCCCGCAAATTGCAGTGGTTTTCCAGACGATTTTCCAGACAGACCAGAATTCCGTAACAGCTGGCCTCGCGGTGCATCCTGTAATGGCGTACCACCTTGATGGGCAAGAACAGGGCAGAAGGCATGACAGCTCGAGTCAAACAGGCGTACGGACCACTGGTTCTGTTCGGAATGATATTGTTGCTGGCCACGCCGGCGCTGCATCCACTATTGATCCCCCATACCGGAGTGACATCGCATCTGCTCTGGTGGCTGCACGTGGCGGCGGTGGCACAGATCGCCTATCTGTATCACTGGCAGGGCGCTGTAATCGCCATCACATCAAGCTTTCTGCTGATCATTACCGGGGAACGCCTGTTCGGCGCCGGCTATGGCACTCCGGCGTCCTGGGAGACCGCCCTGTCACTGGCCCTCGCCGTGGCCCTGACCAATGTGCTAATCGCCACACTGGCTGGCTGGGCCGGCCGTGCGGCCAGGAGGCTGGAACGGGCAGCCTTCACCAGCTCTCTTACCGGCCTGCCCAGCCGGCTTCGCATGCAGGAGCTGGTTGACAATGCGCGTCTACCTCGCGGACAACAGAGCTGTCTGATCTTTGTCGATCTGGATGACTTCGACACCATCAATTACAGTCTGGGCCACGCAGTCGGCGACCATGTGCTCCGGGAGGTGGCACAGCGTCTGGTCGAACGGTCGGGCGAGGACTTCACCGTGGCGCACTGGGCCGGGGACAAGTTTGCCCTGTACCGTCAGGAAGGCGGGGACACCGGCATTGAATCGCTGATCACGGAGATCCGTAACGCACTGCGGATACCGATTCAGGCCCATGGCTTCACACTCAATACTCTGACTGCTGGCATCGGCGTGGCCGTGCAGGACGGAGAGGCGGAACTGACCCGGATGGCCGACCTGGCACTGAACCAAGCCAAGCAATCCGGATCCTCCGGATTCTGCCGTTTCTCACGGGAAATGCAGGAGTCCGCTCACGAGCGCCTCGCCATACTCAATGATCTCAATACCGCCGTCGCAAACGGCGACCTGGATCTTGCCTATCAGCCCATCCATAATGCCAGAACCGGGGCCATCGCGGGCGTCGAGACGCTGGTACGGTGGACGCACCCCGAACGGGGCGTGATATCCCCGGGCGTATTCATCCCGATGGCCGAGCGCGCCGGCATCATCAATCGGCTGGGCGAATTCGTGCTGCAACAGGCACTGCATGATTTCAATGAATGCCGGCGACAGGGTCTCTTGCAGCCCGGCCAGGTACTCAACATCAATGTATCCCCCCTGCAACTGGTCGAACCCGGCTTCGTGGAGAAGGTACTGGCGGCCACCCGGAAACACGGCATTGACCACAACTCCCTGGTACTGGAAATCACGGAAACCGCGATGATGCAGTCCGAGCATGTCAGTCTCGCCGTGCTGCGGGAACTGACCGACCAGGGCATCCGGCTGGCCATCGATGACTTCGGCAGCGGCTACTCGTCACTGAATTACCTGCACCGCCTGCCTGTGCAGGTGCTGAAGATCGACCGGGTACTGGTCGAACAACTCTGCAACGACCAGCCGCCGCTGATCCGCCCCATCACGGAGATTGCCCGTGTGTTCGGTTTTTCGGTCATTGCCGAGGGCGTGGAGACGGAAGAGCAGGTCCGACAGTTACGGCAGCTGGATGTCGACCAGTTGCAGGGCTTTCACCTGTCCCGGCCGATGACACTCTCCGCACTGAAGGATCGGCTTGTCGAAGACATACACATACCCCTTGCTGTGGCGGAGCCGCGCTGCAGCCACTGACTTGAGACTTCGTTCCATCTCCCCGAAACCCTGCCACCGCAACGGTATGCGGTACATCGCCCTCCGGGGCATCCGTTGCGGATTGGAAATGGACAACTCCATCACGATCAACGAGGATGGAAGCACAGTGGCAGCCGCAGCGACGAATGCGGAAAAGCACGCTCGCCACTGCGGATCCAATGATGCTCGGGAGACAGACGCGATGGCTGAAGACCAACACGCACATCACACAGACGAGCCACACGATGAGCACGCGGTGAAGGACCCGGTCTGCGGCATGTCGGTAGACCCGCATACGGCGAAGCACCGCAGCCGGCATGAGGGGAAAACCTGGTACTTCTGCTCGGCACGCTGCCAATCCCGGTTCGAGGGAAATCCGGAACAGTACCTCGGCGGAGAAGAGCGGCAGGAGGCGCCGGTCGCACCGGACGCCATGTACACCTGCCCGATGCATCCGGAGATCCGCCAGCAGGGTCCGGGCGACTGCCCCATCTGCGGCATGGCGCTGGAACCGGAGCAGGTAAGCCTGGACGACGGCCCTTCCGAAGAACTCAGTGACATGACCCGCCGGTTCTGGATCGGCCTGGTGCTGGCCTTACCGGTACTGGTACTGGAGATGGGTGGACACCTTGTCGGGCTCGACCATGTCGTGGCGCCGCAGACCTCCAACTGGATTCAACTCGTGCTGGCCACACCTGTTGTGGCCTGGTGTGGCTGGCCCTTTTTCGTCAGGGGCTGGAAGTCCGTCCTGAGCCGCAACCTGAACATGTTCACACTGATCTCCATCGGCACCGGCGTGGCACTGATCTACAGTCTGGTGGCGACCCTCGCACCACAGGTCTTCCCGGACGCCTTCCGGCAGCAGGACGGGTCCGTCGCCGTGTACTTCGAAGCGGCGGCGGTCATCGTGGTGCTTGTTCTGCTGGGCCAGGTGTTGGAGCTGCGCGCGCGGGAGAAAACCTCCGGGGCGATCAAGGCGCTGCTGGACCTGGCGCCCGCCACCGCCAGAAAGCTGGATGACGAAGGTGGCGAGGCCGATGTATCGCTGGACGAGGTCAGCGTTGGCGACCGCCTGAGAGTGCGTCCTGGCGACAAAGTGCCGCTGGATGGCGAGGTGCTGGAAGGGCGATCGAACGTCGATGAATCGATGGTCACCGGCGAGCCGCTGGCGGTCAGCAAGGACGCCGGCGACCCGGTGATCGGCGGCAGCATCAACCAGCAGGGCAGCCTCATCATGAGAGCCGACAAGGTCGGCCGGGACACCATGCTGTCGCAGATCGTGCAGATGGTGGCCAGTGCGCAGCGCAGCCGCGCTCCCATTCAGGGCCTGGCGGACAAGGTGGCGGGCTGGTTCGTGCCGGCGGTCATCCTCATCGCGGTCATCGCCTTCATTGTCTGGTCCCTGGTCGGGCCACAGCCCCCGATGGCGTTCGGTCTGATCGCCGCGGTCAGTGTACTGATCATCGCCTGCCCCTGTGCCCTGGGTCTGGCGACGCCCATGTCCATCATGGTCGGCGTGGGACGCGGCGCCCAGAGCGGTGTACTGATCCGGGACGCGGAAGCCCTGGAGCGCATGGAGAAAGTGGACACCGTGGTGGTGGACAAGACCGGCACACTGACGGAGGGCAAGCCGCGGGTGACCGGACTGGTGCCGGCCGAGGGGTTCACCGAGGAAGAGCTGATGCGCTTCGCCGGCGGACTGGAGAAAGGCAGCGAACACCCCCTGGCGCACGCCATTCTCGAGAAAGCCGGCACCATGGACCTGACGCTGCCGGACGCGGAGGGGTTCGACTCCCCGAACGGCAAAGGGGTGACCGGTACCATTGACGGCAGGCAGGTGTTGATCGGCAATCGCCTGCTGATGGAGTCCGAAAGCGTTGACACCGCTGACTTCGACCAGAAGGCGGAACAGCTGCGCGAGGACGGAGCCACCGTCATTTTCGCGGCAGTCGATGGAACGATCTGTGGCCTGCTGGCCATCGCCGATCCGGTCAAGGAGACCACGGAAGCGGCCATTTCCGCCCTGCAGAAAGACGGCATACGGGTGGTGATGCTGACCGGCGACAACCGCACATCGGCCGAGGCGGTTGCCCGCCGGCTGCACATCGATGAGGTCGAGGCGGAGATCCTGCCGGAAGACAAAGGCAGGATTGTCCAGCGCCTGAAAGACGAAGGCCGTGTGGTGGCGATGGCCGGCGATGGCGTCAACGATGCCCCCGCGCTGGCAACGGCGGATGTCGGGGTGGCGATGGGAACCGGCACCGATGTGGCCATCGAAAGCGCCGGCATCACGCTGCTACGGGGCGACCTGATGGGCATCGTCGAAGCCCGCCGCCTGTCGCTGACGACCATGCGCAACATCCGGCAGAACCTGTTCTTCGCCTTTGTCTACAATTCCGCCGGGGTGCCCGTCGCGGCCGGTGTGCTGTATCCGGTGGCGGGCATACTGCTGTCACCGATTTTTGCGGCGGCGGCCATGTCACTGTCTTCGGTCAGTGTCATTGCCAACGCGCTGCGGCTACGGGTGATTGCGTTGGATAAAAAATGACGATCGATGGCCCGGGCAGACCACGCAATGGAATGAGGATTTATGGCTGAAGAAGACAGAACAACACACTACCAGGAAGGCAGCCTGACCCTGCCGGGGACCGTGATGCTGGGCACCGGAGTGATGATCGGCGCCGGTATCTTTGCGCTGACCGGGCAGATGGCGCAGATGACGGGCGTGTTGTTTCCGCTGGCATTCCTGACGGCAGCCGTGGTCGTCGCTTTCAGTGCGTACTCGTACATCAAGATCTCCAATGCCTGGCCATCCGCCGGTGGTATCGGCATGTACCTGCACAAGGCCTACGGAGACCGCCTGCCAACCGCCTTCAATGCGCTGCTGATGTACTTTTCCATGGTGATAGCGCAGAGCTTTCTGGCCCGTACATTCGGGTCCTACACCATGCAGCTGTTCGGCGGCGACGAAAGCGGCCGCATGGTAGGCATTCTCGGGGTTTCACTGATTCTGGCGGCCTTCCTGGTCAACCTGTCCGGCAACCGTCTGGTCCAGGGCGTGGCCTCCTTCATCGGAGTTCTGAAAATCGGGGGCATACTGATTTTCGGATTTGTGGGTGTCTGGATCGCCGACAGCATATCGGTCGACTTTTCCAGTCCCGGAGAGGCGGGAACCATCGGCAACTTCCTGGGCGCGACAGCCCTCGGCATACTGGCGTTCAAAGGGTTCACGACCATCACCAACAGCGGCTCCGAAATACAGAACCCGCACCGTAACGTGGGCCGGGCCATCATCATTTCCATCGCGCTCTGTGTGGTGATCTATACGCTGGTGGGATTTGCTGTCGCAGGCAATCTGTCTCTGGCGGAAATCATCGAGACCCGCAACTATTCCCTCGCCGCGGCCGCACGCCCGGCACTCGGTGATTACGGCGTCTGGTTCACGGTGGCCATTGCCATGATGGCGACCGCCGGCGGCATTCTGGCGAGCATCTTTGCCGTTTCCCGCATGCTGGCCATGCTCACGGAAATGAAACTGGTGCCTCACAGTCATTTCGGCATGCCAGGCAGCATCCAGAAGCACACACTGGTCTATACCGTGGTGCTGGGCCTGATACTGACCGCCTTCTTCGACCTGTCACGAATCGCGGCGCTGGGCATCGTGTTCTACCTGATCATGGACATCGCCATTCATTGGGGTGTGCTGCGTTACCTGCGCGAAGACATCAAGGCCACGATTTGGATACCCTCAATGGCCATCATTCTCGACCTGCTCGCGCTGGGAGGTTTTGTCTGGGTCAAGCTGAATTCGGACCCCTTTGTGATCGGTGTCGCGGTAGTCACGATGATGGTGATTGCCATTGCCGAGCTGATTTTCCTGAAGAAATCCGCAGCAGCAAGACAGGCCGGTAATGACGGACCCCATTCACACCACCACTGAAACCTGACACTGAAACGGAGGGCTACACCATGATGGGAACGGGTACCTTTGGAAACACAATGTGGGCGGGACACTGGCTGTGGATGCTGGTGATCGCCATCGTGGCCGTCGTCCCGGCCTGGCGTATCTGTCAGCGCACAGGTTATCCGGGAATTCTGGGACTCCTGATACTTTTCCCACTGGTAAACATTGCTCTACTG
>JBNJGU010000070.1:0-12481 GCA_051747985.1 Pseudomonadota bacterium | reverse complement strand
ACGCAGGCGCCGGAGCAGCGTATGGACCTGTTCGTGGCGCTGTCGGAGGAGTTGCTGCATGGTGCTGGCCAGTCGCTGCCCGGACTGCGTGAAGCGTTGCTGCAGGGCGGTGGCATCCGGGCTCAACAGCTCCGCCGCGGCCGACGGAGTGGGCGCCCTGACGTCGGCGGCAAAGTCAGCAATGCTGACATCGGTCTCGTGACCCACGGCGCTGACCACCGGTAATTCACTGGCGGCAATGGCCCGGGCCACCGACTCCTCGTTGAAGGCCTGCAGGTCCTCCAGTGAGCCTCCGCCCCGACCCACGATCAGGGCGTCGAACGCCAGGTCATGGCGTCGCCGGTTGGCGATCCGCAGCGCCCGGACGATGGCGGGCGGAGCCTCGTCGCCCTGTACTGGCACCGGCAGAACCGTAATGCGCATCAACGGGAAGCGCCGCTGGAAAACCGTCAGCATGTCCTGCAGGGCGGCCCCGGTCCTTGAGGTGACGATGGCGACGTGATGGCAGCGGGCGGGCAACGGTTTCTTGCGCTCGGTATCGAACAGGCCCTCGTCGCGCAGTCGTTGTTTCAACTCCTCGAATGCCCGTTGCAGTGCGCCGGCCCCGGCCTCTTCCATGCGGTCCAGGATGAGCTGGTAGTCACCCCGGGCCTCGTACAGGCTGAGCCGGCCGCGTACCGTCACCAGCATGCCGTTGGCGGGGCGTACGCGCACCGAGCGGTTGTTGCCGCGGAACATGGCGCAGCGGATCTGTGCCCGCTCATCCTTCAGCGTCAGGTACCAGTGCCCGGACGCCGGCACGGCCAGGTTGGAGATCTCGCCTTCCACCACCACGGAAGGAAATCCATCCTCCAGCAGTGAGCGCGCCATCCGGTTGAGGCTGCTTACCGTCAGCACGGTGGGCGTGGCGCCGGAGGGTTGTCCGGGAGGCATCAGGTGATCGACATTCATGGCCGGGATCATACCCCAGCGGGAGTGGCAGGCAAAGGGCTCAGTCCTGGTTCCGGTTTACTGGATTTCGGCACATCTGTATAATGCTGCTTTTGTGGATAGGTGAATATTATGTTGCGCATAGTCGAGGAAGCCCTGACATTCGATGATGTCCTTCTTCTCCCCGCCCACTCCATCGTTCTGCCCAGGGACGTCAGCCTCAAGACCCACCTCACCGAGCAGATTGCGCTGAACATTCCCCTGATCTCTTCCGCCATGGATACCGTCACCGAGGCCCGTCTGGCGATCGCCATGGCCCAGGAAGGAGGGCTCGGGGTGATCCACAAGAGCATGAGCATCGAGCAGCAGGCCCGTGAAGTGCGGACCGTGAAAAAGTTCGAGAGTGGCGTGGTGAAGGATCCCATCACGATTTCCCCCGATGCCAGCATCGAGGAACTGATTGCGTTGATGCGTGAGAACAACATCTCTGGTATGCCCGTCGTCAACGGGGACCAGTTGGTGGGTATCGTGACCAGTCGCGACGTGCGTTTCGAGACCAACCTGGAGGCGGCGGTCGAAAGCATCATGACGCCCAAGCCCGAGTTGGTGACGGTCGGCGAGGACGCCGACAATGAAAAGATCAAGGCGCTGTTGCACCAGCATCGCATTGAAAAGATCCTGGTGGTCAATGATGCCTTCGAGCTGAAGGGGCTGATCACGCTCAAGGATATCCGCAAGTCGGAAGATTTTCCCAATGCCGCCAAGGACTCTCTGGGGCATTTACGAGTGGCGGCGGCGGTGGGTACCGGCGCGGAAACGCCCGACCGGGTCGACGCATTGGTCGAGGCCGGTGTGGATGCCATCATCGTGGATACGGCGCATGGCCACTCCAAAGGGGTCATCGATCAGGTACGCCGCATCAAGGGGCTGTATCCGGACCTGTCGGTGATCGGCGGCAACATTGCCACCGCCGAGGCGGCCCGGGCGCTGGCTGAGGCGGGTGCGGATGCGGTCAAGGTGGGCATCGGCCCCGGTTCCATCTGCACCACCCGTATCGTCACCGGCGTGGGCGTGCCGCAGATCTCGGCCGTCGCCAATGTCGCCGAGGCGTTGAAAGACACCAGGGTACGATTGATCGCCGATGGCGGTATCCGCTTCTCCGGGGATCTGGCCAAGGTCATGGCTGCCGGCGCCCACGTGGTCATGGCGGGCGGGCTGCTGGCCGGCTCCGAGGAGGCGCCGGGTGAAGTCGAGCTGTTCCAGGGCAGGAGCTACAAATCCTACCGTGGTATGGGCTCGATGGGCGCCATGTCGCACAGCCAGGGTTCCAGCGACCGCTATTTCCAGGACAGCACCGGCGAAGCCGAGAAGCTCGTGCCGGAAGGCATCGAAGGCAGGGTGCCCTACAAGGGCCCGATGTCGGCCATCGTGCATCAGCTGATGGGCGGCCTGCGCTCCAGCATGGGCTACACCGGCTGCGAGACCATCGAGGAGATGCGCACCAGGCCGCAGTTCGTCAAGATCACCGCGTCCGGCATGAATGAGAGCCATGTCCACGACGTGAGCATCACCAAGGAAGCACCCAACTACCGTATCAGCTAGGAATTCCCGATGGGCAGTCAGAACATACATGGCCAGAAGATACTCATTCTGGACTATGGGTCCCAGTACACCCAGTTGATCGCCCGCCGCGTGCGCGAGCTGGGCGTCTACTGTGAGATCTGGGACCATCAGTGCGCCGAGGACGAGGTGCGGGGTTTCGCGCCGCAGGGCATCATTCTCTCGGGTGGTCCGGAGACGGCAACGGCTGAGACGTCACCCCGGGCCGCGGCCTGGTTGTTCGAATTGCAGGTACCGCTGCTTGGCATCTGCTACGGCATGCAGACCATGGCCGCCGAACTGGGCGGAGCCGTGCAGGGCTCGGACAAATCCGAGTTCGGTTACGCTGAAGTGACCATGCCGGTGGAGAGCGCACTGTTCGCCGGTATCGAGGACCACGTGGATCCGGATGGCCGAGGCCGCCTGGAAGTATGGATGAGCCATGGTGACAAGGTCATCAGCACTCCGCCGGGCTTCACTGTGATTGCGGAAACGCCCAGCGCACCCATCGCCGCCATGGCGGATGAGTCGCGGCATTTCTACGGACTGCAGTTCCACCCCGAAGTCACGCACACCCTGCAGGGGAAACGGATACTGGAGCGCTTCGTCCGGGACATCTGTGGCTGTGAGGCGTTGTGGACTTCGGCCAATATCATCGACGATGCCATTGCCCGGGTCCGTGAGACCGTGGGTGACGGCAAGGTACTGCTGGGCCTGTCCGGCGGCGTCGACTCCTCGGTGGTGGCGGCGCTGCTGCACGAGGCCATCGGCGACCAGCTGACCTGCGTGTTTGTGGATAACGGCCTGCTGCGTCAGAACGAGGGCGAGCAGGTGATGGCCACCTTCGCCCGCAACATGGGCGTGAATGTGGTGCGTGTGGATGCCGAGGACGAGTTTCTGGATCGGCTGAAAGGCATCGACGACCCCGAGCAGAAGCGCAAGGTCATCGGCAACACCTTCATCGACGTGTTTGATCGGGAAGCGGCGCGCATCCGCGATGTGAACTGGCTGGCCCAGGGCACGATCTACCCGGACGTGATCGAGTCGGCCGGCTCGCGCACCGGCAAGGCCCATGTCATCAAGTCCCACCACAACGTGGGCGGCCTGCCCGAAAACATGAAAATGAAACTCGTCGAGCCGCTGCGCGAGCTGTTCAAGGACGAAGTGCGCCAGATCGGCCTGGAGCTGGGTCTGCCCTATGACATGGTCTATCGCCATCCGTTCCCCGGACCGGGGCTGGGCGTGCGCATCCTGGGTGAAGTGAAGAAAGAGTACTGCGACATCCTGCGCCGCGCTGACGCCATCTTCATCGAGGAGTTGCATCGGGCCGATCAGTATCACAAGGTCAGCCAGGCCTTTGCCGTATTCATGCCCGTGCGTTCGGTGGGCGTGGTCGGCGATGGCCGGCGCTATGCCTGGGTGATCGGCCTGCGGGCGGTGGAGACCATCGACTTCATGACCGCGCGCTGGGCGCACCTGCCCTACGAACTGCTCGAGACGGTCAGCAACCGGATCATCAACGAGATCACGGATGTGTCACGGGTGACCTACGATATATCGTCCAAGCCGCCGGCCACCATTGAGTGGGAGTGATTCGGCGCCTGCCAATACTTGACTTTACCGGGCAGGTATTTTCTGTGTCGATTGTTCAGTCTGGCGCGACTTGCGAGCGTCGATGCTGATACGGTCGTTCAACTGCCCCCGGCGTTCATGGCTACTAAAACGCGCTTCTTGCAGCGCAACGATCTATCCCGGTCGCCCTGACCTATGAGGTAGATTCTACTTGTTGCTCCCTATGTGGTCGAGCGCACAGTGTTCCCGCGTGTTGTCAGGCATTCTGCATTCGAATTATTGTTCAGCGAGCATCCAGATCAGTCGGGTGCTTGCGATGCTTGTGCCTGTGCAGACTGCTGGTTTGCAGCGATGTTATCCGCCCGAGGGAGGTCACAATGCCGTATGACCCTGAAAGCGTGGCCATCGACGCGCCGACCGGCGTCCCGGCGGTTCGCGCTAGTGTTGTTGTCCTGCTCATCGAGGCTGAAGGCGAAGTGGCAAGGTGGATCAGCAGTATCCTCGCTGGCTTACCCGGGGACGCGTGCCGATTCGAATGGCTTACGCAGCTATCGCTGGCCACCGAGCGCCTCGAACGTGGTGATGTCGATGTCGTGCTGATTGGCAGGAGCCTCTCGCCCGAACGTAATTACGGGCAGGCACTCGATCGCATTCGCCAGGCCACCGACGATGCGTTGATCCTCCCGCTGACTGGCATCGGGTTCGGTGCTCGTGGCGTGCGGGATGACGACAACAGGATCGATAGCGGCACGAGGGATGCCCGGTGGGAGCGACGTTGGCTGTCGGACACCCTGCGATATGTTGGCGAACGCAAGGCAGTCATGGTTGCGCTGCGAGACGCCGACGAGATCCTGTTCATGGCGAAGGAGCGTGCGCAGGTCACGCTGAACTCGATCGGGGATGCCGTGCTCGTGACCGACATCGAAGGCAATATCACCTATCTTAACCCGATCGCGGAGACGCTCACGGGATGGACTGGTGTCGATGCCGCGGGCCGGTCATTGAGTGAAGTATTCGTCATCATCGATGGCGCCAGCCGTGTTCCGGCCGCGAATCCGGCGCAGCGGGCCATTGCAGCCGACGAGCCCGTGGAATTGGCGGCGAATTGTGTGCTGCTATGCCGCGACGGTACGGAGCTGGGCATCGAGGACTCGGCGGCCCCGATCCATGATCGCGAGGGCGGGGTAACCGGCGCGGTCATCGTATTCCGCGACGTCAGTCAGTCTCGCGCCGTAATCCGGAGGATGGCCCACCTTGCCCGCCATGACGCCCTGACCGGACTTGCGAATCGGATGGTGCTGGAAGAACGGCTGGCAGAGGCGCTCCGGATGGCGGCTCGGGACGGCCACAAGGTTGGCCTGCTGTTCGTGGACGTGGATCATTTCAAGGCAATCAACGATTCGATGGGTCATGATGCCGGCGATCAGGTGCTCTGTGCGATTACCGAACGCTTGACGAGTTGCATGGGGATCACCGATACGCTCTCCCGCCAGGGAGGCGACGAGTTCGTCGTCCTCCTTATCAGGATCAACACGCGCCAGGAAGCGGTCCAATTTGCGGACGCGCTCGCGCGGGCCGTTGATCAGCAGCCGTTGAACGTCGAGGGCTGCGAACTGGATGTGAGCGTCAGTGTTGGCGTGGGTGTCTATCCCGACGATGGCAAGGACCGCCAGGCAATCATGTGTCATGCCGACGCCGACATGTACCGGACGAGGGACGGGGGCGGTAAACGTTGCGCGCCGTCGTCGGTCGAGGTCAGCGGTGAAACCGCCACATTACGGCCACTGGTCCGGAATCAGCGATCGTTATAATGAATGTACTCGATAGCTTAAAACAGGCTCATGGAGTCGCCACACCCCCTACTACCTTGAATGGGCCGACGCCCTTCGACGAGAACGCGCGACTGGCCGAGCTCCGCTCTCTCGATATCCTGGACACCCCGCCGGACAAGTATTTCGACCGCTTCACGCAGCTTATCGCGAAGTTCTTCAAGGTTCCCATGGTTGCGGTAGCGTTCATCGACAAGGACCGACAGTGGTTCAAGTCTACCGTAGGCATCAAGGTGTCAGAAATGCCCCGCGAGAATTCTTTCTGTATCCATGCACTGCAGCAGGATCTGTTGGAAGTCCCCGATGCCCTGGACGATGACTTCTTCAAAAATCATCGGCTTGTTGCAGGCAGCCCGTTTGTTCGCTTCTACATGGGTACCGTTCTGCGGGGCCCCACGGGCCAGCCCCTGGGCACCCTGCACATCATGGACATCGAGTCCCGCTATCTCTCGCGCGAAAAACGTGCCTGGCTGGTAACCTTTGGCCACCTGGCGCAGGAACTGATCAACCACAACCATCATGACTTGAGCATTTCCGATCAGCTGGATCAACAGGGCAGCCATCGCGGCAGTATTACCGGCCTCCCCGGAGTGGTGCTGTTCGGTATTACCCTCAAACACCTGATTCGCCAGTCAGAAGAGAAGAACGGGTATCTGGCCATCTTGTACCTTCGCCTCAACTCGCTCGACGAGATTACAAAGATCCAGGGCCGATCGACCCGGGATATCGTGCTGTGCTGTCTGGCTGACCGGCTGATCGCCGATGACACCGGGGTGCTTGCGGCCAGCCACTTGACCGATAACACTTTTGGCGCCGTAATAAAGGTGCCGGGAGTGTACAACCTTTTCGAGACGGTCACGCCCATCGCCAACAAGGTATCCGGTGCCATCGAGCTGGAAGGGATTGCGATCCGGCCGGATATCGATATCGGTATCAGTCTTTCGCCCCTGGATGGTCGGACGCCCCAAGACCTGCTGGAAAGAGCAAGAACCGCCCTGAATGGATCGAGATCGCATGCAGGGCTGTATGTCTTCAGTCACGAGGCTGAAGAAACGGCGTTACGCCGATACAAGATTTCACAACACCTTGAATCGGCGCTCCAGCATAATCAACTGATCAATAAGTATCAGCCATTGGTGACCGTCGACGGCAGTCGCATAGTGGGATTTGAGGCGCTCGCGCGCTGGCACGATCCAGAGATGGGCGAGGTGAGCCCGGCGGATTTCGTACCGATTGCCGAGCAGAATACCCGATTGTCACGGATGCTGACAGAATGGTCGGTCGCGACGGTCTGCGGGGAAGTGCCTCGATGGCCCTTCCGGCCCGAGGACGCGCCCTTCCGGGTCGCGATCAACGTCCCCCCCAATCAATTTTTAGAGCAAGGGTTCGTTGATTATGTCCTCGACCGCCTTAAGGAACATGGAATGGCCCCCGAGAGCCTGACCCTTGAGATCACCGAGGAAGCCATCCTGGTCGACATCGATGCGGTGATCCAGACCATGCGCGAGTTTCGCAATCACAACATTGCCATTGCGCTGGATGACTTCGGCACGGGCTATTCGTCGTTGAGCAAGCTCAAGGACCTTCCGATCGATATCCTCAAGATAGACAAAAGCTTCATCGACAACCTGACCCATGATACGCGCGTCGTCAATCTTGTCGGTGGAATCATCCGCATCGCTCATGGCTTCGGATTGAAGGTCGTGGCCGAGGGAGTAGAGTACGAAGCGCAACGGGCCCGGTTGCAGGGCCTCGGGTGCGATATTATACAGGGATACCTGTTCAGTCGACCCTTGCTTCCCGAAGGCGCGATCGCTCTGCTCAGAAGCAGGACACAAGCGGGATGAAAGCATCACAACAAGTTGGATTACAAGACGCTGGTTAATCTGTGGTTAATTCGGTAACGCCTTCCGTGCCCGGTCAACGGGGACAAGGATCGTGTGATCGGTCTTCGTCCAGCAAAACGGCTGTTCCAGGTCACGGCCATGCGTACGCGTAGTCCAAGTTCTCTGTCCCGTATACAGTATGTCGCAAGCATTGTGTGTGACCGTACAGATCAAGCCATTTCATTCAGCATAATCTGATTCCCACTACATTCCACTTCTGGGGTCGTCCAATGAAATATTTTTCCGTAGAGAAGCGATGCGTCAGAACAGGCGATCATGGCCCATGAAGGACAGAACCGAACCCTTGGCTGAAATAGAAGTCTCTAATTGTCTCCTTGACCGTTTGCCGAAGGGGCTGCGCGCCGATTTTCTGTCGCAGTGCGAACCTGTTGTTCTGAGTTTCGATTCAGTTCTCTGTGAAGCCGGTGACCTCTTGGAACATGCCTATTTTCCGATTGCTGGAAGTGTCGCCATGATGCAGAAGATTGACACATGCGGCATCTTTGCAACAGAGAATATAGGGAGAGAAGGCATGCTGGGTGCAGGATTGATTCTGGGTGTTCATCGTGTTCCTCAGCGTGCATTAGTAAAAACTACGTGTACAGCTCTGCGTCTGGATAGTAGAAGGTTCCCCCAGGTACTGGACAAATATCCTGCACTTCACTGTATTTTGCGGTGCTATCTTTCTTTTGTCATCGAGGGGCTGTCACGATCAACAGGGTGCGTCCGATATCATGACGTGGGTAGTCGACTGGCGAGAGAACTTCTCTTATATCATGACCGCATTCTGACAGATGATCTGCCATTACTCATCCACAGGGTTCTAGCTGAAATGCTGGGAGTACGGAGATCCTCCATAACTGTAGCTGCTTCGAGGCTACAACGTAAAGGTATCATTCGGTACGGTCGTGGAATGATCAGAATATTGGACCGCGAAGCGCTTGAAGCGGCAGCCTGCGGGTGCTACCAGGCGAGTATCGAGAGTTATGGGCGCCTTATTGGCCCGCCCTCTATTGGGTGAGGTTGGGTGAGGTTTCAGTACATGAATGGAGCCCTGTTTCCTGTATTGCCAGGAAATCTTGCCGATTGAATTAAAAAAGGCCAATGCCAGGAATATGAGCCGGGCCTTTTTTCGAAGTCGAGCGGGTAATTGCCACTAAGCATCAGGCCGCTGAATGCGTCTATGATCGGTTGGCGAATACTGGGCAGTGCAATTTTTCATCAACACGGGTAGAATTCCGCTTTTTCCCGGATTCCGCCCATGAAGTGGCTGAAAGAACTGGTTCACCCCGAACGGGCCACCCGGGAGCTCACGGTAGAGCCCACCAGATGCTGATGCACGACGACTCAATGTCCGCCTCGTCGATGATGGAACGAGGCACGGCGCTGCATGAAAGACGCCTGGATCAGGTGTTACAGCGCATCCGGGCCAGTGGAGCGCGCCGGGTTCTCGATCTCGGTTGTGGCTCGGGACAGTTGCTGCATCGCCTGGCCGCGGAAAGTCAGTTCGAGGAGATCGTGGGCCTGGAAAGCGACCCCGGCGCACTGATGAAGGCCCGGCGGATGCTGGAGGACCACCCCAAGGCTCCGTTGTCCCGATTGACGTTGTGCAATGGCTCCTATACCGAGCCACAGCCGACACTTTGCGGCTATGACGCCGCGGCCATGGTGGAAACCATAGAGCATATCAAGCCGGGCCTGCTGTCGGCGGCGGAGCGGGTCGTGTTTGCGCAGATGCGCCCGGGGGTGATCTACCTGACCACGCCCAACCGCGAATACAATCCGCTGTTTGATCTGTATCCCGGCGAGTTTCGCGAGGCCGACCACAAGTTTGAATGGGATCGTGCCCGGTTCGGGCAGTGGGCGAGGGGTGTCGCCCGGCGCAACGGCTATCGGGTGGTTCTGGGTGGCATCGGCGACGAGGATCCGGAGCTCGGGCCACCGACCCAGACGGCCTACTTTTCCCGACTGACTGGATGACCGACCGAGCGCTTTCCCACGGACCGGGCAGCGTACAAATGCACCGGAATCTGGTATCCTTCGCACCCGTTAACACTGCCGCCGCACTGGTATCCGCCCGTATTGACCATGAAAAAACCTCTCTGGACACCCGAGGCTCCGCCAGCCTGTGAATGGGCCGGGTTGTATGGATAGCCCGGATCATGCCCGATGGATGGCCCGTGCACTGGTGCTGGCCCGGGAAGCGGCCGGGCACGGGGAAGTCCCGGTGGGAGCCGTGGTGGTCCGTGGTGGCGAGCGGCTCGGCGAAGGGTTCAATCAACCGGTCGGCCGTCATGACCCCACGGCCCATGCCGAGATCGTGGCGCTGCGGGATGCGGCCCGGCGGGAGGGCAATTACCGTCTGCCTGGCAGTGTTCTGTATGTGACCATCGAGCCCTGTACCATGTGTGTGGGCGCCATCGTCCATGCCCGGGTCGACATGCTGGTGTTCGGTGCCAGGGAGCCACGATATGGTGCGGTGGTCAGCGCGCGGCGCCTGTTGGACAGCGACCGTTACAATCACCATCCGGCCATGCTGGAGGGTGTCCTTGCCGATGAATGCGGCGATCTCATGCGCGGGTTCTTCCGCGCCCGTCGAAACCGATAGCGAGAGCGAGAGATTCCATGATAGTGCTGGATGGCAACAGGGCCTTTTCCGAATTCCGAACTACCCGATGGTTGCGGCGCCTGCGGGAACGGGTGCCCGCGGTATCGGCGGTGGCGGCCCATCATGTGTATTTTGTGGAGACCGATCGCGATCCGGATGACGCCGAGCGGCGTCTGCTGGGTGAGCTGCTGGACGATGGTGGCGAGTCGCCGGAGGAAGAGCGACGTCCCGCGGGCGGGGTGCAGCGCATCGTGATCCCTCGGCCCGGTACGCTGTCCCCCTGGTCCAGCAAGGCCACGGACATCCTGCACAATTGCGGTCTGGATCTGGTGTCCCGGGTCGAGCGCGGCATCGTCTGGCAGCTGACGTTGAGTGATGGCATCAGTGACGATGAGCTGCTGGCCATCGACGGTCTGATCCATGACCGCATGACGGAAGGCGTGATCGGAGACACCGACCAAGCCCGCACGCTGTTCCGGCATGAGCAGCCCGCGCCGGTGCGGACGGTGGAGGTGCTCACAGGCGGCCGCGAGGCGCTGGTGGTGGCCAATGCCTCGATGGGGCTGGCGCTGGCCGACGATGAAATCGACTACCTGTGTGACAGTTTTCGTGCCCTGCAACGGGATCCCACGGATGTGGAACTGATGATGTTCGCCCAGGCCAATTCCGAGCACTGTCGTCACAAGATCTTCAATGCCAGCTGGACCCTGGACGGCGTGGACCAGCCGCATTCGCTGTTCGCGATGATCCGTAACACGCATCATGTCTCCCCGGACGGTGTGCTGTCCGCCTACAAGGACAATGCCGCCGTGATTGCCGGCCCACAGGCGGCACGTTTCATGCCGGCGCCGGAGACGCATGAATACGGTTACAGTGACGAAGCCGTGCACATCCTGATGAAGGTGGAGACCCACAATCATCCAACGGCCATTGCCCCGTTCCCGGGAGCCGCCACCGGCAACGGCGGGGAAATCCGGGACGAGGGTGCCACCGGTACCGGTTCGCGCCCCAAGGCCGGGCTGTGTGGCTTCAGCGTCTCCAACCTGCACATTCCCGGGCTACCACAGCCCTGGGAAGAGGATTTCGGCAGGCCCGCCCATATTGCCCCGGCGCTTCGGATCATGCTGGAAGGCCCGATCGGTGCCGCGGCGTTCAACAACGAATTCGGCCGCCCCAATCTCTGTGGCTACTTCCGTACCTATGAGGAGAAAGTCGTCACGGCCGGCGGTAGTGAGGTGCGGGGCTATAACAAACCGATCATGATTGCCGGTGGCTACGGCAATATCCGCGAGGAACATGTGGAGAAGCGCGAGATCGTGCCCGGCGCGCATCTGATTGTGCTGGGCGGCCCCGCCATGCTGATCGGCCTCGGTGGTGGCGCGGCATCGTCCATGGCCACCGGTTCCAGCAGCGCCGACCTGGATTTCGCCTCGGTACAACGCGAGAATCCGGAGATGCAGCGCCGTTGCCAGGAAGTCATCGATCAGTGCTGGCAGCTTGGAGAGGACAATCCGATTGCTTTCATCCACGACGTGGGAGCGGGAGGCCTGTCCAACGCACTACCGGAATTGGTCAAGGATGGCGGGCGTGGCGGGCGTTTCGAACTGCGCAAGGTGCCCAGCGCGGAGCCGGGCATGTCGCCGGTGGAAATCTGGTGTAACGAGGCCCAGGAGCGTTATGTACTGGCCGTTCATCCGGATCACTCGGAGCGCTTCGAGCGTATCTGTCGTCGCGAGCGCTGTCCGTTCGCCGTGGTCGGTACGGCCACCGATGAGCAGGTGCTGACACTGCACGATGGCCATTATGACAACCATCCCATCGATCTGCCCATGGATGTGTTGTTCGGCAAGCCACCGAAGATGCACCGCGACGCACAGACACTGACGCAGCCGCGGGTCACCATCGATACGGGTGGCATTGACCTGGCCGAGGCCGTGGAGCGGGTGCTGTCCCTGCCCGCCGTGGCCAGCAAGAGTTTCCTGATCACCATCGGTGACCGCTCGATCACCGGGATGGTGGCCCGCGACCAGATGGTGGGTCCGTGGCAGGTGCCGGTG
>JBNJGU010000069.1:0-12494 GCA_051747985.1 Pseudomonadota bacterium | reverse complement strand
TTTCCGCAGTAAAACCGGGACTGTCCCTCTTTTTTTCCCTCTTTTTCCGTCCCTCTTTTCCGCCTCTTTTCCGGTCCCGGTTTTCTAGAATCGATACAGGACCTTCACTTCGGTTCCGCATTCGGAATAGGTGACGGAATCCGCCAGTTCGGTGATCAGGGCGATGCCCCGGCCCCAGCGTCGGGATCGGTCCTCGGGCGGTGTCCAGTCCCTGGCGATGAAACCGATGCCACTGTCCTGGACGTGGATGGTGAGTTTGCCGCCATTCTCGGTGTAGTAGCACTGCAGGTTCAGCCGGACCCAGCCCGGCAGCATGGCGGCCTGGTCGAGCAGTGCCTCGCGTTCCTCGTAGTACTGGCAGAAACCGGACGGCTCATCCTTGATGCTGGAGTCGAGTACCAGTACCCCGTGATCGAGGGCATTGTTGTAGAGTTCAGTCAGGATCGTCTCCAGGGTGGTGATATGAGGCTCGAGCTGGCTCCCCGGCGCCAGTCCGGTCAGCAGCTCGGAGAACCGGGGTACGACGGCGAGCTGTTCTCCGCACCACTCGGCGCTCCATTGCCAGTGATTGACGGCTGTCTGGGTCACGGGGCGTTCCTCGATGATCTCGGCAAGCCGCCCCAGCGGGATGTCCACGAGCGTGATGTCGTCCTCGGGCTGATGGCCGTCAAGGTGACGGTCCAGTAGAGCGCTGATGCCATCCAGTGGGGATTGTCCGGACTCGCAGCGGGAGATCACTTCCACGAGGTTTGCCTCGCCCAACATCCGCCCGTTGCGGTCCGTGGCCTCGTGCAGGCCATCGCTGCGGATCAGCAACCGGTCGGACAGTTCGAACTCGTATTGTTCCGGGCGGGCATTCAGCTCGGCCTGAATCCCCAGTGGCAGGTGGCGTGACTCCAGTGCGGTGGTGATCCCGTGATCCAGTAGCAGCGCATCCGGAAGCCCCCCATTCCAGAACGTGAAGAAGTTGTTCTTGACATCAACCGTCACCAGGCAGGCCGCCATGAACAGGTCGACCGGCAGCAGCTCATACAACCGGTCGTTAATGGCCGCCAGCAATGCGGCATCGCTGAGACCCTGCTCGCACATCGAGCGGAACAGGGTGGCGACCGGCAGTGCCCCGACAGCCGCCGTCATGCCATGGCCCGTGAAGTCGGCGACCAGGATGCGCACATTGCCATCCGGCAGGCGCGCGGTCAGTACCAGGTCACCGCAGAAGGCCTCGGCCGGTCGCTGGAGTATGCGAAGGGCGGCAATGGGCGTGCTGTGCTCATGCACCAGGCGGGTGAAGATCCGGTCCGCCAGACGCTCGCCATCGCGGGTCACGTTGAGCAGGTTCTCGATGAGCCGGTTCTTGCCCGAGAGCTCCTCGTACATCTGCCTGATCCGTTCCATGGAACGTATGCGTGCCTCCAGAATGACGAAGCTGAAGGGCTTGCTCATGAAGTCATCGCCACCCGCGTCGATGCACCGCGCCAGGGCATCGTCGTTACGCAATGCCGTCAGGAAAATGATCGGAACGAAGCGCGAGCCGCAACGCTTTTTGATCTGGTTGGCGATCTGATAACCATTCATCTCCGGCATCATGATGTCCATGAAGACGATGTCGAAGGCATGGCGGTCAAACAGCGCCAGCGCATCCTGGCCATTGACGGCAATGTCGACCTCGAAACCGAGTCGTTGCAACATCGCGCCGAGCATCTTGCAGTTGGCCGGCTTGTCGTCGACGACCAGCGCGTGACCTCGATTTTCAGTGTCCTCGTTGAGGATATTCGCGGGAACGGTGTTCATGATGGTTCGTCAGAAAATTTCAAAAAGCTGTTCGAATCGGGCGATGGTGAGGATCCGTTTGATGTCCGCATTGGCCCCGCGTATGGCCACGGCTGCGTTCTGGGCCGTGGCGTGTTCACGAAGCAGCAGCAACATGCCCAGGGCCGCGCTGTCCATGTAGCGGGCCTGCCCCAGATCCACGATGTAGCGACCTGAAGGCAGGACCTGTTCACGATAGGCGTCCCGGAATGCCCGGTTGGCCTGGAAATCAAAACGTTCAGGCACCTGGATGGTGAGCTGATTGCGTTCTTTGTCGAGATGATGCTGGATGATCATGGTTATAGTCCGATCCGGTAAAATACGTCTTAGAACAGTTGCACCGAGCCCTGGTCCATGGAGCTCTGTGTAACGGCACGATGTCGGCTTTCCTCGTGGAGCTCCGCGGCTTTTCGGACCGCGTGCTCGAGAGAATCCGGATGGTTGATACGAGACAACTCGTCGCTCAGATGACGGCTTTGAGTGATTCGTGAACGGGCACTGTCCAGCGTCTGTCGGGACAGGTCCTCGAATTGCAATGCGCGCACAGCGTTTCCGACTGCCTGTTCCATATCAGGGCCCACATGACCCAGCGTGTCCACTGTCTGTTGTATCCGGTCACTGAGGGTCTCCGCTGAGTCGAACAGCTGTTTTATGGTGTCCTTCTGTTTGATGGTGGCGCTCATGTCCGTGGAGGCGGTGCGGTTGACGGTGTCCTGCACGCGGCTGATAGCCTGCCGCGTCTCGTGCACCCGCTGGCGGATGGCATCATTGAACTGGGCGGAGCGACGCGAAAGGGCCCGGACTTCATCGGCCACTACCGAGAATCCGCGGCCGGCGTCACCGGCGCGGGCCGCTTCGATGCTGGCATTGAGCGCCAGCAGGTCGGTCTGATCCGCGAGCGAGGAGGAGTTTTCCAGCAGGCTGAAAATGCCGTCCAGGTGTTCGAGCATGTCTTCCATGTGATGAGCCGACTCGACACTGAGCCGGCTGATCTCCACCAGGATGTCCACGAAGTGCTGCAGGCTCTCGTCCGCCTGTCGCGCAAAATCGCGCATGAACTGACCGATATGCTGTGGCTCTCCCTCGTCATCCGTGGTGATCGTGGTATTGCGATGTATCAGGTCGGTCTGCTGGCGTGACAGGCGCTCCAGTGTCTGGAACGTGCTGGACAGCTCCGACACGGCGCTGTGGAGCAGTGTGTGCACGCGGCTGACTTCCTCATCCACCTCCGACAGTTGGCGGCTCAGCAATGCCCCGCAGCGGTTGATCACCTGGTGATACGGTTCCACCGGGTCTGCTTCCTGTTCGGGCGGCGGGTTATCGGGGCGGGAGCGACGTTGCTCTCCGAGCAGGGGCAGAAAGGCCACGGCGGCCGTTCCCGTCAGTGCGGCCATCCACCAGTCTCCCTGCCACAGGTGCCAGCACGACAGCAGGCCGACGAGCAGCACACTGCCCGATGCCAATGCCTGTGGCACGGGGGGGGAAGTCGGGGTGCGCAGAAGTCTGTTCATGCTGTATGCCTCTCTGTCCGCGAGGATCCGCTGTCCTGCGATGTCAATGCGGTGACGAGGGCACCGGCGATCCCGGACAGGGGCAGTACCTGTGCGGCCGCTCCACGACGTACCGCGTCACCCGGCATGCCCCAGACCACGCTGCTCTGCTCATCCTGGGCAATGGTATGCAGGCCGTTCTGATGCATGGCCAGCAACCCATCGCTACCGTCGGTACCCATGCCGGTCAGCAGGGCCGCCGTGGCATTGCGACCGGCAGCCTCCAGTACTGAACGGAACAGGACATCGACACTGGGTCTGTGTCGATTGACAACAGGGCCGTCATCAAGCTGACAGACGTAGCGGGCCCCGTCACGAACGACCTTCAGATGACGATCGCCGGGAGCGATGTGGACATTGCCGGGGAGCACCACATCCCCCTCCGCGGCTTCTTTCACAGACAGGCGGGTCTGGCGGTTCATGCGCTCGGCAAAGGCGGCACTGAAGCCGATCGGGATGTGCTGGGTGATCACCACGCCCGGTGTGTCCGGAGGCAGACCCAGCAGCACCTCGCGAATGGCTTCGGTGCCACCGGTCGAAGCGCCAATGGCAATCAGCTGGTCGGTGGTACGGAATATGGTGCCACGGGAGGCGGCCGGTATGGTTGTCGCGCGGGTCGAGGCGGACGGGATGCGGGCGGTGGCCGCCGTCCGGATCTTTTCGATCAGTTCCTGTGTGTAGTCGGCCAGCTTGTGGGAGATGTCCAGTTTCGGCTTGGTGACGAAATCGATGGCGCCCAGGGCCAGCGCATCAAAGGTGACATCCGCCCCTTTTTCCGTCAGGGATGAAACCATGACCACGGGCATGGGCCGCAGACGCATCAGGTTCCGCAGAAAGGTGATGCCATCCATGCGCGGCATTTCGACATCCAGAGTCAGTACATCCGGATTCAGTGTCTTGATCTTCTCCCGCGCCACATGCGGGTCCGGTGCCGTGGCGACAACCTCCATGTCCGGGGCGCTGTTGATGATCTCGGAGAGCAGGCGCCGGATCAGCGCGGAGTCATCGATGACCAGTACACGTATTTTCGGTTTCACGGCATGTCCTCAGAACAGCTCCACGTTACCGGAGATCGGTTCGTTTTCCAGTGTATTCAGGTAGCGTTTTTCGCGTTGCAGAATGGTTTCGTTCTTCAGGGCCCTGAGCTTTCTGACCCGGGCCCGTCCGGTATCGGGATAATAGAGCACTTTCCTCGGGCACTGACCGCCCACATCCTCGGCTTCCAGCGTCAGGTGTTCCATGCTCAGATATTCATGCACAAAACGGATGTTGGCCTCGCCGACACGTGTCATCTGTGCCAGAACCTGGCCGCCACCGAAGATCTTCACTTCTAGGTTGCTCCGGCGACCGCCATTTTTCAGTATGTCATTGATCAGCGTTTCCATGGCGTAATTGCCGTAGCGGGCCGCGGTGGAGTTGTTGAGGGGCAGGGAAGCCGACCCGTCTGCCGGCAGCATGAAATGATTCATGCCCCCGATACCCAGCTTGCGGTCCCGTATACAGGCCGAGATGCAGGAACCGAGCACGGTGGTGATCATCTCTCCGGTCAGGGTGACGTAATATTCCCCCGGCAGTATCTTGGCGGCGAAGGTCTCGTTCTGCCGATCCCAGTAACGGTTGATATGCCCATAGCCGGGAAGGGCTCTGGGCACGGCAGCGGGGGCTGAATCGGGTTTGGCCGGCATCGACTGCATCTCACTTCACACGTTGATGGATGGTGTTGCCGAGAAGACGGAAACGGTCGGAGACCTTGTGCAGCGTTTCCGAGTGTCCCACGAACAGGTGTCCCCCCGGCTTCAGCTGTTGCGCAAATCGATCGAATAGTCGGCGTTGGGTATCACGATCAAAATAGATCACGACATTGCGGCAGAATATGATGTCGAACGGTTTTCGCATGGGCCACGGTTCCATCAGGTTGAGCTGACGGAAAGTGACCCGTTCGCGGATCCCGGGCCGGACCCTGACCTGGTGGCTGCGCTCTCCGGTACCGCGCTGAAACCATTTTTTCAGCGCGGGTGTGGCCAGACTCTGTACGCGTTCGATGTCATAGATTCCGGTCCGGGCCCGGGCAATGACACTGGAGTCGAGGTCGGTGGCCAGGATTCGAACGTCCGGGTGTTCCGGCAGTGCCGCATCGACGGTCATGGCGAGCGAGTAGGGCTCTTCTCCGGTGGAGCATCCGGCCGACCAGATCCGCAGCGTTTCCGCCTCCGGGCCTTTCCTCCATGCCGGGAGCAGCGTGTGCTCCAGGTATTCGAAGTGCTTCGGCTCCCGGAAGAACGAGGTCAGGTTGGTCGTCAGCGCATTGACGAAATGCTCCAGCTCGCCGTCCTCGTCATCGGCCAGCACCTGACAATAGGCCGAGAACGAGTCCAGCTGCAGCACTCTCAGTCGCCGTGCCAGGCGACTGTAAACGAGGTTGCGTTTGACTTCGCCCAGGGCGATGCCGGCGCGCCGCGCAATGAGGCGGACGATGAACTGAAAGTCATCGTCGTTCATCGCGAATTCGCGTTCAGGGGCGGTATGCTCCTCATGTGCAATGGACGCTGTCATCGGGGCTGTTCCTAAAACTCTTCCCACTGGTCGTCCTGGTCGCCGGTTCTGGCGTGTGCCGGAGCGCGGCGGGTGGGCGTGGCGTTGGCCTTGTGACGGCTTCGTGCCGGTGGTCTCGCGGCCATCGTACCGATGCTGTCCTGGCGCGGTGGCCGGGCGCTCTCCTCCTCGCCGGTCTTGAAGAAGGCCATCAGCTCAATGAGGCTGTTGGACTGCTCATCCATGGATTCACTGGAGGCGGCGGCCTGTTCCACCAGGGCGGCATTCTGCTGGGTCACTTCATCCAGTTGGGAAATGGCCTTGTTCACCTGCTCGATGCCGGAGGACTGCTCCTGACTGGCCGCGGCGATTTCCTCGATGATGTCACTGACCTTCTTGACGGCGGTGACAATCTCATCGAGCGTCTGACCGGAATCATTGACCAGGCGAGAGCCGTCCTCGACCTTCTCCACGCTGTCCTTGATCAGGGTCTTGATCTCCTTGGCCGCCTGGGCGCTGCGTTGGGCGAGGTTGCGTACCTCGGCCGCCACAACCGCGAATCCGCGTCCCTGCTCGCCGGCCCGGGCCGCTTCCACCGCCGCATTGAGGGCCAGCAGATTGGTCTGGAAGGCGATCTCGTCAATGACACCGATGATGTCGGCGATCTTCTTGGAAGAGGTATTGATCTCACCCATCGCGTCGATGGTGCGTGAAATCACCGAGCCTCCTTCTTCGGCCCGGTCGCGGGCACTGGTGGCGAGCTGATTGGCCTGGCGGGCATTGTCGGCGCTGGACTTCACGGCGGAAGTCATCTCCTCCATGCTGGAGGCGGTCTCCTCCAGATTGGATGCCTGCTCCTCGGTGCGCTGCGACAGGTCGGTATTGCCCTGGGAGATCTCCGAGGCCGAACCGGCAATGGTCGTGGCGCCGTCGCGGATCTGCGAGACCATGTGCTGCAGGTTTTCCATGGTGTTGTTCACATCATCCTTCACCTGTCCGAACAGGCCCTGGTAGTCGCGGGTGATGGAGCCACTGAGGTCGCCCTGCGAGAGCATCCTGATCACGTCCGCCACGTCGGTGAGGCCCTGCTCGTTGACGTCCATCAGCGCATTGAGCCGTTCCCCCAGCTGTTTGATGAAACCAGTGTATCTGCTGGTATCGATGCGGTTGGAGAACTCGCCGCGGCTGGCGGCTTCCACCAGATTGCGGATCTGCTCTTCGGCGTCCTTCTGCTCGGAGATGTCTTTCCATTCGACCATGTTGCCCATGTACTCGCCGTCGGGGCCGGTGATCATGGTGGCATTGAGCTCGAAGTGCAGGTCCAGCACCTGGATCTCGGCGCGATAGGGCAGGCGGGTGGGATCGGACAGCAGCGCGCGTTGGTGGGCGGCGTTCTTGTGGAACTTGTCGATGTTCTGGCCGACCAGGTTGTCGATGTCGAAACCGGGGAAGGCCTGACGCATCTCCGCGGCGCGGTTCCGGAGCATGTTGGTGACGGCCGGATTCACGTAGACGATGTTCAGGTCGGCGTCGCAGAGCATCAGGTTGGTGGTGGCGCCGTCGATGGCTGACTGCAGGCGGGCCACTTCGCCCTCTTTCCTGCGTTGTTCGGTCACATCAGACCATTCCAGCGCATTGCCGACATATTCTCCGTGGTCATCCCGGATGGCGGTCACGTTCAGTTCGAAGCGCAGTGAACCCACCGCGATATCGGTCTGATACGGCAGATTGCCGGGGTCATCCAGCAGGCGGCGCTGGTGTGCTGGATTGCGGTGAAAACGATCGATACAGCTGCCGACCAGCTCATCGGCACGGAAACCGGGATAGATGCTGCGCATCTCGGCTTCGTTGCGTCGCATCAGTTCCAGCGTGGCCTGGTTGGCATAGGTGATGACGAGGTCCCTGTCCACCATCATGATTGCGGTCATCGCTCCATTGACCGCGGAACGAAGCTGGTTCAGTTCCGCCTCGGCTGTATCGGGCGTCAATTCTTCTTCGATCTTTTTCCTGTTTGCGGCCATGGTTGATTCCTCCGTAGGCACGGTTGCCTGGTGTTCAGTTGTAGTTTCGGCGTCGCTGCGCTCGTCCTGTAGCCAGGCGAGCGGATCATCACCAATCCGGGTATTTCGTTTTGTGGACATGTCGTTACCTTCTTTCGCCGATCGTCCCCGGGGACAGGTATTCCCGGGTCAGGGCCTCGTACTCCTGGGCGCTGATCGATGTGGGGCGATATTCGAATATACTCTTGCCGAAGCTCGGACATTCGGCCAGCGCCGCCGCTTCCCGGATCGTGTTGCCGGACAGTTGACGGGGAAAGTATTGCTGTATTTTCTCCCGCACCTCCCGGGCGTGGCGGCGACGCGCGTTGAAGCGGGTCATGACCATCCGGGCGGGGAGAGGGCGACCGGTTTTCTGTTCCAGTTGGCGCAGAATGCGCATGAGCCGGGACAACCCACTGAGGGAGAGATAGTCTCCCGTGACCGGTATCAGCAATTCATCCGTGGCCAACAGGGCGTTCATGCCCAGCAGGCCGGAAGAGGGCGGACAGTCGATGATGACAAAGTCCCGTTCCGGCAGTCGTGCCAACGCATCGCGCAGCAGCCGCCCGCGCGCCGCTCCGCCTTCCTTCAGGCCATCGACCTCGTTGAGCCGGGTGCCGGGTGGCACCAGATCGAGGGATTCGCGCACCGTGCGCAGCACTTCGTCGGGACGGGCATTTCCATCCATCAGCCGGTCCAGTCCCGGGTCCGGATCGTGGTGTCCGAACGAGGCGCTGAGATGCCCCTGCGGATCCAGATCCACGGCAATGACGTGCCGTCCCCGCAGGGCCAGGCCATGACACAGATTGGCGGCCGTGGTGGTCTTGCCCACGCCTCCTTTCTGGTTCATGACAGCGATGGTGCGACTCACTGTGTGGTCTCCTCCGGACGGATCTGCTGCAGCGCCGCGTTGCTCAGCAATCGGTCGATGTCGAGCAGAATGATCATTTTCTCCTCGATGGTGGCCAGGGCGGTGACGAACTGCTCGTCGATGGCATTGCCCAGGTCGGGGGGCGCCTGGCGGTTGTCGTCCTGCAGGCTGTACACCTCGGAGACGGCATCGACGACGATGCCCATGATGCGTTCGTGATCTTCATGTTCGGCGCGCACGACGATGACGACCGTGGTGGGGCCGTACTCCAGCGTCTGCATGTTGAAGCGCTCGCGCAGGTCGATGATCGGCACGATGGTGCCGCGCAGATTGATGACACCCTTGATGTAGTGTGGCGCGTTGGGAATGGGAGTCGTGCGGGTCCATCCGCGGATTTCCTGTACGCGCAGAATGTCGACGCCGTATTCCTCGCCGGCCAGAATGAAGGTGAGGAACTGTTCTCCTTCCTGTCCTGTCACGTCGTAATCGGTTTCCAGTGCCTGGCCCATGTTCATGTTACTTTCCTCATGCTGCTGCATTGTCCCGGCGCTTCAGAAGGGGGGCATCTGGCGTCCGCCGGGAGGCCAGATGCATCAGTCCGCTGGCGTCCAGGATCAGTGCGACGGTGCCGTCTCCCAGAATCGTGGCGCCGGCGATGCCGTCGACGCGGCGGAAGTTGGTTTCCAGGGCCTTGATGACCACCTGCTGTTGACCGAGCAGATCATCCACCACCAGCCCCGCCTGCTGGCCTTCGGCCTCCACCACCACCAGCAGGGCGTGGTCCAGGTCCCGATCCCGCCGCGCGTCGCCGAGCAGGAGCTGATCGGGAAAGAGGACGGGAATGTACTGGTCGCGAAGCCGGTACAGCAGGCGACTGTCCGCGACGGAGCGCAGGTGGCCCGGTGTGACCTGAATGGATTCGATGATGGAGACCAGTGGAATGACGTACTTCTCCTGGCCGACTTCGATCAACTGTCCGTCGAGGATCGACAGGGTCAGAGGCAGGCGGATGGTGACCCGGCTGCCGGCTCCGGGTTCGCTGGATATCTCCACCGCGCCACCCAGGGAGTTGATGTTCTGTCGCACCACATCCATGCCCACGCCCCGGCCGGAGACGTCGCTGATCGCCTCCGCGGTGGAGAATCCGGGCGCGAAGATCAGGTCATCCAGCTGGTCATCGCTCAGGGCCTGATCCTCAGTGATCAGGCCCCGGTGCAGGGCCCGCTCGCGGATGCGCTCCCGGTTCAGTCCGGCCCCGTCATCGGCAATCTCGATGATGATGTTGCCGCCCTTGTGGAAGGCGTTGAGCTGGATCGTGCCGGTCTCCGGTTTTCCCGCCGCCGCTCTCTGTTCCGGTGTCTCGATACCGTGATCGGCGGCATTGCGGACCAGATGCACCAGCGGATCACTGATCTTTTCCAGTACGGTCTTGTCGAGTTCGGTCTGTTCGCCGGCCAGCCGTAATTGCAGGGACTTGCCCAGACGACCGCCGAGGTCATGGACCATGCGGGGGATGCGGTTGAAGGCAAAACTGATCGGCAACATACGGATACCCATCACGTTCTCCTGTAGTTCCCGCGTGTTCCGCTCCAGCTGGGTGATGCCGTCCAGTAGCTGCTCCATGCAACCCGGGTCGCCATTCTGCAATCGTTCGCTGAGTTCTCCCAGCATCGATTGGGTGATGACCAGCTCGCCGACCATGTCGATCAGTGCATCGATCTTTTGCGTATTGACGCGGATGGAACTGGACTGGTCGCGCTGTCTGCCCTGAGTGGTCGAGTGCTGTTCCCGTGGCGGGTCCCCGGGCGGCTGGCTCGACCGGGGAGGCTGGTCGGCAGCGGGGGCCGGGGCCTCGTCGTCGGCAGTGATGGCGTCGATCGTCAGGTTGCATTCGTCTTCCACCCACTCGAAGACGCTGTCTATTGCCGCCCTCGGAATGTCCCCATGGATGATGATGTCCCAGGACAGGTGGCACTGTTCAGGGTCCAGTGTCTCGATGGGAGGCAGTCGACCGAGGTCACACTGACACGCCATGTCGCCCAGCTCTGACAACGCACCCAGAATGCGCAGGGGGTCGTTGCCGGTCATCATGATGTCCGGATGCGGTTCAAACCGGATGCGCCAGCCTTGCGACGGGGGCGGTGTGGTGGTGGCCGGTGGCTCCGGGTGTCGGGAGTGGGCCGGGTTGTCGACCAGCCAGCTCTCGATCCGGGCGGCGGTGTCGGCCACTTTCCGCGCATCCGGCGTCTGTCCGCTGTCGGTGGCGGACAGCATGGAGCGGATACAGTCCACGGCTTCCAGCAACAGCGCGGTCAGCTCGGGGGTGGTGGACCGAGTGCCGGAGCGCATCTGGTCCAGCAGGGTCTCGACGCCATGCGTGAAGTCGCTGACCGCCGAGAAACCGAACGTGCCCGCGCCGCCCTTGATGGAGTGGGCGGCCCTGAAGATGGTGTCGATGCTCGCCGTATCCTCTCCGTTCAGCTCCAGCAGCTGGGCCTCCATGGTATCCAGCCCTTCGAAGCTTTCCTCCAGAAAAGTCTGCACAAACTGTTGTACGTCGATCGTCATGCCGACGGCTCGCCCAGCACACGCTGCACGGTGGACAGCAACTGCTCGGGACTGAAGGGTTTGACGATCCATCCCGTGGCCCCGGCTTCCTTGCCTTCCTGTTTTTTCTCCGGACCCGCTTCGGTGGTCAGCACCAGGATGGGGGTGAACCGGTAGCCCGGCAGTGCCCGCAACTCCCGGACCAGGGTGATGCCGTCTTTGCCCGGCATGTTCACATCGGTCAGCACCAGGTCGGTATTCTGGCCTTGTGCGCGGCTCAGGGCTTCATTGCCATCCGCCGCTTCGACCACGTCATATCCAGCCTGTTTCAGTGTGAATACCACCATCTGACGGAGCGAGTTGGAGTCGTCTACAGCTAGAATGGTTTTCATGATCGGGGATCTGCCTGTTCGTCAGTTTCAATGGGGGATTCCTGCAACAGATCGGCGAGGCCGGCCAGTGGCAGGGAAGTTTTCAACGCGGTGCTGGGGTGAATCAGCATCAGGGATGTGGAGGGTTCCGTCCCGGTGCCGATGAGCGAGACCAGGAGCTGAATGCCCGTGGCATCCAGGGATTCGACGGCCTGTCCATCCAGCGCGTGATGATCGCCTTCTCCGATCCATTCCGTGATCGACTGGTGGACTTCCTGGATTGTCCCGATGGTAAGCGACCGTGGTAGGGGAAATACATGCATGACCACAGCCTGTTACGGTTATTGTTTCTAGGGTATCGGTGTCCAGGGACTATTCTTGATGAGTTTTTCGGCGGGAAAAATCGATCGCATTATCGATAATATCGATGAACGCGGGAATGTTCAGCGGTTTGGTCAGGTAACGGTCGAAACCGGCTTTCAATCCGGCCTCGATCTCGTGCGTCATGGCGTTCGCGGATACCGCCATGATCGGCAGATCCCGGGTGTTCGGCATCTGTCTGCAACGTTCCAGAATATGGTAGCCGGAGTGATCGGGCAGGTTGATGTCGACCAGTATGACCTTCAGCTCGGGGCCGGCAAACTGCGCCATCAGCAGGCCTTCCTCGCCGGTACTGGCATCGAGAAGCATGTAGTTTCTTCTTTTGGTCAGTACCTTGCTCACCAGCCGCACACTGGCCGGTTCGTCGTCGATATAGAGGATGACCGACGGTTTG
>JBNJGU010000068.1:0-12555 GCA_051747985.1 Pseudomonadota bacterium | reverse complement strand
ACATCTCGATCTCGATGACATCGGCCGCCTCGATGGAGTCACCCGACTTGAAGGTCTTCTCCAGCACCCGGCCATTGAGCAGGTTGCGGAGCTTGACCCGGTTGAAAGCCTGGCCTTTGCCGGGCTTGACGAACTCGTTCTCCAGGATGGAGCAGGGGTCGCCGTCCAGCAGCACTTTCAGGCCGCCCTTGAATTCGTTGGTTGAATACTGTGCCATGCATTACCTCTGTTGATCGTCTTTGCCACTGGAATGCTTTACCATGTGGCGGATTCCCGATCCGCGTATTGTCGAACCTGCACCGCCCATGTCAAGCACCGTCACCATACCGTTGTCCCCGACCTTCACTCCGGAGCCGGAAAACTGGCAGCAGCAACTCTCGGACCTGATCACCGACACCCGGGAACTGTTGTCGCTGCTCGGCCTGACCGTGCACTCTGTGGAGCAGGCACTGGGGCAGTCACTGGATATTCCACCCGGCATCCTGGACACGTTCCCGGTCCGGGTGCCGCGCGCTTTCGTCAGCCGGATGCGCCCGGGCGATCCGCTGGATCCCCTGTTGCTGCAGGTGTTGCCGATCGGCAGGGAAGGCGATGATACCCCCGGATTCGTTTCCGATCCACTCCGGGAGGCAGAGACCAACACCGTGCCCGGTCTGCTGCACAAATATCATGGCCGCGCGCTGTTGCTGGTGGCCCCGCACTGCGCGGTTCACTGCCGCTACTGTTTCCGGCGCCACTTTCCCTATGACGAGAACACACCCGGCCGGCGGCAGTGGGAAGCGGCGCTGACGTACCTGGCGGAGCACGATGACATTCACGAGGTCATCTACAGCGGTGGTGACCCACTCGCGGCGCCGGACCGGTTGCTGGCCTGGCTGACCACGCGGGTGAAGGCCCTGCCACAGATCCGGCGGCTACGCATCCACACCCGCACCCCCGTGTTGATGCCGGCGCGGGTGACAGCAGATCTGTTGCACTGGTTACAGGACAGCGGGCTGCAGACCACGATGGTGGTGCACTGCAACCATCCGGCCGAAATCGACGCTCCGGTGATCGAGGCCATGCAGCGACTGCGGGCCGCCGGAGTGACACTGCTCAACCAGAGCGTGCTGCTGCGCGGCGTCAATGATGACGAAGACACACTGGTGGCGCTGAGTGAAAAACTGTTCAGCGCCGGCATACTGCCCTACTATATACACATGCTGGACCGGGTACAGGGCGTGGCCCATTTCGATGTCCCGGAGTCTCGCGCCAGATCCCTGCTGGAGGCCATACGGAACCGGCTGCCGGGCTATCTGGTGCCGCGGCTGGCCAGGGAACTGCCCGGCGAGGGCGCCAAGACGGTACTGGGCTGAACATGGAACAGGACATCATCCACAGAATCCTGCTGTCCTCCGAGGGCAATCCGGATGCCGAGCGCCTGCTCAATCTGCTGCGCCGCTCCGGGCTCGGCCTGCAGGGGAGAGATATTGCCCCGGATCGCAGCTTCACGGACATACTGGCCGCCGAACCCTGGCACCTGATCCTGTTGTTCACGGCCAGTCAGAACACCACGGCCGGGGAAGCCCTGGACCACCTCAACGAGACCCGGCTGGACATCCCCTGCGTCATCATCCACAACGAAACCTCCACCCCCGTGCCGATTCACTATCTGGCCCGGGGCGCGGCCGATATTTTCGATCTCGAGGAACTGCAACAGGACAGCGGACAGCGACGCTTCGTGCACCGCATCCGGCGCGAACTGCAGCAACTGACCGAGCGCCGCGAGCGCCGCCAGCTGACCATGGCATTGCGGGAGATCGAGCGGCACTATCACCAGCTGCTGGATGACACCACCGATCCGGTCGCCTGGCTGAGTGATGGTCTCTACCAGTACTGCAATCCGGCCTGGCTGGAATTTCTGGGGTACCAGGAAGCCACGTCGCTACTGCACAACCCCTTTCTGGACCAGGTCGCCGATGCCGATGTCGAGCCGGTGCGCCATTTCCTGCAGACCGCCACGGACCCGGGCGCCGGAAAGCGGCCCGAGGAGCGATGTGAACTGTCCCTGCGTCACCAGGACGGCTCCACCACCCGGGTGGAGATGGACTGCACGGTCATCAGCCATCAGGGCGAGCGCCATCTGCAGATCCGCCTGCGACCGGCCACCGGCACCTCCGACCAACACAATCAGGCGGACGATCTGGGCAGTCGTGATCTGGTGACCGGATTGCCGGCCCGCAAGCGCATGCTGGACGCCATCACCCGCCAGGTCAGCCGCGCGGTGTACCAGGGCGAGACCGCCACACTGGTGGTACTGGAGCTGGATGACTTCGACAGCGTGCGTTCCGTGCTCGGGCGCTCGGAGAGCAATCTGGTCCTGGGGGACTTCATCGAGGCGCTGCAGCATCGCTTTCCGGATCAACGCCGCATCGGCCGTATCAGCGACAACGGGTTTGCCCTACTGCTGCCTGCCACCACCGGCCCCGACACCCTGCTGCAACAGATGCCCGAGATCGAACGGACACTGCTGGCCCTGCTGCCGGAGCGGCTGGAATGTCAGCTGTCCGCCGGCATGGCCGTGATCTCCGGCGAGAGCGCGGATGCGGAAACCCTGCTGGTGCGGGCGCAGCACAACCGGGTCCTGCGCATGAGTCAGCGCACCGAGCTGGGCAGCCAGTCCCGGTATCGCCGGCAGCTGGACATGATCAGCCGGGCCCTGGAAGGCGGGGATGGCCTGACACTGGTCTACCAACCTGTGGTCAGCCTGCATGAAGATGAACTGGAACGTTACGAGGTGCGGGTGCGGCTGCACGATGGCGAACAGCTGATTCCGCCGGCGGAGTTTCTCGAGACCGTCACCCAGCATGGCCTGGGCGAGAAGCTGGACCGCCGCGTCCTGCAACAGGCACTCGATATGCTGGCCAGCAGCAATAACCCTGATCTGCGACTGTTCATCAACGTCACGCTCAACACCATCACCGGCGGCACCGTACTGAACTGGCTGGCAGAGGCGCTGCGTGTGAGACGCCTGCACGCCAACCAGTTGATCATACAGATCAGTGAGATCGATGCCCTCAGCGCACTGGAGGAAATCGAGCACTTCGGACGTCAGCTGCGGGAGCTGGACACCGGCATTTCCGTCACGCATTTCGGCAGTGCCATGGATCCCCTCGAGTATCTGCGCAACCTGTCGGTGGAGTACGTCAAGCTGGACCGCGCATTGCTGTCCGGTATCGATCGGGACGCCGGACAGAAAGACCGCCTGCACCAGCTGATCAGCAGCCTGCATTCCCGGGGCATCCTGGTGATCGCACCGATGGTGGAGCGGATGGAAATCCTCCCCCTGCTGTGGCAGGCACGGGTCAATTTCGTGCAGGGCAACGTATTGCGCGAGCCCAGCGCGACGCTGGACTTCGGCTTCGTCCAGGATGAGGAGATCACCCTGGATTTCCCGTCGGACCACTCAGACTGAATCATCACGGACGTTGGCAGGAGCCAGGCATGACCGATCGACCGTATTCGTCGCCTCTGTCCCCACGACAGTGGACTCTGCTGGTATGCGTCCTGGTGCTGCTGGGCATGGCAATGGTGTGGCTGGTCGCAGGCCAGACCACTCGTCAGCAACTGGACCAGCAGACCGAACTTCTGGGCGACTCCCTGGCGAACCAGACCGCCCTGCTGGCCACGGAACTGGTACTGGCCAACGACCTGATCAGCCTGAATGTATTACTGACGGAACTGACACGCAGCCCGGCCATTGCCCAGGCCGCCGTATTCACCGTGGATGACCAGGTGCTGGCGATTGCCGGTCCGTCCGCGTCGGGTACCCCGGATACCGGACAGGGCAACAGCCATGTCGCCCCGATCGCACTACAGGATTCGGTGGCCGGCTATGTACGCATCTACCTGGACCGGGCCGGAATGCGTGCAACGGACCCGGTCACACGATGGATGATACCCGGCGCAATGACGCTGATGCTGATCCTGTCCGCCACACTGGTGATGGCCCTGCAGCGACCACCCCGCCCGCCCGCGCCACATCGCGAGAAAAGCGAGGCGGATCCACGGAACGAAGTCTCCTCCGTCGCCGTACCGGCCAATGCCGTGTTGCATCTGCGTATTGCAGCGGGTGAATCCGGCCAGCGCGCGGCGCTGGAAGACCTGACGCCATCACTGGAACGCGTGGCCGACCTCTATCAGGCACGGGTACTGCATGCGTCGGGTGGACAGGCCCTGCAGCTGCAGTTCACACAGGCGGGCCAGGCCAACGAACTGGCCTACCAGGCGCTGTGCTGCGCGGTGCTGGTGCTGGCCACACACAACCGGGCCAATCGACGCCGGCCGGAGGAAGAACGGATCACGGTGCACGCGGCACTGCATTGTGCCCTGCACGAGTCCGACACCACGGAACTGGGCGGACTGGATGAGACGGCCCGGATTGCCGAACTGATCAGTGAGCAAAGCCCACCGAACGGACTGCTTGCCAGCGAGGAAGTGCTCACACTGTCTGATGCAGACAACCACTTCGTCGATGAATGGTATTCACAGATCATTGATCTGCTGGACGGAGAGCTTTTCGAGCTGTACCTGGTCCGGGCCCCCGCGGGACCGACCCGGGCGCTGCTGCAACGCCAGGCCAGCCTGCTACAGGACGAAGCCGCCGACAGCTGAATCAGGCTGGCTCCACACGATCCACATTCTGGAAACCGCGCGGGAGCTTGTTGCCACGCCGGCCCCGTTCACCACGATAATGTTCCAGGTCTCCCGCTTTCAGCGTCAGATGCCGCCGACCGGCGTGGACCGTGATGCCCTGTCCGGTGGCCACGGCCACCAGTGCCACCATGAACTCGACATGATCCGCGGCGCGCGCCGACGGGATACTGATGATCTTGTTGCCCTTGCCGCGCTGCAGGCGGGGCAGTTCGGCCACCGGGAAATACAGCAGACGACCCTCGTTGCTGACCGCCACCAGCCAGTCACTGTCATAGTCGGTGATCAGCGCCGGCGGCATGACCCGGGCATTGCGTGGCAGTTTCAGCACCGCCTTGCCAGCCTTGTTCTTGCTCTGCAGGTCGGCCATGGTGGTCACGAACCCGTAGCCGGCATCGGAGCCCAGCAAGACTTCCTGCTTCTCATCCGCCAGCAGCACACCTTCGAAACTGGCGCCGGAGGGAGGCGCCAGCCGGCCGGACAGCGGCTCGCCCTGACCGCGGGCCGAGGGCAGGCTGTGGGCCACCAGCGAGTAGGTACGTCCGGTGGAGTCCAGGAACACGGCCTGCTGGTTGCTTTTGCCGCGCGCGGCCTGCCGGAAGCGGTCACCTGCCTTGTACTGGAGAGTCTCCGGGTCCAGCTCATGGCCCTTGCCGGCACGGACCCAGCCGCGCTCGGACAGCACCACGGTGACCGGCTCGCTGCTGATCAGCTCGGTCTCGCTGAAGGCCTTCGCCTCGGGCGGCTGATCCACCAGCGCCGAGCGCCGGTCATCGCCATAGGTCTCGGCATCCGCAGCGATCTCCTTCTTGATCAGGGTCTTGAGCCGGGCTTGAGAGCCCAGCAGCAACTCGATGCGCTTGCGCTCCTCTTCCAGTTCTTCCTGCTCGCCGCGGATCTTCATTTCTTCCAGTTTCGCCAGCTGTCGCAGTTTCAGCTCCAGGATGGCCTCCGCCTGACGGTCGGAGATACCGAAGCGGGTCATCAGCACCGGCTTGGGCCTGTCCTCGCCGCGGATGATGGCGATCACCTCATCGATGTTCAGGAACGCCACCAGCAGCCCTTCCAGGATGTGCAGGCGGTCGACGACCTTGTCCAGGCGGTGCTGCAGCCGGCGGCGCACGGTTTCCTTGCGGAACTCCAGCCACTCCTTCAGCAGCGACACCAGGTCCTTGACCTGCGGGCGGCCGCTGGTGCCGATCATGTTGAAGTTGACGCGGTAGGACTTCTCCAGGTCCGTGGTGGCATACAGGTGCAGCATCAGCTCATCGACATCGACGCGGTTGGAGCGCGGCACGATGACGATGCGGGTCGGATTCTCATGGTCGGATTCATCGCGCAGGTCCACCACCATGGGCAGTTTCTTTTTCTGCATCTGCGCCGCGATCTGCTCCAGTACCCGCGCTCCGGACACCTGGTACGGCAGCGCCGTGATGATGATATCGCCATCTTCCTGTGTGTAGACGGCCCGCGCCTTGACCGAACCACGCCCGGTCTCGTACATCTGGCGCAGGTCGTCGCGGGACGTGATGATGTCGGCGGCCACCGGAAAGTCCGGTCCCCGAACGTGCTCCATCAGTTCATCGAGGGTTGCCTTCGGGTTGTCCAGCAGATGCACACAGGCCCGTGCCACCTCGCGCAGATTATGCGGGGGGATGTCGGTGGCCATGCCCACGGCGATACCGCTGCCGCCGTTGAGCAGCACATTGGGCAGGCGCGCCGGCAGCAGCTCGGGCTCGTCCATGGTGCCGTCGAAGTTGGGCTGCCAGTTGACCGTGCCCTGCCCCAGCTCGCCCAGCAGTACGTCGGCGTAGGCGCGCAGCCGCGACTCTGTATAGCGCATGGCGGCGAAGGACTTGGGATCGTCGGGCGAACCCCAGTTGCCCTGCCCGTCCACCAGCGGATATCGGTAGCTGAAGTCCTGCGCCATCAGCACCATGGCCTCGTAGCAGGCCGAGTCGCCGTGCGGGTGGAACTTGCCGATCACGTCACCGATGGTGCGCGCCGACTTCTTGAACTTGGCCGTACTCTTCAGGCCCAGCTCGGACATGGCGTAGACGATGCGCCGCTGCACCGGCTTCATGCCGTCGCCGATATGCGGCAGTGCGCGGTCGTTGATGACGTACATGGAGTAGTTCAGGTAGGCCATGCGCGAATAGCTCTTCAGGCCGACCTGTTCCACCCCTTCGGGGCTGACTGTGATGTTCAGTGTCATGGGATGTCTGTTTCCGGTGACGGATGAATGTGACTCATACCGGCTGCTGGTCCAGCAGGTCCTTCTCGAAAGTCCGGGCAGTGTGCAACAGGCGCCTGAACCCTTCCCGTTCGGGCTGACTCAGATCGGGATTCCAGGTGTCCAGGATCAGCACGACACGCGTGTCGTCACTGTGATTCCAGGCCTCATGCACGTAGGCGTCATCGAAGATCATGCACTCCCCCTCGGTCCAGCTTCGCTGTTCGTCGGCCACGCGCAGCCCGCCGCAGTTCTCCGGCACGATCAGGGGCAGGTGCACGACCAACCGGCCGTTGACCGTCCCGGTGTGTGCCGGAATCCGGGAATGGGGACGCAGCACCGAGAACATGACTTCGGGGGTGTATCCGGGCATCCGGTTAAGATCCAGGGATTCGAGCACCTGGCTGGTTTTCGGGCACCTTGCGCAATTTTCTTCAATACGCTCGCCGTAGCGATACAGGTGAAACGAGGCCCAGTCCATGGACTGATTGACCTCTTTCCACTCCTCGGCTCTTCGGCTGCCGGCGGGGTGATCGATATAGGGCTTGAAGTGGCTGTCTTCCTTCAGCACCGCCAGCAGCTCTTCCCGGATCACGTCGGTGGCCTTTTCCAGCTCGGTGATCCACGAAAACTCCTCGCGCTCGTAAAACATCCTCACCGGCAGGTCCGGAATGTAGGCAAGACGCGGGCGCAACTCGGGGTGCGACGTCCTGGGCGGCCTGTGCCCCGTGAAGATGTCGGCCGATGCCTGGATCCGGGCCAGGGCCTGGTCACCGTATTGCGTCTTGAGTGGCTGCAGCTGACCGGCAATGACACGGGTCAGCCGATGGCGGACGAATTCCGACACGTGATTCATGTGGCCACGCAGGTTGTCGGGAAGCCCTTTCGGTCCGATCCTTTCGGCGATGCGTTGGGCACGCAGGAATGAACTCGCGGCCTGCTCTTCCTCTCCCAGCCGCTCGCAACTGAGGCCATGATAGATCAGGCCCGGCAGATTGCCCGGATCAAGCCGCAGCATTCGCGCAAAGGCCTGTCGCGCGCGGCTGAATTCACCACATTCGAATGCCGAAAAGCCCAGGTTGCCGAGGATCTGAAGATCGTCGGGGAGCAATTCCGCCAGCTTGTCCAGGTAGGGCATTGCCTCCCTGAACTGCCCCCGTTGCATCGCCGCGACCCACGCCGCCTGCAGTCCGGGAATACTCTCCGGTTTGCGGGACAGCAGTTCCCTGCTCAGGGCTTCCGCCTGCTGGAGTCTTCCGTCACGGAGTCCGGCCTGTATCTGGTTCTCGATTTCTGCAATGTTCATGCGCGCCTCATTGTGCGTGGGACGTATGAAAATATGTATCAGAATACATGTCAGGGCACCAGGTCCGCCTGGTTGCCATACTCTTCCAGCCAGGCCTTGCGGTCCCCGGCGCGGCGGCGGGCCAGCAGCATGTCCATGGCCTCGGTGGTGTCGGCATGCCCTTCACTGTCGTCATCGCCAAAGGTCAGTTGCACCAGCCGGCGGGTGTCGCGGTTCATGGTGGTCTCGCGCAGCTGCAGAGGGTTCATCTCCCCCAGTCCCTTGAATCGCTGAACGTTGACCTTGCCCTTGCGGTTTTCGGCGGCAATGCGGTCGAGAATGCCGTCCTTTTCTTCCTCATCGGTGGCATAGTACACCTCCTTGCCGATGTCGATGCGGTACAGCGGCGGCAGGGCCATGTAGACCTTGCCGGCCCGGACCAGCACCGGAAAATGCTTCAGGAACAGGGCGCAGAGCAGCGTGGCGATGTGCAGCCCGTCCGAGTCGGCATCGGCCAGCACACAGATCTTGCCGTAACGCAGACCCTCCAGATCGTCAGAGCCCGGGTCCACGCCCAGCGCCACGGTGATGTCGTGCACTTCCTGCGAGGCGAGAATCTCGCCGGAATCGACTTCCCAGGTGTTGAGGATCTTGCCGCGCAGCGGCATGATCGCCTGCGTCTCGCGGTCGCGGGCCTGCTTGGCCGATCCGCCGGCCGAATCGCCTTCCACCAGGAACAGCTCGCCGGCGGAAACGTCCCGGGTGGAACAGTCGGCCAGCTTGCCGGGCAATGCGGGACCACTGGTCACCTTTTTGCGGGCTACCTGGCGCCCGGCCTTGAGGCGACGCTGCGCGTGACCGATACACAGTTCCGCCAACGACTCGGCTTCGGCCGTGTGCTGGTTCAGCCACAGACTGAAAGCATCCTTGACGATGCCGGTGACGAAGGCGGCGCTCTGGCGGGACGACAGACGCTCCTTGGTCTGACCGGAGAACTGCGGGTCGGCCATCTTCACCGACAGCACGAAGGCACAGCGCTCCCAGATATCCTCGGGAGTCAGTTTCAGGCCGCGCGGCAACAGGTTGCGAAACTCGCAGAACTCGCGCATGGCATCCAGCAGTCCGGTGCGCAGGCCGTTGACGTGGGTGCCGCCCAGCGGCGTGGGAATCAGGTTGACGTAGCTCTCGGCGGTGACCTCGCCGCCCTCGGGCAGCCACTGCACGGCCCAGTCGACGGCCTCGGTGTTGCCCTGCATGCTGCCGGTGAACGGCTCCACCGGCAGGGTCGGGTAACCGTCGGTGGACTGCAGCAGGTAATCGGTCAGCCCATCCTGGAAACACCACTCCTCGCTCTGGTCCCTGTCGGCCGGGCTGGCCTTGTCGATGAAGCGAACGGTCAGGCCGGAGCACAGCACGGCCTTGGCGCGCAGCACATGCTTGAGCCTGGGCACCGAGACGCGCGGGGAATCAAAGTATTTCTCATCCGGCAGGAAACGCAGCGTGGTGCCGGTGTTACGCTTGCCGACCGTGCCGGTCTCTTTCAGCTCGGAGACCTTGTCGCCGTTCTCGAAGCGCATCTCCCAGACCTTGCCGTCGCGCTTCACGGTGATGTCAACGAACAGGGACAGGGCGTTGACCACGGACACCCCCACCCCGTGCAGACCACCGGAGAACTGGTAGTTCTTGCCGGAGAACTTGCCACCAGCGTGCAGACGGCCGAGGATCAGCTCGACACCACTGACGCCGTGTTCGGGATGAATGTCCACCGGCATGCCGCGGCCATCGTCGCTGACCTCGATGGTGCCGTCCTTCTCCAGGGTCAGGGTGATTGTGGTGGCATGCCCGCCCAGGGCCTCGTCGACACTGTTGTCGATCACTTCCTGCGCCAGATGGTTGGGGCGGGCGGTGTCGGTGTACATGCCGGGGCGACGGCGCACCGGGTCCAGCCCGGTCAGTACCTCGATGGCATCAGCGGTATAGCGGTCACTCATGGAGTCCCGTTCCTTGTCTCGCCTTGTCTAACAGCGGAAGCGGATTGCAGGGCCCGGAATCCGGGCCGTCGGGGATTATACCCGCTGGCAGGGGAGTCAGTAACCGTCCGAGGCGTGATCGACGACCACTTCGAAATCGGGGACCCGCTCCACTCCGGTCTCGATCCGGCCATCCTCCAGCAATTCCAGCCAGCGGTAGGCCGGTGCCTGTTCGTCCAGGGTGAAATCCGTGACGCCGGGCTTGAACTGGATACAGGTCGAAGGAGTGCAGAGAAAGCGGACTCCATCCTCTTCGTAATCCAGCGTCTGGTGGATATGCCCGTGCAGCACCGCCCGCACCGAACTGTGCTGGGCCAGGATGTTGAGCAGCTCATCGGCATTGCGCAGGCCGATGCCCTCCATCCAGGACGCCGTGCCCGGATGGGGGTTGTGGTGGAGACAGACCAGGGTATGATCAATGTCCGGATCCGCCGAGGCTTCGGTCAGCGCCTGCTGCAGACGATCCAGCTCGGAGGCCGCCAGACGTCCGTGCACCTCGCCGGCGACACTGGAGTCCAGCATCAGGATCTGCCACCGATTGATCCGGATACGCCACCGCGCCGCTTCTCTGCAGGCTCCGTCCTGCTCGCTCATCCGCATCATCGCGGCGCGACGGTCATGATTGCCGGGTATCCAGTAGAAGGGCGCGGAGAACCTGCCCATGCAATGCGTAAAGCGCTCGTAGGCAGCCGGGCTGGCATCCTGGGCGATATCACCAGTGGCCAGAAACAGATCAATGTCCGTTTCCTGTCCAGCCACCAGATCCAGCACACGCTCGAAGCTGTGCTGGGTATTCATCTTCAACAGTTCCGCATCGCGGTCCCCGTAGAGGTGGGAATCAGTAAGCTGAACCACCCGGACCGATCGCTCATCGGTGCTGTCTGTTGCCATGTCGACCTCTCGATCCCTGCCGTTCACGGCCCGTCACACGGCGATACTGCTGCCATTATCCGGAGCCTCCCGCTCCTGCCAATCAGACGGCCTGGAGTATGCGCGGTGCCTCCAGGCTGCCTCCGGCTGACAGGCACAAATCCAGCCATTCTCCCAACAACTCGTTGATCTGGCTCTTCTCGTCCTGATGATACATCTGGGCATTGGGCGTCCCGTAGCTGAGACGGAAACCACTGCGACCCTGATAGTTCACCACCTCGGCCGTGGCCGCATCATGGTAGACGCGCACGCCGATCACCGGCGCGCTCAACCATCGTCCCAGCGCACTGCAGAGACTGAACTCCAGCGTGGCCGTATACCGGAATCGCTCCAGAATCCGGATGCGCACGGTCAATGGCCTGCCGCCAGCCTCGCTGCCTCCCACCCGGAAGCGCCACGTATCCGCGTCGTCGCCGACGCCGTCGAACACCGATCCCGTCTCTGTCGGTTCTGTATCATCCGTCAATGATTCTAGATGAGGGATCAGTTTTAGTAAACGGATATAGTTGGCGTCACATTCAGCCATATAGCGCATCAGATCAGCGCGATAACGTCTGGCCATGCTCACTTCCCGGTTTCCTGTCGTGTTCGCGTCGGCATCGACGGGTCTGGACCCGTCACGCGATGCAGGGAAGCTTCATTCAGCAACAGCCACTGGATCGCGATCAGGGTCATGGCATTGTTCAATCGGCCGCGTTCCAGCGCCGCTTCCAGCTCTTCCATGGTCAGCCGCATCGGCCGGATGTCCTCGTGCTCGCTGTCCAGCCCGTGGATCCCACCGACCTGCCCCGCATCCAGCAGGCCACAGAACAGGGTGATCCACTCATTGCTGCCGCCGGGACTGCTCAGATAACCCGGCATCGGGATCAACCGCTCGATACGGCAGCCGGCCTCCTCCATCGATTCGCGGTGGGCAACATCCGAGGCCTGTTCTCCGGGCTCCACCAGCCCCGCCACCAGTTCAAGCAGCCAGGGACTGTCGGGGCTGCCAGGTAGCGACTGCTCCACCACATCAACGGCGCCCACGCGACACTGCTCGATCAATACGACCTCACGGCGACGGGGATCGAATAACAACACCCCCACGGCCGGCGGGCGCACGAACAGTTCGCGGTCCAGCTCGTCCGTCCAGCCGCCTTCATAGCGCCGGTGCCGCAGACGCAATTTCTCCAGCGAGAAAAACCCGCTGTAGAGGGTCGTGCGCTCCAGCACCTGTATGTCATCACGGGTGAAACCCGGTTGCAGGTGGTCTGTATTCATGTGCCTTGCCGGTCTCGGATCGATGACCGGCCATTATGCACGGGAAGGCCTCAGTTGGAAAACCGCGACAGGCGATACTGCACCAGAGGCTCCAACAGACGATAGAACAGGGAACGGGAACGCAC
>JBNJGU010000067.1:0-12609 GCA_051747985.1 Pseudomonadota bacterium | reverse complement strand
GCAGTTGACCACCATCCACGTCAACCGTGGTGCCGGTGGCGTAGCCATTCTGCATCAGGTACAGCAGAGCGCTGGCCACTTCCTCGGGCCGTCCGATACGGGGAACCAGCTGTCCTCGGGTCATCTCGGCCACCTTCCGGGGTTTTTCATCACCCATCCAGTCGAATAATGCCGTATCGATGATGCCGGGAGACACGACATTGACCCGGATCGGCGCCAGTTCCAGTGCCAGCACCCGGACCATATTCTCAACGGCACCGCCAACGCAACTGAGGGCGCCCGCATTGGGCCGTAATTTACGGGCCGGAGCCCCGCTGACAAATGTGATCGATCCGGTCTCGGGGACAAATTCGGCTCCCAGGCGCGCCACCCTGGCGTACCCCCAGAGCTTGCCGAAAGCGGCACGAAACTGCTCGTCGGTCTGCTCGACCAGCGGCTTCATGGTCCGCGTACCGCCGGTGGCCGCGGATACCAGATGATCAATGCGACCCACCGAACGGAACAGGGCGAGCAGTCCTTCATCGTCATGGGTATCCACGGACACCACTTCGGCCGCCTCGCCAAGCACGTTGCGAGCCTCGTTCCGATGCGCCTCGGAGCGTCCACCGGCCCACACCCGGGCCCCGGCATCCCGGGCCGCCCGGGCCGTCGCCAGGCCAATACCCGAGGTACCGCCGATGATGACCACCTGTTTACCTTCCAGAGGTAACCTGTCGACTGCCATGATGTTATTGTCTCCCTGAATGATTATTATCGGAGAATGGTACCACAGTTACAGATACACTCATTGACACGGAGATACGCTGTCACGCACCGGTCACAGTATGTGATTCAGTTCACATTTTGAACGGACGACGGCTTCAGGACCTGAACGGATTCATTGATAATCCACCAAGAGGATCTATACATGATCGGGAAGCGCCTTTTCATTGCCATGATACTGCCCACCCTGCTGTTGGCCGGATGCCGCACGGAATGGGTTCAGCTGACACCGGAAGGCGAGGCGGTGACACTGGCCACCTCGGCGGACGTCGATGAGTGCCAGCGTATCGGTGCCTCTACGGTAAACGCACTGGACTCCATCGGTTTCGTGCAGCGAAGCGCCAGACAACTGCAGAATGAACTGGTGCGCCTGGCCCGCAATGAGGCCGGGGACATGGGTGGTGATCATATCGTCCCGGAATCGGTGATCACCGACGGCCGCCAGTCCTTCGGCGTCTATCGATGTCAGTGACGCATGACCGCCACATGGATCGTCTGATGGACCATCCGGGCAAATAAGACAATGTTCAGCCGCGCCACAAGTACATAAAAACAATAATTGAAAGCCGGGTACCCGTACCCCGGATCCGGCGGAGTACACACATGGAAAGTTCGCTACTGGGGTTCAGCGGCCGATTCGCGCGAATACCTGAATGGGTCATCAGACACCGCACGGGTGTGCTGATCCCGGTCATCGGGTTCACTCTTCTCATGCTCTGGTCCGCGATGTCCCGGACGCAGCTGGACATGACCATCGACAGTTTCATCGATCAGGATGATCCGGCGATTCACGCGCTGAACAGTTTCCGCTCGCAATTCGGCAGCGACGATTCCGTCTATCTGGTCTACCGGGCCGACGATGGCGATGTGTTCTCCGCCCGATCGCTGCATGCCGCACAGACCCTCACGGAGCGATTACAGAACCCTCATCGGCTGGATCCGGGTCAGTTTCCCGAGACGGTCGGCGGGCAGCCCGTGGACCTGGACGAGCTGTCCCACATCCGGCGCGTGGAATCGATCACCACCGTGCGTTTCCAGCGCGGCACCGAAGACACCCTTCTGTCCGAGCGCCTGGTCCCGGCCGACATCCCCGATGACCCCGCCCGACTCGCTGCCATCCGCGACCGGGCCCTGGCCAATGACGACCACCTGCTGGCGTTCTATTCCGAGGACACCCGGTACGCCGCCATCCGTATACAGACCGATTTCGGCGCCGAGCCCGAGGACGGGTACGAACCGGCCATCAACGGGCAGTCAATCAGCCTGGACGACAGTTTTTCGGCTCCGGCTGATCCGCAGGGCTTTGCCCTGTCCTTTGATGAACAGGCCACGGTGCAGGACATTCCCTTCCAGACCGTCGACATGGCGGACTACAGCCGGTTTTTCACGGCCGTGCGCGCGGTCTATGCCGATCAACAGGAACACCTGACATTCCATCCGGTCGGGAATCCTCCTCTGATGGACTGGGTCTATCGGGAGTTGCAGGACATGTTGTGGCTGGCGGCCATCATCATTCTGCTGTTCACCACCCTGCTCTGGTCCCTGTTCCGGTCTCTGAGCGCCGTGATCTGGCCCATGGTGATCGTCAGTCTCAGTCTGCTCTGGGCCTGGGGCACCATCAGCCTTGTCGGCATGACCCTCTCCACCATGATCACCCTCACGGTCATGCTGGTGTTCACGGTCGGACTGGCCGATTGTATTCACGTATTCAGCGCCTATTTTTCTTTACGCCGTGACCGGAAAAGCCACGAGCAGGCATTGGCCGGAGCCTACGACAAGACCGGGCTCGCCATTCTGATCACGACCGTGACCACCATGTGCGGAGTCCTGTCGCTCACCTGGTCGGATCTGGTTCCGATCCGGGTGTTCGGTATCATGTCGGCCATTGGCATCCTGGCCGCACTGGTATTGACGCTGACCCTGCTGCCCATATTGCTGGATCTGTGGCGGCCGGGAGCCCCTTCTCCGGGCCTTCGGGACCGGCCACCGGGATCCGGGCGTTTCCATTGGCTCTCTCCCGATCGTTGGCTGCCGCGTTGTCCCGATCTCGTGCGCCGCGGCCCCGGCACCGTGCTGATCCTCTTCGGAGCGGCGCTGATCGCCTCGCTATACGGCGCCTCCCGATTGCAGGTCGACAGCAACGTCTCTGAATTGACCACGGCCGGCAGCGAACCCAGAGAGGCCTACCGCGTTGTCGACCAGCATATGGCCGGCGCCCAGAGCATCTCCATCATGATCGATACCGGGGAAGTCGACGGCCTGGTCGAACCACGGATGCTACGTGCCATGGAGCAGTTTCAGCAGCGTGTGGAACAACGCTACAGTGACCGGGTATCACGCAGCCACTCACTGGCGGATGTGGTCAAGGAAACCCACCGCGTCATGCGCAATGATGACCCGGAATACGAAAGCATCCCCGATTCGGCGACCCTGGTCACCCAGCTTCTGTACCTGTTCAACAGTGCCAACCCGGAAGAAAGGCGTTCACTGGTGTCGGACGACTACAGTCGCTCGCATATCACCCTCAACGCCTATAACGCCGGCTCCTATCAATATCAGACCTTCTTCCGGGAGCTGTCCGAAGACATCGGGCTGGTGTACGATCCACTGGAATCGGAGTTTCCTGCGCTGCAGGTGAACGTGACCGGCTCCATTCCGCTGATGATGCGCGCGATGGACGAGATCGCACGCTCCCAGTACCGCAGCTTCCTGCTGGCATTGCTGGTGATCAGCGTCATCATGATTGCCACGCTGGGCTCGGTGCAGGCCGGTCTGATCGCCATGGTGCCCAATCTGATCCCGGCGCTGTCCGCATTCGGCCTGATGGGGCTGTTATCCATTCCGCTGGATACCGACACGCTACTCATCGCCCCGGTGATCATCGGGATAGCCGTGGATGATACCGTGCACTTCATGACGCACTACCGGGTCGCCCTGCTTCGGACCCGGGATATGGAACAGGCATTGTACTCAACCGTCCGGGTGGTGGGAAAGGCGGTCCTGTTCACGACGCTCGTACTGGCTGCCGGGTTCGCCATTCTCGGTTTCTCCGACTACCTGGGCATCGCCAAGATCGGCCTGTTCGGTTCCATGGCGATCATCATCGCGTTACTCTGTGATCTGTTCCTGTTGCCGGCCATGCTCATGATATTCCGGCCACGTTTTGGTATAAAAGCCCTTGACTCTTTCAGGGCAAAGGAGACACCGGCATGACTGCATTCTCGATTTCTGGAGCCTGTGCCCGGATACTCGGTGGCGCTGGCATCCTGTTACTGACGCTCTTCAGCACGGTTGCGTACGGCGATCAGGGCCGGGAGATCATGGAGGAGGTGGAAGACAATCAACGCAAACTGACTCAGGCCGCCTTCAACCGTGTCCAGCTATCCAGCTGCCGATACGGGCTACAGAACAACCAGATCACCTGCGCGGACAGGCCCCGGGTCAAATCGCTGGAGACGGTGCAGATCAATATCGGCGAGGACCTGCGCGATACCCGGACCATCAGTATCGTACGTGAGCCGGCCGCGGAACGTGGCGTGGGCATGCTCAGCCATACCTATGATGACGTCGAACGGGACAATGAAACCTGGCTTTACCTGTCCGCACTGGGCCAGGTCAAACGCATTGCGGCGGGCAATTCGGAAGACGACTACGAGCCCGCGTCTCTGTTTGGCTCCGAGTTCACCACCGAGGACCAGGACACCGGAAAGCTCGATGATTACGCCATCCGCGTACTGGAAGAGACGGAGGTATCCGATCGTCCGGTCTGGAAAATCGAGGCCATCCCGGACGAGGACCGCATGCGCAAGACCCGCTACGCCCGGGTGGTCCATTACGTGGACCGCGAACGTTACGTGGTGCTCCGTTCCGAAATGTATGACCGCCAGGGACGGGAAATCAAACGGCTGATGGCCTCGCGCATCGAAAAGATCGATGGTGTGTGGACGGCCCGCTCTCTGACCATGCTCAACCTGGTCAGCAACCGGCTCTCCAACATGGCAATCCGGGAGATCAATACCGGCATCGACATTCCGGCGGATTTTCTGACCACCCGCACACTGACCGATTCCGCGTACCGCGAAACTGAACTGCGAAGACTGCGCCAGCAGGTCGACAGTGGAGCCTCCGACTGATTCATGGGCATCTCCGGAATTCCCGGCCGGCACACAATGCAACTGGCCGCCATCGCGCACGTTCTGGCCGGATCAATGCTCCCATACGCTTCGCTGGCCCAGGATTTCGAACTGGCCGATGACATGTTCGACCAGGCCGAGGCGCCTTCTTCCACCCCATCGGATGCCTCCGGTTCCTGGACGGACCGACTCACCGTGGAACTGGGCCACCAGGTACTGGGACACCTGAATCGCAACCGCCAGACAACGCCGGGTGAGATCCTCCAACAGGCACACGGCCTCGAGATCAACCGCCTTTCGGCCGATCTTCGTTACCAGGAACTGTATGACAACGGCTGGTTGTTGCGCGCCACCGGTCGCATCAGGGCCTACCTGCCGGGCGGCTATGAACACGACAATACAGCCCGCCCCGACCACGAGACCTGGCTGGATGAACTCTATCTGCAACGAAGCGGAAGCGACCACAGTGTCACCCTGGGGAGGCAGACCATTGTCTGGGGCGAAACCGTCGGCAATTCCGTCCTGGACATCATCAACACCACCGAATACCGGGACCTGACCGTCATCGATCTGGAGGATGCGCGCCGCAACCAGTGGATGGTGAACTGGGACTGGTTCAGTGATGCCGGCACGATCTCCGGTTTCGTGAACCTCTATCCCGAGTTCAATCCGTTACCGGTGGTCGGCAGCCCGCTGTTTCCCGAGCTTCCCTGGCGTCTTTCCACCGCACGCCGGGACGAAGCACTGTTCGAAACCGGCGTACGCTGGCAACATTCTCTGCCCGGCAGTGATCTGGCCATCATGGCCGCCTGGCTGTATGAGAACGACGTCAGCTATGAACCCCCGGCCGGGGGCGAAACCGACGCCCGCCCCCTGTTCAATGACCACCTGTTGCTGGGCTTCAGCGGCAACCGCGCCATCGGCCGACTGCTGCTGACTCTGGACATCGCCTACAGCCGCGATGTGCTGGCGGCCTATGCCCCGGTGACGGAGAACGCACCCGCCCTGCCCCGCTATCGCCATACGGACCGCCTGGCCACCTCGGCCGGACTGGAATACGCTCTGACCACGACCCGCCAGCTCAGTTTCAGCATCGCGGCCGAACGATTCTCCGGTGCGCGGAACGTGGCTGGCAATCTGCGGCTGGTTGAAGCCGATACCCGGGGCAACCTGCTGCTGCGATACAGTCAGCGCCATCTGAACGATGACCTGGTGCTGTCAGCGACACTGCAGACCGAACTGGACGGAGATCTGTCCCTGGCCAATCTGACCGCCGACTGGCGGATCAACAACGACTGGAGCCTGGGTACGCAACTGATCGTCACCCGGGCCGAGCACGACAGTCTTTTCCCCGGTCTGGATGAAGACGTCCGGCTCGGCACCCGCCTTTCCTTCAGTTTCTAGCGAATATTTCCTCGTCAAACTCGTCTTCCCAGCGTGCCACCGCCGTGGCCACGGACAGGTCCCCGGTCACGTTGACACTGGTGCGCAGCATGTCGAGCGGGCGATCGAATGGCAGTATGAAGCCGATGATCACGGCGATCTGACCAGGATCAAGCCCGATGGTGTCCATCACCGCCGCCATCAGAAAGATGGATGCGCCGGGAACCGCCGCCGTGCCGATGGAAACCAGCGTGGTGGTACCGGCGATCAGCAGATAGTCCATCAGCGTCAGATCGATCCCGAATACCTGTGCCGCGAACACCGAGACGATGCCGACATACATGGCCGTCCCATCCATGTTGATCGTGGCCCCCAGGGGCAATACCGTGGAAACCACCACCGGCTTGACCCCGAGCCTGGACTCCGCCGTGGTCATGCTGATCGGTAACGTGGCGGAGCTGGAAGATGTCGAGAAGGCCACCAGCATGGCTTCCTTCACCGCCTTGAAGAACTTCAACGGCGACAGCTTCAACACGAAGTACATCAAACTGCTGTGCGTGACCACGGTATGGATCACACAGGCCGCCACCACCGTCAGGGCGAGCCCGACCACCTGCAGCAGTGTGTTCAGGCCCTGTGTGCCCGCCACCCAGGCGATCAATGCAAATACGCCGAACGGCGCCACTTCCATGACCCAGTGGGTGATCTTCAGCATGATGGCCGCGCTACCGTGCATGACATTGGCCACGGTCTCGGATTCGCTGCCGGTGACCAGGACGGCAACACCAAACAACACCGCGAAGAAAATGATGGCCAGGATATTCGCCTCGGCCAGCGCCGCCACCGGATTGCTCGGCACGATGTTCATCAACCGTTCCGTGAGAGGTATCGGTTCCTGCACGGTTTCCGGCACGGCAGTGGAAATATCCACGCCGACGCCGGGCTGCGTCAGGAAAACGATGATCAGGCCCACCGTGATCGCGATTGCCGTGGTCAACATATAGATCCCCACGGTCTTGACACCCAGCGTCCCGAGCTTTTTCGGATCCCCCATGCTGACAATGCCGGAGACGATGGTCACGAACACCAGCGGTACCACCACCATCTGGATGAGCCGGATGAACAGATCACCGATCCAGCGGATGGACTCGGCTCCGGGGCCCCAGAAGTATCCCACCACCAGTCCGGCAAGCAATGCCATGAACACACGCTGCCACAGCGGGGTGGCCAGCCACCTGCGAAAACCCTGCTTGATGCTTGCCCGTACCATCGTCGCTCCTCTGTCTTGGCTGTTGTCATTGCACTCTGTAATCCGTCAGAGACTATAGAAAATTCGGGCCTGGCGCCAATGTTTTACCGCTGTCGGTTTTGTGCGAGAATGCGCCGCCTGTTCGCTATCCGCATCGTTGCATCACACTCACTCCGGGAGGAACGCCGGGCATGAATGACTGGACCCGTGGCAAGGTTGTCCACAATCGACACTGGACCGAAAACCTGTTCTCCCTGACCATTGATGCCGATATCGGCTCATTCAGGGCCGGCCAGTACACCAGCCTGGCGCTGGACATTGACGGTCAACGCATCAGTGATCCGTATTCCATTCTGAGCGCTCCCGACGAACGTCCCCTGGAGTTCTTTTTCTATACCCGCCTGGAAGGCGACCTTTCCACGGCATTGAACCGATTGCAGCCGGGCGACACGGTCTGGGTCGACAGACAGCCGGCCGGCGAGTTCACGCTGGACCAGGTTCCGGACAGCAAGGAGCTCTGGCTGCTGGCCACCGGAACCGGCGTGGCGCCCTTTCTCTCCATGCTGAAAACGGAGGAACCCTGGCAGCGCTTCCGCCAGATCGTCCTGGTCTACGCCGCGCGCTACCAGCGCGATCTGCGTTATCAGGAGCTTTTCGACACCCTGCATCTGCGCTATCCGGGGCGATTCACTTTCATACCGATCATCAGCCGGGAGCCCGTGGCCGACACACTGGATGGCCACATCACCGATCACCTGGCTGATGGTGTGCTACAACGCGTCAGTGGCCAGGTGCTGGATCCGACCAGCTCACAGGTCATGCTCTGCGGCAATCCGGGGATGATCCAGGAAGCCGTTGCGCGACTGCGCGCCAACGGATTCCGTGACGGAACCGATAACCCCGGGGCCCACGGCCGTCTGCACTACGAAAGCTACTGGTAGGTCCAGGTCGCTTTGCAGGTCGCCATCGTCATGCTAATCTGACGCTCAGCACCGGTTACCAGGCACCCCACCAACCCGACACAATCTGTTTCATTTTGTGACATATTGAGTCATAATGTGTCAGGCCTTTCGTTTCGGCGGACGTTCTGCCATGCCCCGCGGAGAGCACCATGTTCCGTCACTCCTCTATCAAACGAACTCTTCTCACGGTCATTTTCGGCGGGTGGCTGATTGCCTGTCAGCCCGCCACCGATAACGCCAGCGCCGACGGATCCGCAACGCGGGAAACGGGTTATTCCCTGGTCCGGTCTCCATCTCCGGATGATCCCCTGCAGGCTCACATCTACGAACTGGACAATGGCCTGACAGTGTATCTGAGCGTGAACCGGCAGGAGCCGCGTCTCCACGCCGAAATCGCGGTGCGCGCGGGCAGCAAGCATGATCCGGCCGACGCCACGGGACTGGCCCACTACCTGGAACACCTGCTGTTCAAGGGCACCACCGAAATGGGGACACTGGATCATGCCGCCGAGGCGCCCTACCTGGAAGAGATCGCGGAGCTCTATGAAGCACACTTCGAGGAGACCGACGCGCAACGCCGCGCCGAACTGTATGCCCGCATCAATGAGCTGTCCGGTGAAGCGGCGCGGTTTGCCGTCCCCAACGAGATCGACAAACTCTACAGCAGCATGGGCGCCACCGGCCTGAATGCCCATACCTGGCATGAAGAGACCGTGTACCGGGTCGAGTTGCCCTCGAACCGGCTTCGCCAATGGGCGGCGCTGGAGTCCCACCGCTTTGCCGATCCCGTTTTCCGACTGTTCCATACCGAACTGGAGGTCGTATACGAAGAGAAAAACCGCACCCTGGACAACCGCGACCGACTCTCGTCCTATGCGCTGGGCGAACTGTTATACCCGACCCATCCTTACGGACAACAGACCACGATCGGCACAACCGAGCATCTCAAGAACCCGTCCCTGAACTACATCCAGGAATACTTCGATACCTGGTACGTTCCCAACAACATGGCGATCTCGATCAGCGGTGACATCGATCCCGAAGACACCATGGAAGTCATCAGCGAGCACTTCGCGGCCTGGGAACCGGGTCCCCTGCCGGAGGTCGGCCCATGGCAGGAAGAGCCGATCCAGGACATACGACGCAACACCGTGCAGTACCCGGGAGAAGAGGAAGTGCAGATCGCTTTCCGCACCGTGCCACAGAATCACGGTGACCAGGAAAAGCTGATGATGCTGGACATGATCCTGGACAACCGGACCGCCGGACTGATCAACCTGAACCTGAACCAGGAGCAACGTGTCCGCCGCGCCGGCTCATCGCCCTCGTTTCACAATGACTACGGCTCCCAGCTCCTGTGGGGCATGCCGCGGGAAGGACAGACACTGGAGGAGGTCGAGGCGCTGCTGCTGGAACAGATCCAGAAGATCCGAGAAGGCGCTTTTGAAGAGGACATGCTGCCGGCCATCGTCAATGATTTCCGACGCATGGAGATGCGCTCACTGGAATCCAACCGCTCCCGCGCCGCCGCCATGAGGGAAGCATTCCTTCACCATACATCGTGGGAACACCAGGTCGGACAACTGGATCGACTCGCCGCCGTGACGGCCGAGGATGTCATCGAAGTCGCCAACCGCCACTTTGATACCGACAATTACGTGGCCGTATACCGCCGTGACGGGGAGGCCGACATCCCACAGGTGGAAAAACCACGGATCGACCCGGTGGATATTGATCCGGAGCGGCAGTCGGAGTTCGCAAGACAGTTGCTGGCCATGCCCGTGGATCCGATCGAGCCGCGCTACCTGGAAGCCGGCACCGATTACCGGATCGTCGAACACGCCCCCGGCGTGGAGCTGATCCACGTGCCCAACCCACTGAACGGGCTGTTCAGCTTCACCATCACCGTGGACAAGGGAACGGAAGCGGACCGACGACTTTCGATGGCGGCCGGCCTGCTGGACAAGGCGGCGATCCCGGGCAGTACCGCGGCCGACCTGCAACGACAGTGGTACCGTCTGGGCAGCGAATTTTCCGTGAGCAGCGGCGCCAACAGTACCCGCATCCGGCTCTCCGGCCTGGACACGGAATTCGCCGACAGCCTTGCGTTGATGATGCGGGTGCTCCATGAAGCGAGCGTGGAACCGGCCGTGTTACGGGACCTGACATCCAGCGTGCTGCAGGATCGCTCCGACCAGCGACAGGACCCGGCATCGATCAGCACCGCGCTCTATCTCTATAACCGGTATGGTGAACAGTCCCCGTATCTCGATGTCATGAGCCGTGAAACAATCGAGGCATTGACCGTCGACGAACTGTTGCCGCTGGTCCGGGACCTGACCGGCTACCAGCAGGAACTGGCCTACGTCGGTTCGCTTTCCCTGGCGGAAGTTCGCGATATTCTCCACCAACAATACCCGCTGGACACCGCATTGCAATCACCGCCAGGGTACGTGCGCCGCGATGCGAGGGAACTGCGGGGCAATGAGGTGCTGCTGATCGACCGGGACACGGCGCAGGCCCGTATCCGGATCGAGTCTCCCGGCGTGGTCTATGATCCGGCACTGACGGTTCCAGGCGCCCTGTACGACAACTACTTCGGACTGGGCATGTCCAGCGTGGTTTTCCAGGAACTGAGGGAGGCCAGGGCCATGGCGTACTCGGCCGCTGCACGGTACGCACAGGGGGCCCGTTCCGGTGACGAGAACCTCCTGCTGGGGGTGATCGGCACCCAGAATGACAAGGCCACGGAGGCCCTGGACACCTTTCTGACGCTGATCGACGAGCCACCGGTATCCGAGGCGCGCTTCCTGGAAACCCGGGAGTCGATGATCAGCCAGTTCCGGTCCGACGTCATCGGGTTCCGCCAGATTCCGGGCACGCTCCGCGGCTGGAGTCACCGCGGTATCGAATCGGATCCCCGACCGGCACGGTTCCGTGAACTGCGGGATGCCACGCTGGAAGAGATGCTGTCTTTCCAGCGCCGGCATGTCGCCGATCAGCCCCGTTTCATCTCCATCGTCGGTGACCTCGACCGTATGGACCTGGAGCCACTGCGGAACACGGGCACTGTGCGCCGGATGAATATCGATGATGTATTCCGCGACTGAGGTATCGCGGCCGCCTCGCGGTCGGTGGTATGCTGATGGCCGGGTCCCGGAGAAATCATGAAGAAAGCGGTCTGGACAGCATTCGTGGCCGGCCTGGTCATTGTCAACGGACTGGCCTGGCTCGCCGAACATTTCACCGACGTGTCGGTGCCGATGCCCTATCGCCTGACGGTGGTACTGGGCATCACCCTCATCACGCTGGTATTCGCTGGCGCCGCGGCGCTGGTGTCGCAGGCGGACGAGGAAGTGCCTCTCACCCGCAATGACAACAGCCCGTCTGAACCGGATCAGACACGGCACGACCCCGACCGTCATTGATCTGAATCAATTCAGTTATCGATCCCTCAACCACCCACCCCGTTTCTGACTGATGTATCGGCGGACGATTGCTATACTCGGCACTTTTTCCAGTACCCGCCCATGATGCAAGTCCGACAGGAAAAGGAGCAACAGGCAGCCGATGCCTGGTTACAGCGCATCAGCCTGCTGGCCCGCGCCGTCCGCCCCGGTGACCGCTTCAAGGATCTGGGCCGGGCCCTGGCGGAATTGCTGGAAGCTGACCTGGTGGTGGTCGGAGAGCGTCGCGGCGGGCATGAGGCGGGCATCGAGGCCTGTATTGATCTGCTGACGCTGACCGCACGCAACGATGCGGGCCTGAGACAGCACGACGACCGCGGTCACAGGCTGCGGGGCACGCTGTACGAACATATTCTCCAGCACGGTCGCGGCGCTCTCGACCTGGACCGGTCGCCCCCGCTACCGGATGCCGACCTGACGGGAACAACTCCCCTGGTCACCGGCGTGGGCTGCCCTGTCACCACTTCCCCGGACACGGATCAACCCGACGCCCTGATCTGTGTGCTGTTCGGTCGTCGGCTGGCCGAACGGGAAAGCGAGGAAATCATGACACTGCTGGACATCCTGTCCGGCATGGTCGCCTCCGAGATCAACAGGATGCACGCGGAGATATGGCTCAAGCGGGCCCGACACTACGCCGAGGAGGGCATGCA
>JBNJGU010000066.1:0-12793 GCA_051747985.1 Pseudomonadota bacterium | reverse complement strand
ATGTGATGGCGCGCGAGGAGGTTTTTGGAATGACCAGGTTGTTGGCGGCCACAATGGCCACCACGATCGGGGTGGTGCGATTCCCCGGCAGCCCACCCACGCAATGCTTGTCCAGGATCGGTCCGGCCAGCCCCCAGTCGTAGCGCCTGCCCACATTGACCATGGCCCGGGTGATGGCGATGGTCTCTTCGACATCCAGACTGCTGGCGGCACAGGAGGTCACGTAGGCGGACAGCTGTATGTCCGAATAACGCCCGGCGGCAATATCCCCGATGATCTGTCCGGCGCTGCTGTCATCGTAGCGACGCCCGTACAGCTTGCCCCGGACATGACTCATGGAGTCCACCGGGCGGGGATGGCTGAATGTGGCCTTTTCTCCCTCACTGGCGTCGAGCAACCGCCAGGCGGCTTCACTCAGGCCGGCGTTCTGGTGGCTGAGAAACTCACCGTGGACCACGTTCAGGGTACAGATGATGAAACGCTTGCCGATGGAAACCCGCACACGAGTCTGGGCCCGGAATCCTTCCGAGCGGCAGACATGGCAGTCATCACGCATGTAGACGACGGGTTCCTGATGGGTGTCGATACCCAGCCGGGTCAGGTAGAGAAAGCTGTAGGTCATGTCGCAACCGGAATCGGTGGATTCAGCGCAGTATATCAGCTGCCTCCCTACCGTCCAGCGCCGCCAGCTGATGGTCGGACAACCACTCTGTCGCATTGCACCCCAGCAGTTGCGCGGCTTCGCATACAACATGGGCCCAGGTCTGTCGGTTCCGGAACTGTGTCCCGAATATGTCGATGGCGCCACCGAAGTTGCGGTATCCCATGAAACGGCTCCGCTCCGGACCGGTGTCCAGGCACCTCAACGCACCGGACATGGGCTGGGCCCGTGTATGGCATACAAACAACCGGTGGGAGACAGTAGGAATGATGCTCCCGGTCTCGGCATCGGACTGGCGGAATCGAGTGGGATCGATGATTGCGACCACGGAACAGGCCACGTCGTGCGCGCGCAACAGTTCAGCCGCTCTGAGTACCGCCTGCAGTTGGTACGCTCCCACGGCGATCAGCTGCAGGCGGGCCCCTGGATCATGCCGCAGCAGCACCGCTCCGTCCTTGACGGCACGCTCGGCGCCAGGCCCATCAAGCACCACGGGCAAGGTCGCCTTGCCCGTCACCACGGCGGCCACCCGTCCGCGCTGCCCGTACAGATGATACAGTGCGGCCACCGCGGTGTTGGCGTCGATCGGGAAAAACACCGGTGCCAGATCGGCGTCTTCCTCCATCCATGCTTCACTCAATACGGGCGTACTGGCACCCTGCCCAACCGCATCGCCCTCCCAGACCGGCGAACAGATCACGATCGGCCGGCTGAGCCAGGGAATCTCCCGGCCCGATTCAGCCCACTGACGGGCGCACTCCACCTCCTGGCGCATGACACTGAACGCACGTAGCGACGCCGACTCCCGGCAGATGCCCAGCCCGAGGCCCTGACGATTGGCAAAAACCGCGGAAAGCACCGCCTCTTCGTCCAGCCCGGCCACCACCGACCCGGTCAGCGAACCGGCCACACTGCCCTGCCCCGGAACCATGCGCCGGTACAGCACATCTTCGGTCCGGTTCAGCCGGCATCGCCGCGAACCGGTGACATCGCCGACACGAACACGATAGTCCGGATTGCTTTCAGCCAGCCGACAGAACCACTCGTCTATCCAGATCAGCGGGGAGGCCACTGCGCCGGGAAGTGCCTCCTGCGGAACCGGCCGCGTCGGCACCGGCACCCGGAACGTACGCAGAGGGTGATCGCGTTCAGGCACACGGCCCTGTCGTTCATGGCAACCCAGGCGGGAGATCGCCTGCCGCAGATCAACGGGCGCCACGTACAGGCGACTCAGTGCCTCGTTGATCGCCTCCGCTGACGCGGAATCCGGTAGCGATGTGCCCTCATTGGCGGACCTGGCCACGCCGAATGGCAGTCTGACCGGATAGCTCTGCTCACGGCTGCGAATGCCGGCGTAGGCGTTTTCCAGTCGCTCTGACATTTCCAGGATCAGCCAGGCGAAGCCCGCGGGATCCGTTCTCTGTACAGGCACCGGATCGAAACCGTTCTGTTGGAGGTGATCCGGCAGCCAGTCGACATCCGCCCGACCACCGTCCGGCATGATCGGCAGCACAAAGCCAGTATCCTCCCCCCGCCACCAGCGCGGTGCGCGGTCACCGCCACGCTGTGCTTCCAGGGAAGTCCGGTCCAGGAATGCCACCAGCTCCTGCCCCGGCAAGGGCGCATGGACATAGTGCAGGCCCAGCAGTCGTGGACACTCGCCCCTGGCGACAATGCGGGCCGCCATGTCCGGATCGTCATCCAGATCCCGACAGATCCGCGACAGTCCCGCTTCGGTCAACGGGTAGCGGGTTTTCCACTGCGGTTCCAGATTGCCGGTCAATGCGTCCACGGCAAGCACCGCCGCCGGCTCATGGTGTTGATCCACGGCCCAGGAGCGGGTGGTTCCGGTCAAGGCGTTGGCCAGCAGATAGCCGACATAGGCCGGCACCAGCGACATGGCCTCGTCGGGCCTGAAGCGCGGGCGAGTCTTGATCTCCTCATGTGGCAACGCCGTTCCGTCCAGACGGACGCAGCGGGCATGCGCCAGGTGCAGGAGCAGCCACCGTGCCGCGCGGCAGAGTCGGTCCGCCGCGCACACCAGCGACACCACTTCGCACGGACTTTCCACGCTTTTCTCCGCCAGCCGATCCGCGAGCCGGCGGTTCTGCCCACGGCATTGGACATCGGCCCGGCGGCCGGCGCCATGATCATCCTGCCAGATAACGGAATCCGAATCTCGGTCATCCATGGGTACCCCCCTCACTGCCCTGCTGTCATGCGACAGTCTGCCGCAGGTCCGCGAGACAGTCTTTGACGGGTATCAATCAGAGGACTGTCGGGGGGAGGGATCGTGCAGCCCCAATGCGTCCATGGCGGACTGGTCGGGCAACTGTTCGAGGGGAACGGGCGGTGCATACAGGTACCCCTGCAGATAATCACAACCCAGCTCCACCAGCGCCCGGTGATGGGCCACGGTTTCCACTCCCTCCGCGACCACCGACAGTTCCAGCGTCTTGGCCAGCGCGATGACCATCTCGATGATGGCCGCATCCCCGCGATCCTCCAGCATGTCACGGACGAAGGACTGATCCACCTTCACCACCTGTAATGGCAGCATCTTCAGATAGCTGAGCGACGAATAACCGGTACCGAAATCATCCATGGCAAAGGCGATACCGAGACGACTCAGTTCCGAGATGACCCGCTCCGATGTCTGCATATCCTCCAGCAGCAGGCTTTCGGTGATCTCGAACTCGAGCAGGGCCGGATCAACCGATGATGCCGGCGCCTCACCCTGATGCCGATGCAGAATCTCCTTCACTTCCTGCACGAAGCCCGTATACCCCAACTGACGACCGCTGATGTTGATCGCCATCGACCAGTTCCCGCGCACCGGGTCTGCCGACCAGCGCTGCAATATACGGCATGCCTCCTCGATGACCCAGCGACCGATCGGTACAATCAGCCCGCTCTGCTCGGCCACCGGAATGAAGTCGGCGGGGGACACCAGACCGCGCTCGGGATGTTGCCATCGCAACAACCCTTCACACCCGATGATGCAGCCTTCCCGGTCCACCTTGACCTGACAATACAGCCGCAACTGGTCTCTGCCCACCGCCTCGCGCAGATCTTCCTCCAGCCGGCTGCGGCGCTGGGCCTCTTGCTGCATTTCCCGATCAAAAAATCGCCAGGAATCACCTCCCGCTTTCTTCGCTTCATACATGGCAATCTCGGCCCGCCCGATCAATTCATCGGGATCCTCGTGATCACCATGGAACAGCACGATGCCGACACTGGCCGCCACCGACCAGGAACTGCCATTGAGATAGAATGGCGTCCGGAGCTGCGTCACCGCCTTGGCCGCCACTTCCTGCGCCACTTTCGCCGCCTGATCCGGACCTCTTTTCAATCCACCCACCAGTATGGCGAACTCGTCTCCCCCCGGCCGCGCGACGATATCCGTATCGCGGGTGCAGGCGATCAGTCGCTCCGCGGCCCGCCGCAGCGCCAGATCACCGATCGTGTAGCCGTGCGCGTCATTCAGTGACTTGAAGTTGTCCAGGTCGATGAACAGCAGGGCCCAGTGGGAGTGACGACCATCGCGCCCGCTTTGTGCCTTGCGGATGTGATCGCGCAACATACGCCGGTTGGCCAGCTGTGTCAGGGGATCGTAGTAGGCCAGCGTGTGGATGCGCTCCTCGGCCTTCTTGGCATTGGTCAGATCGCCAAAGTTGGCCACATAGTATTCCACCTGGTCATCGTCGTCGGTCACCGCGCTGATCACCAGATGCTCCGGGTAGGCCTCGCCATTCTTGCGGCGATTCCACATCTCGCCTTCCCAGCGCCCGGTGCGCGCCAGCTGCGCCCACATCTCGGCATAGAAGCCGCGGCTCTGCAGACCAGAACTGAGTATCCGCGGCGTCTCCCCCACCACGTCCTCGGGTCGATAGCCGGTAATGTCGGTGAAAGCCCGATTGACCCGCAGAATGCGCTGATCGGCGTCGGTGACCATGATCGCGACCTGGGTGTCGAAGGCCACGGTGGCCAGTCGCTGCTCCGCCACCAGCTGGCTGAGCTGGCGCTCCGACTCGCTGACCCGGCGGTAGGGAATGTCCACCGCTTCCACGAACAGGGCACGGAACAGCAACATGTAGGCCAGCACCTTGTAGCCGTGTCCGATCGCGATGTTCAGGTCCGTCAATGCGCTGTAACTGGCAAACAGCACACTGCTCAACGCCATGATCATCAACGCTGCCCATAATGCCGGCAGATGGTAGGGGCGCGACTCCCCCATGCGCCGGTACAGGATCGCGGCGCCCAGCAGATTGACCAGCGCCAGACCGATCTCGACACCGATCTTCACTCCCGTCAGGCCCTCCGACCCGGTAAACACCGTAGGCAACACACCGGACTCGCCCAGAATCAGCCATTGCACCACCCCCACCAGCGCCAGGATCCAGAACAGCAGCAGGAATGAATGCGGCGGACTGACCGGGCGATCCGGCACCAGGATCGTCGCCAGCAGGCCGATCGCGGCCAGCGTCCGGGCTGCCAGCCAGTAGTGGATGGTGGCGTGCGTGCTGTCCAGATGGCCGAACAGCCCCATGCCTTCATAGGTCATGACATGGCTGATATCCAGCAGTCCGACCCCGAGAAACACACAGGCCATCAGCAGGGACTTGAACGAGGCACTGCGGCGCCAGGTAATCCAGCCGGTGGCGAAGATCAGCATGGACGTGATGATGGCGACCAGCTCGGCCAGGGCATGGGCAGGCAGGAACCAGACCGGCGGAATCAGCACCCGATGCAGGGGCAACAGCCAGAAGATTGCCGTCAGCACGGCCAGACTGGCGACAAGGGCACCGAAAAAACACATGGGTTGACGATAATCGGGATGCACCGCGGGCATGAGTACGCCGGTATGTCTCACTCTCTGGTCATGCCTCTCACTGCAGGTGGCCCGATATCGGGGCGCCATTCTATGCCGACGCCGTCACCCCGGAGAAGCCGGCAGGCGCGCTACCGGCCCGGGAATTGATCTGCATCAAGTATCGGCGGGACCTTCCAGCCGTCGCCAGGTCAGCGTTCCGGTGGTGCGACCCCCGTCATCCTTCATGGAGAGTTTCAGCAGACCGTCATCGGTCCACTCGAAATAGCGGATGTTGTCCTCGCCATCCCAGCTGCCGCGGGTCGGCGAACCCTGGACGTGGTGGATGATGATGCCATTGTCCAGGTCCAGACTGACCGTGCCGTAGTAGGCGAAACCGCCCCGTACGGTCTCCTCGCTGCGCGCCGCCCGCGCCGGCAGGTCCCGGGGCATGCCGATGGCTGACATGTTGCCATTGCCGTCGTACATGATGCGCCCTTCATAGTTGGTATCCACTTCACCGCCGTCTTCCGGGAACCGAATGAAACTCACCAGTTCGTAATGCCCGGTGAACCGGTCCAGCATCTGCTGTTCGTCACTGTTGGCGCTGGCACCGTCCTCGTTGATCAACAACGCGAGCGCACCAACCGCCAGTACAGTCGGGATAGCCAGCCTGAGCCACTGCATCGCTTGCATGGTATCATCCTCTTATTGTGTTTTATCCCATAATACGCCGGGGTCCGAACGTGGTAAAGCAGGCATGAGCACACACGAAAACGAACGACTGAAACAGCTTTTCGCCCATCTGGAGCTGGAAACGCTGGACGAGAACCTCTACCGCAGCGCGCACAGTAACGAGGGCTGGGTCCGGGTATACGGGGGTCAGGTCCTGGCGCAGGCGCTGCTCAGCGCCAGCCGGACGGTGCCGGAGGACCGGAGTGTGCATTCGCTGCATGCCTATTTCCTGCGCCCGGGCGACCTGCACCACCCGATCATCTACCAGGTCGACCGGATCCGGGATGGACGCAGCTTCACCACGCGACGCGTGGTCGCTTTCCAGCATGGCCGCGCCATCCTGAACCTGTCCGCCTCGTTCAAGATTCATGAAGACGGTTATTCCCACCAGGACGGGATGCCAGACGTGCCTCCACCCGAAGAGTGCATGACGCGTCAGCAGCTGATGGAGAACTTCCGCGGCCAGGTCAGCGATCGGCTGCTGGACCAGTTCGCCAAGCCCTTCGCCATCGACCTGCGCCATACCGAGCAGGAGAACCTGTTCGACCCGGAGAAGAAGCCGGCACGCCGCTGCGTCTGGTTCCGACTGGAGTCGGACCTGCCCGAAGACTACGACATGCATGAGCATCTGCTGGCCTATGCCTCGGACATGACCCTGATCCAGACCTGCCTGCGGCCGCACGGCCAGAGCATGTTCGACCGGCAACTGCAGATTGCCAGCCTGGACCACGCCATGTGGTTCCACCGGCCGTTCCGCATGGACCAGTGGCTGTTGTACGCCCAGGACAGCCCTTCGGCATCGGACGCGCGCGGCTTCAACCGGGGCAACATCTATACCCGTGAGGGCGAGCTGGTGGTCTCGGTGGCCCAGGAAGGACTGATCCGGCTGCGGGAAGACTGACGCCGATACCGGCGTCAGGACCCATCCCAGCCGAACGCCAGCTGTTCGGGCGCGGACTCCGCGACTCCCGCGCCGGCCGTTCTCGGCTCCAGACGCACACCGACACCCATCAGTCGCACCGGCCTGCCCTGACGCTGCCAGGCCTCGCGGGTGAGATGCTCATAGCCATCGATGCCGGACTCCAGTGCCTGTCGCTCCATGGTGGTGGTGACGAAATTGTTGAATTTGAGTTTGACGAACTTACGGGTCACCCGATAGCGCGATTCGACGCGCTGCAGGCGATGTTGCATCTGTGCATGCAATGATGCCAGGTGGGCCAGGCAGTCCTCGACCGTGGCCAGGTCCCGCGGGTAGGTGTTCTCCACGCTCAGCGACTTGCGGATCCTGTCGGAGCGCACCTCGCGCTGATCGATGCCCCGGCACAGCTGATGCAGCCGCCGGCCGAACTTGCCAAAGTGTTCGCTCAGCTCCGCTTCGCTGAACACACGCAGCTGGCCGCAGGTCTCCACCCCCATGGCCTGCAATCGCGATGCGGTGACCCGGCCCACGCCGAACAGCTTCCTGACCGGCAGCTCAATGACAAAGGCATCCACCTGCTCCGGCAATATCACATGCTGGCCATCCGGCTTGTTCCAGTCGCTGGCGATCTTGGCCAGGAACTTGTTCGGCGCCACTCCCGCCGAGATCGTGATGCCCAGCGTTTCGCGCACCCGCCGGCGGATGTCGCGCGCAATCAACGTGGCGCTGCCTTTCAGTACGTCGGCCCGCGACACATCAAGATAGGCTTCATCCAGGGACAGTGGTTCGATCCGTTCCGTATAGTCGCGGAAAATCTCGTGGATCTGCCCGGACACCTCCCGGTACAGTTCCATCCGGGGCGGCACCACCAACAGGTGAGGACAGCGGCGCAGCGCCGTGGCCATGGGCATCGCCGAATGGATGCCGAAATGGCGCGCCTCGTAGTTGCAGGTGGCCACCACGCCGCGCCGCTCGCTGGCACCACCAACCGCCAGGGGACGGCCACGCAGCGTCGGATCTTCCCGTGTCTCGACGGCCGCATAGAAGCAGTCACAGTCACAATGGATGATTTTGCGTGGCGCCGCCTCGCCTTCGATGGCTGGCGTCAGAGACTCTGGGGATTCATCAGCCATACGGTCAGATTGAGTATTGATGCGAAGGCCACCCAGGCCAGATAGGGCATCATCAGCAACACCGCAACCGGTTGATGACGCTGGAATTCACGCATCGTGGCCACGATCAGGACCAGTAACACCAGGGTCTCGACGAACGCCAGTGCACCCTGGTGCCAGACGAAGAACAACCAGCTCCACAGTGCATTGGCCACAAGCTGCAGAACGAACAACAGCAGGGCATTGCGGGCCGGCGCAACACCGCCGACGCGCCAGACCAGCCAGGCCGCCATGGCCATCATCGCGTACAGCGTACTCCAGACCGGCCCGAACACCGATGAGGATGGAGCCCAACCCGGCTGATCCAGGCTCATGTAGAAATCCGCCGCATTGACCGATGCCACCGCCCCGATTGCGGCCGTGGCAAAGGCGATGATCATCCAGATGATGAAACCCAGAATCTGGGCGGACAGACCGAACTTCGACATGGAGCCCTCCTGACGGCTGCGTTATCGACGGGATGGTACCAGATACGCGGCGGGAGCGCTGAACCGCTGTCGCTGCCACGGCAAAGGGCGTAGAATGCGGACACGCTTACCCCATGTGCAGGAGCCCGCCATGAATACCACCCAGGACGTCCATAACCACCTGGACGAGACCGCAGCCGCCGAACTCGACCGTTTTGCCAACGAGGTCCTGTCCAACGGGCAGGTCTGGGGACTGAAAGAGAAATCCGGCGAGGGCTGGGCCGTCTGCGACTCCATCGAGTTCGAGGAAACCGAGGTGTTTCCATTCTGGTCGAACGAATCCGACGCCGCGCGGCATTGCAGCGACGAATGGAAAATCTACACGCCGCAGGCGATCAGCCTGGAGGAATTCCTGGCCGAGTGGCTGCCCGGCATGCATGAGGATGACTCACTGGTCGGCACCAACTGGGACGAGGAACTGACCGGCGAGGAATTCGAGCCGGCCGATGTGGCCGCCCGCCTCGGCGGTGTCGAGGGCGAACGCCACTGAAGCGCAGGCTGGCCTGTGTCACGATCACAGGTCAGCCGGCGATTCCCTGTCACTGGCCAGAAAATGTTTCACGGCACCCGCGAAATGAGCCAGCAGCAACAACGGAATCAGATAGTTCCCACCGAACTTGTGTAACCATTCGGCCGGCTCATGCAGGAATGCCAGTGCCGACAGGGGCAGATAGAATGTAAACCAGCCGAACACATCAACCCCCTCGCCCTCGGTAAACAGGTACAGCGGCCCGGTCAGCACCTGCAACAGGAGTACGGCCAGGATGATGCGATGCACCCACCACGCCAGTTGACGCTGCCATTCCGCCTCCCCGAGTGTCGGAGGAAACCCTTCATACAGCCGATACGCCGTTCTCCATAGAACAAAAAGCAGTGTGAAAAAACCCAGTCCGATATGCAGACTCATGATGTATTCTTCCACCGCCTCGGTCGGTGCCCCTCCCGCTGCCAGTCCCAGCACAAGCATGGCAATCACCAGCAAAGCACTCACCCAGTGATTGATCGTGGAAATACCGGAATATCGTCTTTCATGACTCATCAGCTCTCTCCTGCCTGAAAACGGGTACAATGACATCTACAGGCATAATCATGCCTGAATCAGACCCAGTCAATAGCCAGAGCAGGCGACATGCCCCTCATCAGAGCAGACAATCTGGTCAAAAAATATCCGTTGCCCGGAAAGACTCGCGAGTCATTTCCTGCCGTGAACGAAGTCTCGCTGGCCATCGAAGCGGGTGAGATCCATGGCATCCTGGGTCCCAACGGGGCCGGCAAGACCACCACGCTGGAAATGCTGGAAGGGCTGAACGACATCGACGGCGGAGAGGCATGGATTGATGGCGTCAGTGTCAATCGCCAGCCACAGGCCATCAAGAAACTGATCGGCGTACAACTGCAGGCCAACGAGTATTTCGACAACCTCTCGCTGGCCGAGCTGTTGCGGCTGTTCGCTTCGCTGTATGAACGCAGTGTGGACCCGATGGAACTGCTGGAGCGGGTCAACCTGACCGACAAGGCCGAGGCCAAGCCGGACCACCTGTCCGGCGGTCAGAAACAACGCTTCTCGATCGCCTGCGCGCTGGTCAATGATCCCAAAGTGCTGTTCCTGGATGAACCGACCACCGGACTGGATCCACAGGCCAAACACAACCTGTGGGACCTGGTGCGGCAACTCAATGCCACCGGCATGACCATCGTGCTGACCACCCACAACATGGAGGAAGCGGAGCAGCTCTGCCACCGCATCGCGATCATGGACCATGGCCGGCTGGTGGCCGAGGACTCCCCGCAACAGCTGATCCGCACACACGCGCCGGAGCCGCCGCGGGCGCCCCTGCATGGCAGCCTGGAAGATGTTTTCCTGGCGCTGACCGGCCACGAGCTGAGGGAATAGGAGGGAACCACTAATGCGTACCGTACCCCTGACGCTGGCTGGCTTCTTTCTGAAGATTTTCCTGCGCGACCGTCAGGCCATCTTTTTCAGCCTGTTCTTCCCGATGATCTTCATGCTGGTATTCAGTTTGATGGAAGGCAGCGAGCCTGGACCGGTGCATCTCGGCGTGGTAGACGAATCCGGCAGTGCACTCTCACGCGACATGGTGGAACTGCTGGTCGGCAATCCGCAGTTTCTGGTGGCCAGCGGAAGCGAAGCGGAAATGCGCAATGCGTTGATGGAAGGCGAGGCCACCCTGGTGCTGGTCATTCCCGAAGGCGCCAGCAACGCCGACGGGCCCATTGCTCTGGACGTACTGGTGGACGCCGCACAGGTACAGCAGCTGAACCTGATCCTGCCGCTGCTTGAGCAGACCCTGCTGGGTATCGAGCGCGAACTGCGCGGTACCGAACCATTGTTTTCCGTCAACACCATTGACGTGCAGGCGCGTTCACAGCGCTACATCGATTTCCTGCTACCCGGACTGCTGGCCTTCACGCTGATGCAGGTGGCCATTGCCGGCAGTGGTTTCAACATTGTCGAGTACCGTCGCAAGGGCATTCTCAAACGCCTGTTCGTGACCCCCATCCGGCCGTCCGATTTCATTGCCGGTATCGTCCTGTCGCGCACCGTGGTCTGCCTGATCCAGCTCACCGTGCTGTTGCTGGTAGCGATCCTGCTGATGGATGTCTCCATCCTGGGCAGCTATGCAGCGCTGTACACGATCATCCTCACCGGCACACTGCTGTTCCTGTGCCTGGGCTTCATGCTCGGCAGTCTGGCGAAAACCCAGCAGTCGATCATGGCCATCGGCAATCTGGTGATCTTTCCGCAGATCTTCCTGTCCGGCGTATTTTACCCGGTGGACAGCATGCCGGCGCTGATCCAGCCGGTGGCCTCCGCGCTGCCATTGACCTTCGTCGCCAATGCCCTGCGGGCCATTGCCAGTGAGGGTGCCGCGCTGACGGAGATTCCCATGGACCTGGCCGGTATCGCGTTCTGGCTGGTGATTGCGTTCCTGGCCGCGACCCGGTTCTTTGTCTGGAAGGAAGTGGCGCGCTGACAGGGGTTGATGCGAACGTGGTGACCTGCAGGTCAGCAGTGCGCCGGGACAACAGGGGCCTTGTTGATTGCCTGTTCATGATCACTGCGGCCAGTGCTGAGCGTCATGCAACACACGCAGTACGCCTATCCACCGCTCGGCTTTATTCAGGCGATAGACAACGACATAGGGCACGCTATCCACGACCAGTTCACGTGTACCCCTGACACGGCCAGAACGTCCAACTTCGGGATGAACCGGTAACACACGTTCTACGGTATCGATAATTTTCAATACCACGTCTATTGCCACCACAGGGCTATTGTCGCGGGAGATAAACGCTTCCACTTCATCAAGATCGTCCGTGGCCGGCTCAGTCCACTTGAGCTGCACGCTTGGCCTCCCAGCGGGCTTTCACATCCGCATGATCCACCAGTCGCCCTTCGTCAGCCGCCGCGATACCGATCTTCACGTCCTCCATGAAGCGCTGCTCACGTTCAACATACTGCCTGATAGCTTGAGCCATAAGCCAGGCTCTGGGTCGATCCATCGCATCTGCCATCTGACCCACCTGCTTTAACGTCTCTTCATCCAGACGCACGGATGTTGCTTTCAAGGGCATACCGGTTCTCCGAGGTTCTTCAAGAACCTGAAGGATAGCATGATCAGTCGGCACTGTCTTCATTGGCGAAGGCGGGCTATACGAGCGAGCGCAGCGTCGCGACGCATTGTGAGTGGTACATGGCGCCAAACAGATTGAGATGATTGAGTTCGTGGTAGAGGCGATACACGGGAATACGTTCCTCGTATCCGCCGGCCAGGGGCCAGACTTCCTGATAGGCTGCCTCGCAGTCCGCGGTGAATCCCCCGAACAGCCGCATCATGCCGAACTCGGCTTCCCGGTGGCCGTAGTAGCTGGCCGGGTCGTAGATGACCGGCTGCCCCGTCTCGTCAGAGGCCGCATTGGTTACTTGTTGTACGTTATCAGCTTGAATTACCACTATATCACCATCAGAAGCCATATATAAAGCTTTTTGTGTAGCCTCTCTTTCAT
>JBNJGU010000065.1:0-12985 GCA_051747985.1 Pseudomonadota bacterium | reverse complement strand
GAATTCGTCCACCGGTGTCAGTGCCTTGACGATGAAGTGTTGCTCATCGAACTTCTTGATGTAGCTGTCGTCATCGACATCATATTCATCCTCGATTTCTCCGACGATCTGCTCCAGCACATCCTCGATGGTCACGACGCCGCAGACGCTGCCGTACTCGTCAATGACGATGGCCATGTGGTTGCGATTTTCGCGGAACTCACGAAGCAGGACATTGAGCCGTTTGCTTTCCGGCACGAAGATGGGCGGTCTGGTCAGGTCCTTGATGCTGAAGCGACTGGTATCGCCTCCCAGAGCAAATGGCAACAGGTCCTTGGCCAGCAGTATGCCGAGCACCGTATCCGGGCTGTCGCCGATCACCGGAAAACGGGAATGGGAGGCGCGGACCACGATGTCGATGATATCCGACAGATTGCTGCGCGCGGGGACGGTGACGACCTGTGCGCGCGGGATCATGATCTCCCGCACCTGCATGCTCGAGACCTGCAGCGCGCCTTCCATGATGCTCAATGCATCCGCATCAAGCACCTGGTCCTGTTCCGCGTTGCGAAGCAATTCCAGCAGGCTCTTGATATCAGTCGGTTCGTCGGAAAAAACCTGTGCCAGCTTATCTATCCAGGATCGTGGCCTGGATTCGATACTCGACGGCTCATCGTTCATGATCGGGTATGGCTCCGTTCATCGCTTGCGGTGGTGGCCGGGTCGGGCATGATATAGGGGTCGGGATGCCCCAGTGATGCCAGTATGCCGGTTTCCAGACTTTCCATCACGCGGGCTTCTTCCGGGTCCTGGTGATCCAGGCCGCAGAGATGCAGTGTTCCGTGTATGACCATGTGTGCCCAGTGTGCTTCCGGTCGCTTTCCCTGTTCGGTGGCCTCGCGGTTGACCACAGCGGTGCAGATGGCCAGATCACCAAGCAGGAAATCCGGCAATGCCGACTGGACCTCATCCGGCAGTCGGGTCGCGAAAGATAACACATTTGTGGGCCGGTTTTTAGCACGGTAGCCATGGTTCAGACTGGCCGATTCAGCTTCGTCCACCAGGCGGATGGAGACGAGTACCGGGCCTTCCGGCGGCAGTCCGGGCAGAGGAGTGGAATGCTGCTGGCACTGCCGCAGGGCACACTGGATCCATTCACGCATCAGGGGAGTGCCGACCGGCGCCGTTTCCGACGCCGCATCAGTCAGCTCAATGGTCGCGTTCATGGCGATGTGCTGTGTCCTGCTGCCCGAGGGGCTTGATGGTGTTGTCCTGATCGTAGCGATCGTAGGCCTCGACAATCCGTTGCACCAGGGCGTGCCGCACCACATCACGGGAGTTGAAGTGGGTGAAGCCGATATCCTGCATGCCGTCCAGCACCTTGAGCACGTGTACAAGGCCGGAGCGCGTACCCCGGGGCAGGTCGATCTGGGTGACATCTCCGGTGATCACGGCCCTGGAGCCAAAGCCGATCCGCGTCAGGAACATTTTCATCTGAGAGATCGTGGTGTTCTGGCTTTCATCCAGGATGATGAAGGAGCCATTGAGCGTCCGACCCCGCATATACGCCAGCGGTGCCACTTCGATGACATTCTTCTCGATCAGTCTGCCGACCTTCTCGAATCCCAGCATCTCGTACAGGGCATCGTATAGCGGGCGCAGGTAGGGATCGATCTTCTGGGCCAGATCCCCGGGCAGAAAACCGAGCTTCTCTCCCGCTTCGACCGCCGGGCGTACCAGCAGCAGGCGGCTTACACGATCCTGCATCAGTGCTTCCACGGCGCAGGCCACTGCCAGATAGGTCTTGCCGGTGCCGGCCGGACCAATCCCGAAATTGATGTCCTGCCGACGGATGGTCTGGACGTATTCCCGCTGATGTCGACCGCGCGGCTTGATGGTGCTGCGTGGCGTGCGGATCAGATTGCCGGCGGGCATGTCATCGGAAGGTGACTGGTCCGAGGCTTCCTCTGGGCCATTCTCTCGCAGGGCCAGGTGGACACTGTCCGGGCTCAGCGTGGTGCCGCCGGCGGCCTGGTACAGATCGCTGAGGATCCGTGCCCCATCAGCCACGGCCTCGGGTGCGCCGGACAGTTCAAAGCGATTGCCCCGATTGCGGATCTTCAGCGCCAGCGATTGCTCGATCTGCTGGATGTGTTCATTGAGGTGGCCGCAGAGATTGGCCAGTCTATGTGCGTTCTCGGGTTCGAGAAGCAGCTGTTCAGTATGTCTGTCAGTAGCCATGCAGTGGGCGAGTGTGCCTCCCTGATCGGTCTGTGTGTCTTCGAGTATAGAGCAAGCGCTCAGAGCCTGCCAGCCAGTGAGTTCGGATAGGCTGCGGTGATGGTCACATCCACGAACTTGCCAACGAGACCGGGATCCCTGGCGGGAAAATTCACCACCCGATTATTCTCCGTGCGACCCTGCATCTGGCCTTCGCCACGTCGTGACCGGCCCGTGACCAGAATGCGCTGCGTGCTGCCCACCATGGCCTGACTGATTGCATCGGCCTGTTCACGGATCTGTGCCTGCAGAATGGCCAGTCGCTGTTTCTTTTCCTGCTCACTGGTTTCATCCGGCAGCTCGGCCGCCGGTGTGCCGGGGCGCGGGCTGTACACGAAGCTGAATGAGTGGTCGAAGCCGATGTCGCGGATCAGCTGCATGGTGTCCTCGAAATCCCGCTGGCTTTCGCCCGGGAAGCCGACGATGAAGTCCGAGGACAGACTGATGTCCGGGCGGATCTGGCGCAGGCGGCGTATGATGTCCCGGTAGTCGTCGGCCGTATGGCCGCGCTTCATGGCCCGCAGAATACGGTCTGAACCATGTTGCACGGGCAGGTGCAGATGGTCGACCAGCTCCGGCACGTGACGGTACACCTCGATCAGGCTGTCCGAGAACTCCATTGGATGCGAGGTGGTGAAGCGGATCCGGTCGATACCGTCGATGGCCGCGACGTAGGTGATCAACGTGGCCAGGTCGATGACTCCGCCGTCATGGCTGAGGCCGCGATAGGCGTTGACGTTCTGTCCCAGCAGATTGATTTCCCGTACACCCTGGTCGGCCAGATGCACGGCTTCGGCGAGCACGTCGTCCAGCGGACGGCTGACTTCCTCGCCGCGGGTGTAGGGTACTACGCAGAACGAACAGTACTTGCTGCAGCCCTCCATGATGCTGAGGAAGGCCTGGGCGCCATTGGCTTCCGGCTCGGGCAGTCGGTCGAACTTCTCGATTTCCGGGAAGCTGATGTCGATTGCGGCCCCCTTGCCGGCGGGACGGCTCAACAGCTCCGGCAACTTGTGCAGGGTCTGCGGCCCGAACACCACATCCACATAGGGGGCGCGTTGGCTGATCGCTTCGCCTTCCTGGCTGGCCACGCAGCCGCCGACCGCAATCTGCACCCCGGGCCGGCGTTCCTTCAGTGGACGCCATCGTCCGAGCTGGTGAAACACCTTCTCCTGGGCCTTCTCGCGGATGGAGCAGGTGTTGAGCAGCAGGATGTCGGCATCGTCCGGGTCGTCCACTACCGTGGCGTCCCATGTCTCGCGCAGCAGGTCGGCCATGCGGGCCGAGTCGTATTCGTTCATCTGACAGCCATGCGTCTTGATGTAGATCCTGCGCGAGGCCTTGCCGGCGTGACGGGCATCGCTGGTGATCAGGTTGTCAGGGCGGCCGACGCTGGCGGTGGCCGGATCGACGGTCTGGACGGCGGGGTCACGGATGGTCATGATTCAGGCTCGACTGATGTCCGGTTGCTTCTCAGGATAACTGCTTATGATACCACGTTTTTCAGGCATGGATCAGCGTCATGGAGTACAATGGCGGTATCAGGAGCTGACTGCACCAGGACGGCGTTGAAATCCCGTCCGAAGGCCATATGTCAGCATACCCGTATCCACAGACTGCGTCATGGTGACCCGATGTCCGATAAAGATCCGATCTATCGAATCACGTTCCTCAACAAGGGCCAGGTTTATGAGGTCTTTGCGCGGCAAGTCTATCAGAGCGAACTGTATGGCTTCATCGAGATCGAGGATTACCTGTTCGATGAGCGCAGCCAGGTGGTGGTGGATCCGGGCGAGGAGAAGCTCAAATCCGAGTTCAATGGCGTAAAACGCAGTTTCGTACCGTTGCAGGCCATCATCCGGATTGATGAAGTGACCCGTGCCGGTGCAGCAAGGGTCACCAATGGCAGCAACATCACTCCTTTCCCGGTATCCATCACCGGCGGGCGTCAGCACGATCCATCCTGATACCCGCCAGCATCGTTGTCATGATCAGCCGGCGGCGGCTTCCAGCGTGGCCAGTTCCACGCACAGCACAAAAACCTGCATGGCTTCGCGGATTTCGTCCTGGCCCGGGAAAGACGGGGCCAGGCGGATATTGCTGTTGTCCGGATCCCTGCCATAGGGCCAGGTGGCGCCGGCGGGCGTCAGTTTGACGCCGGCTTCGGCGGTCAGTCGTACCACTTCGCTGGCCAGGCCAGGCTGGGTGTCGAACAGCACGAAATAGCCGCCTTGCGGGCGCTTCCATTGTCCCAGGGAACTACCGTTGATTTCCTTGCCGGCCAGTCCGGTCTCCAGCGCCTCGATGACCGCATCGAATTTCGGCTCCAGGATCCGCCGGTGCTCGCGCATCAGTGCCTGCAGCGTGGGCAAGTCCTTCAGGAAACGCACATGGCGCAGCTGATTGACCTTGTCGGGTCCGATGGTGGAAATGGTCATCTGGGAGGCGAACTGCTTGAGGTTCTCCGGTGAGCTGGCCAGAAAGGCAATACCGGCGCCGGCAAAAGTGATCTTGGAGGTGGAGCCGATCACCACGGCGTTGTCGAGCGTGCCCGCTTTCTCGCTGAGCGTCAGCAGGTTGGCCAGCTGGGGCGGGTTGTCCACCAGATGGTGGGCCGCATAGGCGTTGTCCCACATGATGCGGAAGTGTCTGCCGGCGAGATGGCCCAGTTGTGCCATGCGCTCCACGACCTCGTCGGAATAGACCTCCCCGGTCGGATTGGAGTACTTCGGCACACACCAGATACCCTTGATGCGAGGGTCGGCTTTCACCAGGCGTTCGACCTCGTCCATATCCGGTCCCTGCCCGGTCAGAGCCACCGGGATCATCTCGATACCCAGCGTTTCACAGACACTGTAGTGGCGGTCATAGCCGGGTGACGGGCACAGGAATCGTATCGGTTCGTCCGGTGTGGCCTCGTGAATCCAGGCGCTGTCCGGGCCGCGCACGCCGTGGTAGTGGGCATTCATGACGTAGTTGTACATCAGCTGCAGAGAACTGTTGCCCCCCACCATGACCCGCTCGGGCACGGTATCCAGGTAGGCCGCGGCAAACTCCCTGGCTTCCGTGATGCCCATCGCGCCACCGTAATTGCGACAGTCGGTGCCATCCCGATCACGGTAATCACCCGCCAGAATGCCGTCGAGGGCGTCACTGAGCGCCAGTTGTTCGGTGGAGGGTTTGCCGCGGGTCAGATCCAGGGACAGATTGCGTGCCCTGATGCGTTCATGTTCGTCTCGCAGGGTGTTGAGGCGTTCCTGTACCTGTGCGTCGTTCAAGTATCGGCTCCTTGCGTGAGTGTTGGTGGGTCGTCGGTCAGAGTGTGCCAGCGCCTGTTACAGCAGTGGTTGCAGGGCGTTCTCGATTCGCTGCAGGTCGCCGTCACGGTAGCCCTCGTGAACCATCCGGATGGTGCCGTCCCGGTCCACGAGAAAGGATGTCGGCATCCCGCGTACGCCATAGGCGTCCATCACATCGGCATCGGTATCAGCGGCCAGTCGGTACTCCAGCGGTGTGTCCAGTTCTTCGAGAAATGCATTGGCATCCTCGATCGGGTTATCGATGGTGACGGCCACCACTTCAAAGCCCTGTTCGTGATAGTCATCATACAGCGTGCTGATTTCCGGCAATGAGCGCACGCAGGGCAGGCACCAGGAGGCCCAGAAATCCACATAGACCACCTGGCCGCGCAGATCCGACAATGTGATGGTCTCGCCGTCGCCACCCAGCGCCGGCAACGTGAAATCCGGCGCGGGTTCGCCTTCCTCCAGTGCCAGTGCCGGCCATGAAAGCAGCCATGATGCGATGACCATAAGGGCAGGGCGGACATTCAACATGCATACACCTCCGTCGTCGGGTCGCTTTATGAGCCGGTCATTGCCGGTGTGTTGGAAAAGTTCTCCAGCAGTTCACGCCAGCGCTGGCGCTGGAGCTTGAGCCGGTATCGGACTTCGCGATAGCTGTCCCGCAGTCGCAGGTGCTCCCACTTTTCGTGGAGTGCGTCGGCCCGGGCTTCATACCACTCCTGACGATGACTGGCCCAGAGTTGCAGGGTCTGCTTCAGTTGTTCATATTCCTGTTCCAGGCGTTCACGCCATTTGTCGGCGTTGGCCAGCGCGGAGCACTGTTCGGTGGCCTGCCGGTATTGCATCTCCAGGCGGGCGGTCTCGATGGTCAGCGGGGAGACACGCTTGAGGTCGCGGGTCAGTCCCACCCAACTGCAGGCACGGATCAGCCATTTGGTCGGATCATAGTGCCACCAGCGTATGCCGTTGCGGTAGTCCCACTGGAAAGTGTGGTGGTAGTTGTGATAGCCCTCACCGTACGTCAGCAGCGCGATGACCGGATTGTCCCGGGCCGAACTGCGGGCACTGTAGGTCTGTCGGCCCCAGGCGTGGGCCAGCGAGTTGATCAACCAGGTGACATGCTGGCTCAATACCAGACGTAGCAGGCCGCCGAGTAACAACCCACCCATGATGCTGCCTCCGAGGTAACCCAGGAATGCCGGTAGCGCGATATTCATGATCAGCACGAGCAGCAGGTAGTGGCGGCTCTGCCATTGCAGAATGGGGTCGCGTTGCAGATCCTTGATATTGGAGTCATCGCCCTTGCCGCTGTCGTAGTATCGCAGCATCCAGCCGATGTGGGAATACCAGAGGCCGCGGCCCGCGGAGTACGGGTCGCGATCATTGTTGTCCACAAACGCATGATGGCGGCGATGGTCGGAGGCCCAGGAAAATACGTCATTCTGCAGGGCGCAGGCCCCGCCGACAGCGAACAGTGCGCGCAGCACCGGATGCGCCCTGTAGGCCTTGTGCGACCACAGCCGGTGGTAGCCGGCGGTGATGGAAATGCCGCAATAGCCCATCAACAGGACGAAAATGGTCCAGTCCCAGGCACTGTAGCCATGAGTGAATCCGTACCAGGGTACCAGGGTGACGGCCAGCAGGCCGGTGATGCCGAACAACAGAGTGTTGGTCCAGTTGATCGGCGGTTTTTCCGCGGGGGCTGAAGAATACAAGGTGGGTCGGCTCCGGATCGGCATTGAAAGGTTACAATGCAAGAGACATACAATTCCCCATAATTATTGCACGAATGGGGGGCGGTAAAAAGAGCCGGCCCCGTTCAGCGTGCCTCAGAGGGCGGTCACATCATCGGCCTGCGGCCCTTTCTCCGCCATGGATACGGCGAACTCCACGCGTTGTCCGTCCTTCAGGGTGCGATGGCCCGTGCCCCGGATGGAGCGGAAATGCACGAACACATCGTCACCGCTGTCGCGGGTGATGAATCCGTAGCCCTTGGCCGTATTGAACCACTTTACCTCACCACATTCGCGGAGCGGGTCCGAGGCTGAATCTTCCCGGCTTCCACCGTCGGGGGTCTGCCGCATCGTGGTCAGCGCGGCAGCTGCAAACGTGGCCAGAAACGTGGTGCCCAGCAAGGCGGGAAAAGCCATGGACGGGTTGCCGCCGGTCGGTCGCGTCAACAGGAAAATGGGGATGGCGGCGGCTACCGTGGCGATGACGGAGGAAACAATCGATCTGATGAGCATGATGGATCTCTATTGGCTGAATTTATTGTAATTTTTGTCAACAGACTGTCAGTTGTCGGATGGCAGTCTGATGTCATTGATTGTACCGTTTCTCCTCCGCGGTTCAAGACATGGGTCAACGATAACGCCATGGATCGGTGATCCTCGACTCCTTCAGCTTCGGTTCAGCCTGGCATTGCTACTGTGCAGTCGTGGGTGAGAACCGTACCGAGGAGGATCCGCAAATGAGAAAAACCATGTTGACCATCGTGTTGCTTACCGGCGCCCTTGCCGCATCTCCGGTAATGGCCGGCAATGATCGTCGGGGAGCTGGCGGTTACGACTATGCCACTGTGATTGAATCGCGTCCCGTATATCGGCAGATCCAGGTCAGTTCGCCGCGCCAGGAGTGCTGGAACGAGCGCGTCCGTACCTCTGATCGCGGCCGTTCCCATGACAGCCGCACGCCGGAACTGGTCAGCTCCGTGATCGGGGGAGCCATCGGCAATGCTGTCGGCACCAACAAGTCCAGCCGCCGGGTCGGGGCCGTGGTCGGTGCTGTATTGGGGCACTCCATCGGGCGTGATATAGTGGCGGCCAACGACCGCTCGTCCGGGGGCGCGCGGTACCGCACGGTCCGGCAGTGCGAGACCGTCGAGGACTACCGGCACGAAGAGCGACTGGTCGGTTATGATGTACGGTATCGCTACCAGGGGCGGGAATATTCGGTGCATACGGATCATGATCCCGGCCATCGTATAAAGGTCCGGGTTCATGTCGAACCGGTATTCTGAACCAGTGATCATGGAGATCGGCATTGAAATCGGTGAAGATACAGCACGGAGGCCCGCGGGCGATCCGCGGGATATTCAGATATCTGGTATTGCTGCTGGTGCTTTCCGGCACCGGAGCCGTGCTGCAGGCCCAGCCCGTGGAGGGACCGGAAACCGACCAGGCCACGCTGGAGGCCGAGGCGCCCGGTCCCGTCACCAGAAAGCAGGCGCTGGATCGTGTACGCTACCGGTTTGCCGGGGAGGTGATCAGCCTTTCCGAAGTCACGGAGAACGGCGCTGTGCGATACCGTGTGCGACTGGATAATGAGGGCAATATCTTCACTGTCTATGTGGATCAGGCAACTGGTCGCATAAGTCGCGAATGATTCCGGACAGGGAGGGCGGCCGGTATGCGCCTGCTGGTGGTAGAGGATGAAAGCCTGTTGCGTCAGCAGCTCGTGCAGCATCTTTCCCGGGAAGGGTATGTGGTCGATGACGCGGCCGACGGCCGAACCGGGCTGTATCAGGCCACCGAGTTTGAATATGACGCCGCCATCATCGACCTGGGTCTGCCGGAAATGGACGGCCTCACGTTGATCCGCCGCATCAGGGAGCAACAGCTCACTTTCCCCGTATTGATACTGACTGCCAGGGATGACTGGCAGGACAAGGTCAGTGGTCTGGATGCCGGCGCCGATGATTATGTGGTCAAGCCTTTCCACATGCCGGAGATCATTGCCCGTCTCAATGCACTACTGCGGCGCGCGGCGGGCTATTCAAGCCCCCGGGTCGAGATTGGTCCATTGATGCTGGATACGGGACGCAAGCGCCTGACGGTCGGGAATCAGCCGGTCGAGTTGACCGCCTATGAATACCGTCTGCTGGAATACCTCATGTTGCATCCGGGGCAGGTGGTCTCGAAGGCGGAGCTGACGGAACATCTCTATGCCCAGGACTACGATCGGGACAGCAACGTCCTTGAAGTGTTTATCCGTCGTCTGCGTCAGAAACTGGATCCGGGGCAGTCGCTGAAACCCATCGAGACCATCCGCGGGCAGGGTTATCGTCTGCGCGAGATGCCCTGAACATGTCTGCTACTACCCGGACGCGTCATTATTCCCTGCAACGCCGTTTCCTGGTGGCATTCACGCTGATGCTGGGTCTGTTCCTCGGTCTCACTGGAGTGGTCCTGGACCGCGCTTTCCGGGACAGTGTCGAGACCGGCGCGGCGGAACAGCTGCGGGTCCAGGTCTATGTGCTGCTGGCGGCTTTCGAGGAAGAGGGCGAGCGGTTTTATCTGGGTGATGGTATCCGGGAGCCGCGGTTCGCACAGCTTAACTCCGGATTGTACGGCCTGGTGTCCGATCAGGGGGGAGAGCTGTTGCGGACCGCTTCGGCTCTGGATCAGCCGGTCAGCCGGGAAGCGGTTCCCGCCGACCTGAGACGGGGCGAATTCCGCTTTGAGCAGCGGATGATGGGTGGCGAGGAATATTTCGTCATGCATTATGCCGTGGTCTGGGAGGATCGCGACGAACCGTTTGTGTTCTCCGTGTTCGAGTCGATGCAGTCCTACCTGGCCGAAGTGAGTCGTTTCCGCACCAGCCTGTGGTCCTGGCTGGGCGGCGCGGCTGTATTGTTACTGGTGGCGCAGTTGCTCCTGTTGCGCTGGGGGCTGGCTCCGCTGCGACGGCTGGCCGGCGATATCAAGCAGATCGAAAGCGGGGACAGCGAAGTGTTGTCCGGAGATTATCCCAGAGAGCTGGGCGCGGTCACGGACAACTTCAATGTACTGATCCGTGCCGAACGCAAACAGCAGGGTCGCTATCGCACGACCCTGGCCGACCTGGCGCACAGTCTGAAAACCCCGTTGGCGGTGATCCGCGCCGGTCTGCATGATCTGCGTCAGCCGGGGGGCGATGTATCCGCCACGGCGGAGCAACTGTCTTCCATGGAGGAGCAGGTAGAGCGCATGAACCAGATCGTGCGCTACCAGTTGCAGCGGGCCGTCCGCAGTGAGCGGGGGACCACCCTGCTGGCACGAAGGGTCGATGTGGCACGGGTGGTGCGTCGGGTGACGGCGGCGCTTGAGAAAGTGTATGCCGACGACGGGCTTGAAGTCCGCTGTACCCTGGATGAGCGTCTGCGTTTTCTCGGGGATGAGCGTGATCTGATGGAGGTGGTGGGCAACGTGATGGACAATGCCTGCAAGTACGGCAATGGTGTCGTTCAGGTCACGGCCGATGTCAGTGATGCGCCCGGGCATCCATTGTGTCTTGTTGTGGAGGACAATGGTGGCGGCATACCAACCTCCGACAGAGAGCGTGTGCTGGATCGTGGCGCGCGTCTGGATACCCTGCCACGGGGCCAGGGCATCGGCCTGGCGGTGGTGGCCGATATCGTGAGCAGTTACGGTGGGCAGGTGGATGTCGGTGACAGCGCGCTGGGAGGCGCCAGGGTGGAACTGGTGTTCAGCAATGTGGAAGTGGTGGAAGACTGAGTCCGGCCGCTTCAGAACACCATGGCCGCGATGCTGGCGCAGACCGTCATCAGGAACAGGAACCACTTGATGGTGGCCTGACTGACGCGAAGCGCGAAACGCACACTCAGATAGGCGCCGCCCATCGTCCCGATGGCCAGCACGAGCCCCGGGATCCAGGCGACCTGCCCGAACGCAATGAAGATCACCAGCGATACCCCGGTAAAGGCCAGTGTACAGGTCATCTTCAGCGCATTGGCACGCACCAGGTCGTAACGCAGTACACCAGCCAGAGCCGCCAGCAGTATGAAGCCCACGCTGGCCTGCACGAATCCGCCATAGATGCCGGCCAGGAACAGCATCCACCAGCCGACCCGGCTGTCGCTCACGGAAACCACGGGCGTGCCGGGCGGCGGTGTGATGAATCCGGGGCGGAGCAGGATGATCAGGGACATGGTGATGACCGTGCCCAGCAATAGTGGCTTGAGGGTCACATTGGGCAGCAGGGCGGCCGTCAGCGCGCCGATCACCCCGCCCAACAGGTTGGGCACCAGAATGGGCAGGATGGCAGCGGTATCCAGCTTGCCATAGTGATTGAAGCCGCGGACACCCACCATGCATTGAAGGAATACCGCCACCCTGTTGGTACCGTTGGCGACATCGGCCGGCAGTCCCAGCAGCATGAGCATGGGCAGCGTCAGATTGGAGCCGCCGCCGGCCAACGTATTGATCCAACCGGCCACGAAGCCGATGGCGGCGAGCCCGAGCAATAACAGGGGGTCGTAAAGCATGCATCTGTTCCGAACAGGCGACCGCCCAGAACGGGCCGTCACGAAAACGCCGTATTATAGGGAAAGCCGGTACCGGCCTCCAGCGTTGTGAATTCAGTCACAACCCCCGCAAATCATCCGTGATGGCTACAACACGTGGTGAAAAATCGCAGTACCATGGTATTGACACGTCCGCTACTTTGAGACTGCCCGGAATGCTAGGATGACCATGATCACAGGCAGACGGGCGAAGGTCCGTCACATCAGGGCGCGGCGCGATATGAGTACAGTCAGGGCGGGGCACGGGAGGATGCGCGGATTCACCGTCATCGAACTGATGCTGGTGGTGACCATCGCTTCCATACTGCTTGCGGTCGGCGCACCTGCCTTCCGGGACATCATCGAACGGACCGTGGTCGACAATCGTGCCCGGTCGGTGGTGACCGCCATCAACTTCGCGCGCAGTGAGGCGATACGGCGCAATTCACCGGTTGTGCTCTGTGGCAGCAGCGACGGTGATGACTGCGATGCCGACTGGAGTACGGGGTGGCTCGTGTTTGCGGACAATAACGATGATGCGGACGGCAGCGCCGGCTCGGTGGATGCCGGGGACGAGGTTCTCCGCCGCTATCAGCCGCCGGGCAGTGATGGCACGGTGACGTTCACGGCCGGTCTGTTGAGATACGACGGGATGGGGTTCAGTCGGGATTCCTCGGCGACAAGGCAGTTCGTGATCTGTCCGGAGAGCAACGAAGATGACAATGCCCAGGCGATCGACATTTCCCTGCTGGGTCGTGCATCCCGTGTCCGGGATGGCGTGACATGCGGAACATGAAAAGCGCGTCTGTAAGAGAAAGCAGCTTTCAGAAGGGCACCACGCTGGTGGAGGTGCTGGTGGCGATGTTGATACTGGCAATTGGTCTGCTCGGGCTGGTGGGGCTGCAGACCAACAGTCTGCGCAGTACCCAGAACGCCTATCTGCGGACGCAGGCTACCGTTTATGCGGAGGATATGATCGAACGGATGCGCTCCAATCCACAGGGCGTGACCGTCGGTGGATACATGGCGGCCTCGGGAGCGACTTCCGCCGCCTGCTTGAGTGCCGCGGGCTGTTCCGCCGGTGCCATGGCCCTGCATGACCTGGCTGAGTGGGTTTGTGCGTTGTGTATTGATATTG
>JBNJGU010000064.1:0-13159 GCA_051747985.1 Pseudomonadota bacterium | reverse complement strand
TGGCTGTTCCGCCTGGCCACCGGGCGCGAGGGCATGGGTTACGGCGACTTCAAGCTGCTGGCCGCACTGGGCGCCTGGCTGGGCTGGCAGAACCTGCTGGCGGTGGTACTGCTGTCCTCGATCGCCGGCACCGTGATCGGTACCATCGTGATCCTGCTGGGCAGGGGCAACCGCAACCTTCCGGTTCCCTTCGGCCCCTACCTGGCCGTGGCGGGCTACCTGACCCTGCTGCTGGGAGATCGGTTCCACTCCGAATACCAGCAGTTCATCATGAGGCTGGTGCAGGCATGATCATCGGCGTGACCGGCGGCATCGGCAGCGGCAAATCCGCGGCGACACGACGTTTCCAGGAACACGGCATCACCGTGGTCGATGCGGACCTGGTTTCTCGCCAGGTGGTGCAACCGGGCACTCGCGCGCTGGACGCCATCGTCGCGCATTTCGGTGAACAGGTCATGGAGGACGACGGCAGTCTGGACCGGGCGGCATTGCGGGAGATCGTGTTCCACGACCCGGCGGAAAAACACTGGCTGGAAGCACTGCTGCATCCACTGATCCGGGATGCCATCGTGACCGCACTGCAGGCCAGCGAAGGCCCATACACCATCCTGTCCTCGCCACTGTTGCTGGAAAGCGGGCAGGATCAACTGGTGGACCGGGTGCTGGTCATCGATGTACCGGAGGCGCTGCAACTGGAACGGACCCTGAACCGCGATGGAGGCAGCGAGGACACGGTCCGGGCCATCATGGACGCCCAGCTCAGCCGCCGGCGGCGTCTGGCGCGGGCCACCGACATCATCGTCAATGACGGCGATCTGACACAGCTGCACCGGGCCGTGGACCAGCAACATGAACACTATCAACGACTGGCCGCTCTGCGGGACGGCCGGGCCGGAGGAGGTCAAGAACCATGAGCGACAGCCCCCTGACCGTCAACTGTCCACAGTGCCACGAAATTGTGGCCTGGACGGAAGAGAACCGTTGGCGCCCGTTCTGCAGCGAGCGCTGCAAACTGCTCGACTTCGGAGACTGGGCCAGCGAACGCCACAGCATTCCCGGCGAGCCCGCCGCGCCCGAGGACCTGGAGACGGCACTGCTTGAGGGCCGACTGGATCCGGAGCGACAGCCCCATTGATTCATGTGGCCGTGGGGGTGATCCTGGCCCCGGATCGACAGCGGATACTCATCTCCCGCCGCGCCGCGCGGGCGCATCAGGGCGGTCTGTGGGAATTCCCGGGCGGCAAGGTCGAGCCCGGCGAGACCGTGGTACAGGCCCTGCGCAGGGAACTGCACGAAGAGCTGGATCTGCAGCTCCACGAGGCCAATCCACTTCGCTGTATCGAGCACGACTACGGCGACCGCCGGGTGCGGCTGGATGTCTGGACCGTGGACGACTGGTCGGGCACGCCGACCGGGATGGAGAATCAGCCTCTGCGCTGGGTGGAGGCCGCCCGGCTCGATCCGGACGAATTTCCCGTCGCCAACCGCCCCATCATCCGTTGCCTGCGCCTGAGCGATGTACTGGCCATCACGCCGGTGGCGACGGATCCGGAGCAGGCGATGGTCGCACTGCTTGACCGGATCGGGCGGCATGGCGGACTGATCCAGCTGCGCCAGCCATCACTGGACAACGCCGGGCGCGATCATCTGCTGAGGGCGGCCGCGGAACTCCCCGACGCCGTGCGCAACCGGCTGATACTCAATACCCGACCGGAGGATCCCGCCCTGAGCCGCTTCGGTGGCTGTCACCTGACGGCGCGTCGATTGCGGGAATGCCGAGGGCGTCCGGTCCGCGAGGATCAGCTGCTCGGTGCCTCCTGCCACACGCGCGAGGAACTTGAGCTCGCCGAGTCCATGGGCGCGGACTATGCGACCCTGTCTCCGGTACGGGAAACCGCCTCGCATCCAGAGGCAGAACCATTGGGCTGGGCACGTTTCCGGAAGCGGATCCATGGTCTGCACCTGCCGGTCTACGCCCTGGGAGGCATGACAATGAATGACATCGCCACAGCCGCGCAATACGGCGCCCGGGGCGTGGCCGGCATGCGTCTGCTGTGGTGACGACTGCCGCTGGTGGGCATCAGCTACGGTAGGAGGCGTTGATCCGCACGTACTCCTCGGACAGGTCCGAGGTCCAGACCCGCTCTCGTGAATCACCGCGACCCAGATCGATCGTGATACGGATGTCCTCCTGGCTCATGATCGCCTGCCCGGCGGCTTCCCGGTAGGCCGGATCCACCATGCCGGCATTGACGATACGCACGTCATCCAGCCAGATCCGTACCCGCTCCACATCGAGGTCAACCAGCCCGGCCCGGCCGACGGCGGCCAGGATACGCCCCCAGTTCGGATCGGAAGCGGTCAGCGCCGTCTTCACCAGCGGCGACTCGGCGACGGTATAGGCCACCTGCAGGCATTCGCGGCTGTCGCCGCCGCCGCGCACATCGATGGTGGCGAACTTGCCCGCCCCCTCGGCGTCGCGGATGATGGCGATGGCCAGTTCCCGCAGCAGTTCCGACACCGCCTCCCGGAGAACCTGCCAGCCGGCCCCGTCGCCGGCATCCAGCGTGATGCCGCTGGCACCGGTGGCAGTCAGGGTGCAGGCATCGTTGGTGGAGGTGTCGCCATCCACGGTGATGCGGTTGAACGACTGTTCCACCGCTTCCCGCAACAGGGACTGAAGATCACCCGTTTCGACCGCGGCATCGGTGAACAGATAGGCCAGCATCGTGGCCATGTCCGGCCGGATCATGCCGGCGCCCTTGCAGAAGCCGGTCAGTGTCACAACCCCGTCAGGGGTCTCGACCTTCCGGGAGCGCAGCTTGGGACGGGTATCGGTGGTCATGATGCCTCGGGCCGCGTCCTGCCAGCCATCCGCGGACAGGCGCGGCCAGGCGGCCTCGATGCCGGACAGTAGACGGTCCATGGGCAGGTGCTCGCCAATGACACCGGTCGAGAACGGCAGTACGGCGCTCTCGGACACTCCACTGTGTCGCGCTACCGCCCGACAGCTCTCCCGGGCATCGTTCAGCCCCTTGTCGCCCGTCCCGGCATTGGCATTACCGGCATTGATCAGCAGACAACGCACCCCGCCATCACCACTTCGCAGATGTTCACGCGCCACGATCACGGGCGCGGCACAGAAGGCATTACGGGTGAACACGGCCGCGGTATGGCTTCCCTCCGCGAGCTCGATCAACACCAGGTCGCGCCGGCCACGATAACGGATGCCGGCCTCCACCGTCGCCAGTCTCACTCCGCCCACCGGATGTACCGGCGTGGGTGTCAGGTCCGTGGTGGCCATGATCACTCCAGCCTTCCGTGACAGTGCTTGAACTTCTTGCCGGACCCGCAGGGGCAATCCTCGTTGCGGCCGACCTTGCGCTTGCCTCGCACGAAGGGCTCATGGCCGGCCCCACTCCCGCCGGCCTGCTGATCGCCATCTTCGTCGGCGCCCAGGGCCGATGCCTCGGCATGCTGGGTCCGTAGAGTCTCTTTGGCCTTTTCCGCCTCGCGGGCGCGCTCGATGGCATCGATCTCCTCCGGAGAACGCACCTGCACATGGCTCAGGAAACGGATGACGTCATGCTGAAGCCGGGTCAGCAGCGACTGGAACAGGTTGAAGGCCTCGCGCTTGTACTCCTGCTTGGGGTTCTTGCCGGCATAACCACGCAGGGATATCCCCTGGCGCAGATGATCCATCGCCGCCAGATGTTCCTTCCACAGGGTGTCGAGGATCTGCAGCACGATCTGCTTCTCCAGCAGGCTCATCTTCTCGCCCACTTTCTCGCGCTTCTCGCGGTAGGCCTCGGTCAGCGTGTCCTTGATCTTCTGACGCAGGGTCTCCTCGTAGAGCTTCGCGTCCTCATCCAGCCAGGACTGTACCGGCACCTTGACTCCGAATTCAGCCTCCAGGGCCTGCTCCAGCCCGTCCACATCCCATTGCTCGGGAATGCTCTGCGGCGGAATATGACTGCTGATGACCTCATCGGTGACATCCTCGCGCATATTGTCGATCAGGGCGCTGATATCGTCACTGGCCATGATCTCGGTGCGCTGCCCGTAGATGATGGTGCGCTGGTCATTGGCGACGTTGTCGTACTCCAGCAGCTGCTTGCGGATGTCGAAGTTGCGGCCCTCGACCTTGCGCTGCGCCTTTTCGATGGAGCGTGACACCATGTTGTGTTCAATGGCCTCGCCTTTCTCCATGCCCAGCCGCTGCATGAAACTCTTGACCTTGTCCGAGGCGAAGATGCGCATCAGACTGTCTTCCAGCGACAGATAGAACCGTGAATAGCCCGGATCACCCTGGCGTCCCGAACGGCCGCGCAGCTGGTTGTCGATACGGCGCGACTCATGCCGTTCGGTGCCGATGATGTGGAGACCACCGGCTTCTACGACCTGATCGTGGCGTTTCTGCCAGTCGGCCTTGATGGCGTCGATCTGTTCCTGTGTCGGATTCTCCAGTTCAGCGACTTCAGCCTCCCAGTTGCCACCCAGCACGATGTCGGTACCGCGACCGGCCATGTTGGTGGCGATGGTCACCGCACCGGGACGGCCGGCCTGCGCCACGATCTGCGCTTCCCGTTCGTGGAACTTGGCGTTGAGTACCTCGTGAGGCACTTTCTCCTTCTTGAGCTTTTCCGACAGCAACTCTGAATTGTCGATGGAGGCCGTGCCCACCAGGATCGGCGCGCCGGCTTCGGAGAACTCCTTGATGTCATTGACGATGGCATCGAACTTCTCCTCCATGGACAGGAACACCAGATCGTTCTTGTCGATGCGCTGCATGGGCCGATTGGGAGGGATGACCACCACATCGAGATCGTAGATCTGCTTGAACTCGAACGCTTCGGTGTCCGCCGTACCGGTCATGCCGGACAGCTTGTCGTAGAGACGGAAGTAGTTCTGGAACGTGGTCGAAGCCATGGTCTGGCTCTCGTTCTGGATTTCCAGCCCTTCCTTGGCCTCGATGGCCTGGTGCAGGCCCTCGGACAGGCGCCGTCCCTCCATGGTCCGGCCGGTGTGCTCGTCGATCAGCACCACGCGGCCCTCCTTGACGATGTACTCGACATCCTTGTTGTACAGGTAGTGCGCCTTCAGCGCCGAGTGGATGTGGTGCAACAGGCCCAGGTTGCTGGCCGCGTACAGGCTCTCGCCCTCGTTCAGCAGTTTCTTCTCTGACAGCAAGTCCTCGAGCAGCTCGTGACCTTCCTCGGTCAGCTCCACCTGGCGGGTCTTCTCGTCGACCATGAAATGACCACTCTCGGTGGTCGGCTGCCGCTCCAGCGCGATCGGCGACTGATCCTCCTTGCTGACCGCCTCGCCTTTCTCGAGCTTCGGGATCAGTGCATTGATGTCCCGGTACAGCGCGGAACTGTCCCGGGCACCGCCGGAAATGATCAGCGGGGTTCGCGCCTCGTCGATCAGGATCGAGTCCACTTCATCGACGATGGCGAAGTTCAACGGCTTCTGTACCCGGTCCTCAAGCCGGAACGCCATATTGTCGCGCAGGTAGTCGAAGCCGAACTCGTTGTTGGTGCCGTAGGTGATGGAGGCTTCGTAGGCGGCCCGTTTCTCCTCCGGCCCCTGGCCCGCCACGACGACACCGACCGTCAATCCCAGCATTTCGTACAGGGGACGCATCCAGTTGGCGTCACGCGCGGCGAGGTAATCGTTGACGGTGATGATGTGGACACCCTTGCCGGTCAGACCGTTCAGGTACGTCGGCAGCGTGGCCACCAGGGTCTTGCCCTCACCGGTTTTCATCTCGGCGATGTCACCCTGGTGCAGGACCATGCCACCGATCATCTGCACATCGAAATGTCGCAATCCCAGGGTGCGTTTGCTGGCCTCGCGCACGGTGGCAAAAGCCTCGGGCAACAGCTGATCCAGGCTTTCGCCGTTCTCGTGGCGCTCACGGAACTGGTCGGTCTTGCCCAGCAGCTCCGCATCGGACAATGACTCGTACTCTTCTTCCAGCGCGTTGATCTGCCGGACGGTCTTGCTCAGTTTCTTCAGCTTGCGCGAATTGCTGCTGCCGAAGATGCGCGTCAGTATACTCATGATGTTCTGTCTACCGTCTGTCTGTGATGTCGGGAACCGGAAGATGGCGGCTGGCCCGGAGAACGCTCACCATGGCGGTGGCGACTGCGGGGGCGGGCGCCTCCGGTGTATCTTCAAAAGAGCGGTGCCGCATGGCACCGTCGACGGTACGGTCAGCTGTAGACGCGACGCAGGTAGGTGGCGGTATCGATCAGGCGGCCGTGCCGGTAGGAAGCCCGCGCGGGTCGGTCGACGGGGAGCGCTTCCAGCCGTTGGGCCAGCAGGACATGGCCCTGTCTGGACGTCAGGGCCAGAACGGTATTGTGTGATTCCTGGGCGGGCCCGCTGCGTCGCCCCCCGGACTGTCCGGCGATGCCGTCATCGGACCGGTGCACGTCCACCACCGTATCGCAACCACGCACGGACTGCTGCACCGGCGCATCACAGGTGACACCGGTGTGAAAGGAGAGCTGATACCCCATATATCCCAGAGCAACGGGAGCGCCCAGCAGGCAGAGTGACAGTACGCCCTTCAGCCAACCCCTGATGACATAGGTTCGCGTATGCCCGAGGTGTTCATTGACCAGGATGACTTTCATTGTTTATCGGAACATCACCTCAGGCCGCCAGTACCGGCTTCATGTAGGAAATGGGCACACTCTGTTCGGAATCGAAAGTCACCATCTCCCAGGCATCCGGATTCGCCTGCAGCTCCCGCAGCAGGGCATTGTTCAGCGCATGTCCGGATTTGTAGCCCTTGAACTCACCGATCAGGCTGTGTCCCAGCAGATACAGGTCACCGATGGAATCCAGGATCTTGTGCTTGACGAATTCATCCTCGTAGCGCAGTCCGTCCTCGTTCAATACCTTGTAGTCTCCCACCGCGATGGCATTGTCCATGCTGGCACCCAGCGCCAGGTTGCGATTGCGCAGTTCCTCGAATTCGTGCATGAATCCGAAAGTCCGCGCACGACTGACCTCCTTGACGAAAGAAGTGCTGGAAAAGTCGATGGTGGCCGACTTCGTGTAACGGCGATAGACCGGGTGATCGTACAGCAGTGTGTAACTGACTTTGAAGCCGTTGAAAGGCTCCAGGCTGACCGATTTGTCATCCTCCTCCAGTGTCATCGCCCGGGTGATGCGGATGAACTGCCTCGGCGCATCCTGTTCCTTGATCCCCGCGGACTGGATCAGGAACACGAACGGGCCGGCGCTGCCATCCATGATCGGCACCTCGGCGGCACTGACCTCGACATGGGCATTGTCGATGCCCAGACCGGACATGGCCGACATCAGATGCTCGATGGTCGACACCCGGACACCGTCCCGGACCAGCGTGGTGGACAGGGTCGTGTCCCCGACAAAATGCGCCTTGGCCGGAATTTCGACACGCGGTTCGAGATCCGTCCGAACGAATATGATGCCCGTATCGGCCGGAGCCGGGCGCAGCGTCAGATAGACTTTCTCGCCCGTGTGCAGCCCCACACCGGTGGCTCGTATGACGTTCTTGAGCGTTCTCTGTTTGAGCATGAAGCACATTTCCCGCATTGAGCCGGCGTACCGGCAGGATCATTCGGCGAATCATAGCAAATATCGGGTACGAACCCAATAATGCAAGGGGCCCGCCTCTTCACGGGCCCCTTGAATCCGCCCCTCAATCGGCCTGTCGACGCAGGAAGGCCGGGATATCAAGGTAGTCCATGTCGGCATCGGAGCCCACGGCCCGGGCCAGACCACCCTGATCGACATTCTGACGGGACGGCCGGCTGCTGGCAGCAGCGGCTTCGCGCCGGCGCATGGCCGTGGGCCGGTCCATACCGCGGTAGTCACCGCTGGGGGCATGGTCACGGGTATTGTCGACCACCTTGGTGGGGCGCTCGACCGCCGCCTTGCGCTCACCCAGTCCCGTGGCCACCACGGTGACATGGATTTCGTCACCCAGGGTCTCGTCAATAACCGTACCGACCACGACAGTGGCGTCATCGGAGGCAAACTCGCCCACCGTGTCACCGACTTCGGAGAACTCGCCCAGAGACATGTTCTCCCCCGCCGTGATGTTGACCAGGATACCCCGCGCGCCATGCAGATTGACATCCTCCAGCAACGGACTGCGGATGGCGGCCTCGGCTGCCTCGCGGGCCCGTCCCTCGCCGACGGCCTGGCCGGTGCCCATCATCGCCATGCCCATCTCGGACATCACCGTGCGCACGTCGGCGAAGTCGACATTGATCATGCCCGGACGGATGATCAGGTCGGCGATACCCTTCACGGCGCCCAGCAGCACGTCGTTGGCCGCCTTGAATGCATCCAGCAACGATGCGTTTTTGCCCAGCACATCGAGCAGCTTCTCGTTGGGAATGGTGATCAGGGAATCGACATACTCCTGAAGTTCGGCAATGCCGCTCTCGGCCAGGCCAGCCCGCTTCTTGCCTTCGAACGGAAATGGCCGGGTAACCACCGCCACCGTCAGGATACCAAGCTCGCGGGCCACCTCGGCAAAGATCGGCGCGGCCCCGGTTCCGGTGCCCCCGCCCATGCCGGCGGTGATGAAGACCATGTCGGCACCGGAGAGGATCTCCGCGATCTCGTCACGGTCCTCCAGTGCGGCCTGACGGCCGATGTCGGGATTGGCGCCGGCGCCAAGTCCCTTGGTGACGGTGCTGCCCATCTGCAGCAACGTTCTCGCCTTGAGATTGTTCAGTGCCTGGGCATCGGTGTTGGCGCAGACAAAATCCACACCATCCACCTTGTTGTCAATCATGTGGCTGACGGCGTTACCGCCACCTCCGCCTACACCGACGACCTTGATCACTGCATTCTGCGGAATGCTATCGACAAGTTCAAACATCATAACCCCCTCGTTGTCACGGACAAATCAGATTTCGGATTTTCGTTCTCAGAAATTGTTCCTGAACCAGTTTTTCACTTTTCCCATAAGACTGACGCCGGGTTCCCGTCCCGGAGCGACCTCTCCGGTACCACGTTGCCGATGGTGCCGCATGCCATAGATGAGCAACCCGACCCCGGTCGCGTAGATCGGATTGCGGACAATATCGGACAGACCACGACTGCGCTGTGGCGCACCGATTCGCACCGGCATGTGGAACACCTCCTCGGCCAGCTCCACAACCCCTTCCATCTTGCTCGTACCTCCGGTCAGCACGATGCCGGCCGCCATCAGGTCCTCGAAACCACTGCGCTGCAGCTCGGCCTTGATCAGGGTGAACAGCTCGTCATAGCGTGGCTCGACCACCTCGGCCAGCGAATGGCGCGACAGTTGACGCGAAGGCCGCTCACCGACACTGGGCACCTGGATGGTGTCATCGGGGTTGGCCAGCTGCGTCAGCGCACAGGCATATTTGATCTTGAGTTCTTCGGCGTTTTCGGTGGGCGTACGCAGCGCCATTGCAATGTCATTGGTGACCTGGTCACCGGCAATCGGTATCACGCCCGTGTGACGTATGGCGCCTTCCGTAAAAACGGCAATGTCCGTGGTGCCACCGCCGATGTCCACCAGACAGACACCGAGCTCTTTTTCGTCGTCGGTCAGCACCGAGTGGCTGGATGCCAGCTGTTCGAGAATGATCTCCTCGGTCTGCAGGCCACAGCGTTTGATGCACTTCTCGATGTTCTGGACGGCATTGATGGCGCAGGTGATCAGGTGGACTTTTGCTTCCAGTCGCACGCCCGACATGCCCAGCGGCTCCTTGACGCCCTCCTGCGAGTCGACGATGTACTCCTGGGGCAGGATGTGCAGCACTTTCTGATCAGCCGGGATCGCCACCGCCTGTGCGGCATCGATGACGCGCTCGATGTCGGCGCGGGTCACCTCGCCATCGCGAATGGCAACGATCCCGTGTGAGTTCATACTACGGATGTGGCTACCGGCAATACCCGCGTAAACGGACTGGATCTGACAGCCGGCCATCAGCTCGGCTTCCTCCACGGCCCGCTGGATCGATTCTACCGTGGACTCGATGTTGACCACGGTCCCTTTCTTCAATCCACGGGATCGGTGACTGCCGATACCGACCACATCAAGATTGCCGTCCTCCTTGATGTCCCCAACGATGGCAACCACCTTGGATGTACCGATATCCAGGCCCACGATCATGTTATTGCTGTTTGCCGTACTCATTGCACTGGCACTCCACATTCCATCGGTTCATTCACTGTTGTTCACCCGGCCCGTTCCGGCCGCCGCGTCTTCTCCGTCCATGCCGCCAAACCGCACGGCAAGACCATTGGCATAGCGCAGATCCACCGAAGCCAGCTGCCGCCCCTCCGGTTGCCATCGGTCCCGGTACAACCTCACGAATCGCTGCATCCGCTCCATCAAGTCCTCACGTCCCACATCGACGCGCACGCCACTGTCCAGAACCAGCCGCCAACTGCCGCGATCTCCTTTCCGCAGCTCCTGTATACGCAGTCCGGTCGACTGGAGCATGCGACTGAACTGCTGGTACTGGCGCATGACCTCGGCCGGACTGTCGGACGGCCCGTCCAACCGTGGCAGGGACACCGCGTCCCGCATGTCGCCTTCCCCGAACAGCTCGCCCTGCAGATTGATCAGCGCGTCCCGCCCCCAGCGGGCGATGGGCCGGTGTTCTTCCACTGACACAGTCAGTCCGTCGGGCCAGACCCGGCGCACGGCCGCCTGACTCACCCAGGGATGGCGCTGCAGCTCATCACGGAGCTGCTCCACATCCAGGCTGAAAAAGCCCTCGCCAAGATGGCTGGCCAACATGTCCCGGATCTCTTCTTCCTTGAGTCGGGACAGTGGCGTATCGATCTGGACCGAACGGATCGATCGGTCCAGCAATGGACCCTCCGGCAGCAGGCGTTCCGGCCAGTCTACCGACGGCAGCGATACATGTTCGGCAACCAGCGCGGAAGCGCGACTACCATGCTGCTGCCAGGCAAGGGAAACACTCAGCCCCAATACCGCAAGCAGCAGGAACAGCCGGCCCCGTCGGGGCTTCCTGCCTTCTTTCCCGACGTCCGGATGCCGGCGCACGGGATTCTGCAGCGCGAAATCCTCCGGGATCTCGCCCGCGCCAGAGTATGCGGTGAATGACGCCGTCCGCCTGCCTTTGCGCTGCTTCTCTGTCATGGCTTTCGACCCACCTTCGCACTGGCCAGTATGGCCAGCACGAGCTGTTCAAAAGAGTGCCCGGCCTGCCTGGCCGCAATGGGTACCAGACTGTGATCGGTCATGCCCGGTACCGTGTTGATTTCCAACAACTGGAACTGCCCGTCCGCGTCACGCATCACATCCACGCGACCCCAGGTTCGGCAACCCAGCACCCGAAAAGCCTCCAGACACAACGAAGCCAGCTCCTGATCCTCCTTGTCCGTCAGATTGGCCGGGCACTGGTATCGGGTGTCATTGTCCATGTACTTGGCCTCGTACGTGTAGAACTCACGATCCGTGGCCAACTCAATGGCCGGCAACACCTGATCGTTCAAGATGGCGACCGTAAACTCCGGCCCACGGACACGACGCTCGGCCATGACCATCGTGTCGTACAGTCCGGCCGCATGCCATGCCTGCTCCAGTGACCGCGCTGAGTCGACCATGTACATGCCGATACTCGAACCTTCGTGCACCGGCTTCACCACCATCTCGCCATACTGATCGATCAACGCCTTCCAGTCGGTAGCGGACTCGAGAATCGTGGCGTACGGAGTGGGTAAGCCGGCGTACTGCCACAGCTGTTTGCTCCGTATCTTGTCCATCGCCAGGGCAGAGGCCAACACGCCGCTGCCGGTATAGGGCAACCCCATCAGTTCCAGCAGTCCCTGTACCTGTCCATCCTCTCCGCCCCGTCCATGCAGAATATTGAACACCCGATCCACCGCCTCGTCTTTCAGCTGCATGGGCAGGTCAGGTCCGGCATCGATACCGACCGCTTCGATGCCCGCGTCCCGCAGGGCATTCAGAACCGCCTGACCACTGAGCAGAGAAATCTCCCGCTCGGCGGACTGCCCGCCCATCAGCACTGCCACTCTGTCCCTGTGCTCACTCATCAGTCACCACTCCCTCGGTCGCCAGACGTCGCGCCAACGCGCCCACACTGCCGGCACCCTGCGTGATCACGATGTCACCATCACGCAACACGCCAGCCAGCACGTGCTGTACTTCGGCCTGGTCTTCAACATAGATCGGATCCACTCTGCCCCGCTGACGGATGCTGCCACACAGACTTCGTGAGTCGGCGCCGGGAATGCTGGCCTCGCCCGCCGAATACACATCCAGCATCAACAACACATCGACGTCCGACAGCACTTTGACGAAGTCGTCATACAGATCCCGTGTGCGGGAGTAACGGTGCGGCTGGTAGATCATGACCAGCCGTCTGCCCGGCCAGCCCGCGCGCAGCGCGTCGATCGTGGCCCGGACCTCGCTGGGGTGATGTCCGTAGTCATCGAGCAGCATGACCTCGCCGCCGGATACCGGGAACCGGCCCTGGATCTCGAACCGGCGCCCGACCCCCTCGAATCGCTTCAGAGCACCACAGATGTACTCGTCGGCAATACCTTCATCACTGGCCACGACAATGGCCGCGGTGGCATTCAGGGCATTGTGCCGCCCCGGTATATTGAGACTGACGTTCAATGTATCCAGCCCATCCGGCCTTGACACGGTGAAATCGGTGAAGCGCTCATTCTGCCGCAGCCCGCCAATACGGAAATCCGCGCCTTCGGCGAAGCCGTAGGTGATCACCGGCCGGGAGACACGCGGAAGAATCTCCGCCACCACAGGATCATCAATACACAGCACCGCGAGACCGTAGAAAGGCAGATTGTGCAGAAATTCCAGGAAATACTTTTTCAGTTTCTCGAAGTCACCATCGTAGGAGCTCATGTGGTCCGCTTCGATATTGGTGACCACTGCCACCATGGGCTGCAGGTGCAGAAACGAGACATCACTTTCATCGGCTTCGGCCACCAGATAACGGCTTTCGCCCAGACCGGCATTGGCGCCGGCACTGTTCAGCAGCCCGCCGATGACAAAGGTCGGATCCAGACCGGCCTCGGCGAATATCGAGGCGACCAGGCTTGTGGTGGTCGTCTTGCCATGGGTACCGGCGATGGCCACGGCATGCCGGTA
>JBNJGU010000063.1:0-13221 GCA_051747985.1 Pseudomonadota bacterium | reverse complement strand
TTTCCGCAACTGTCACTGACGATGCTGCCGGGTGGTCGGCATCATCTGGCCAATGAATCGGCCGACCACCGCCGGGAAATGTTCTCCGTCATGGAAAGCGACCTGAAGGAACTGAAAATTTCCTAATAGCGGCGGGGTACACTAGAACAGGATGCGGCTGCGCACCGTGCCGTTCACCTTGCTCAGCTTCTGGCGGGCGATGTCGCTGTACTCCTGATCGATATCCGTGACCACGTAGCCGATATTCTCGTTGGTCTGCAGGTATTGCGCGCGGATGTTGATGTCGTTTTCCGAGAAAATGCTGTTGATTTCCGAAAGGACACCCGGCACGTTTTTGTGAATATGCAGTAGCCGATGCATGCCCGGGTGCGATGGCAGGGCCACTTCCGGAAAGTTCACGGCGGTGGCAGTGGAGCCGTTGTCGCTGTACAGGGCCAGTTTCTCGGCCACTTCCACGCCGATGTTCTCCTGTGCCTCCATGGTGCTGCCGCCGACGTGGGGTGTCAGTATGCAGTTGTCGAACTGCCGCAGCGGGGAGACAAATTCCTCATCGTTGGAACGGGGTTCGACGGGAAACACATCGATGGCCGCGCCGGCCAGCGCGCCTTCTTCCAGGGCCCGGCCCAGCGCATCGATATCCACGACGGTGCCGCGTGAAGCGTTGATCAGGATGGCCCCCTTTTTCATGTGACTGATGGCTTCGGCATCGATCATGTTGGCGGTCTGTGGTGTCTGCGGCACATGCAGGCTGATCACGTCGCAGGTCTGCATCAGTTCCTTCAGCGTGGGCACCTGTACGGCATTGCCCAGGGGCAGTTTGGTGACCACGTCGTACAGGTAGACTTTCATGCCCATGGACTCGGCCAGCACACTCAGCTGCGAGCCGATATTGCCGTAACCGACGATGCCCAGTTTCTTGCCGCGGGTCTCGAATGAGCCCCTGGCCGCCTTCTGCCAGACGCCGCGATGGGCCCTGGCGTTTTTCTCCGGGATGCCCCGCAGCAGCAGTATGATCTGGCCGATCACCAGTTCGGCCACGCTGCGGGTATTGGAGAACGGCGCATTGAACACCGGAATACCCCGGACCAGTGCGGCATCCAGATCCACCTGGTTGGTACCGATGCAGAAACAGCCGACAGCCTGCAGCTTCCTGGCCGCCTCGAACACCGCTTCGGTCAGCTGGGTGCGGGAACGGATGCCGATGAAGTGCACGTCCCTTACCTTCTCGATCAGTTCTTCTTCCGGCAGCGAGGTCTTCAGATACTCGATATTGGTGTAGCCGGCCTCGTTCAGCGAGGCGACGGCGCTCTGGTGAACGCCTTCCAGCAACAGGAAGCGGATTTTGCTCTTCTCCAGCGAGGTCGGTTTCATGGCGGATCCTGGCCCTCCGGGCCCATTACGATAGTGCGTCTTGGTGATTGGCGGGACAGCCGGCCAGTGGGGCAGGCTCTCACAGGCGCGGTATGGTATCATACCGGGCTTTCCCAATCCCGTTTTCGCCGCAGGAATCGCATGACTTCAGCACCGAATGCCATTGAACACGACGCCCTGATCACCGCGCTGAATGGACTGGTCGGTGCCGACCGTGTCCTGACCGACGCCGAATCCCTGCAGACCTATGGCAGGGACTGGACACGATTCGTCGATCCGGCTCCGTCGGCCATTGTGTTGCCGGGGACGGTGGAGGAAGTGCAGGCGCTGGTTTGTTGGGCGGCGGACCAGGGTGTTGCGCTGGTGCCATCCGGAGGGCGGACCGGACTGAGTGGCGGCGCGGTGGCCGCCAATGCCGAAGTCGTGGTGGCCTTTGACCGGATGAATCGCATTCTGGACTTTGATCCGGTGGACCGGCAGGTGATCTGTCAGCCCGGCCTGGTCACGGAACAGCTGCAACAGTTCGCCGAAGACCAGGGGCTGTTTTACCCGGTGGATTTCGCCTCCTCCGGTTCCAGCCAGATCGGGGGCAACATCGCCACCAATGCTGGCGGCATTAAGGTGATCCGCTACGGGCTGACCCGGGACTGGGTCATGGGCCTGAAAGTGGTCACCGGCAGCGGCGAACTGCTGGACCTGAACCGGGGCCTGATAAAGAATGCCACCGGCTATGATCTGCGCCACCTGTTCATCGGTTCGGAAGGCACGCTGGGTCTGATCGTGGAGGCCACCATGGCATTGACCCGGCCACCGCAGGATCCGACTGTCATGGTACTGGCCTCGGACAGCATGGAACAGGTCATGGAGGTGTTGAAAGCGTTCCAGTCCGCGATGCCGCTGACGGCTTTCGAGTTTTTCTCTGAAGAGGCCATGCAACACGTCATTGAGGAAAAAGGATTGCAGCGGCCATTCGAGACCGCCGGCGCCTATTATTCCCTGATCGAGTTCGAGAATACCGGTGAGGCCGTGTTGGATACGGCCATGGGGGTCTTCGAGTCCTGTGTCGAGAACGGTCACGTGCTGGATGGCACGATGAGCCAGAGCGCCGGGCAGGCGCAGACCCTGTGGCGTCTGCGCGAGGATATCTCCGAGACCATTTCCCGGTTCACGCCCTACAAGAACGATATTTCCGTAAGGATTGTCCAGGTGCCACAGTTTCTGCGTGACGTGGAAAAGGTGGTCAACAGCCGCTATCCGGATTTCCAGATCATCTGGTTCGGCCACATTGGTGATGGCAATGTGCACCTGAATATCCTCAAGCCCGACTCCCTGTCACGGGACGAGTTCTTCCGGCAATGCAGCGAAGTCAGCACGGAGGTGTTCGACATCGTGCAGTCCTACGGTGGCAGCGTATCCGCCGAGCATGGCGTCGGCCTGCTCAAGAAGCCGTACCTGCGGTACAGTCGCAGCGCGGCCGAGATGACGTATATGCGGGCCATGAAGAAGGTGTTCGACCCGGCCGGCATCCTCAACCCGGGCAAGATCCTGGACTGACCGGTATTGCACCAGCATGGTGCCCGGCGGGTTCTGTTCCCGGGCGTCCGATTTGCTTGCGATGAACCGCATGCTTTCTGCGGTGGAACGAGTTTTTTCACCGGATTTCCGCCCGATTCTTGTTCCCTCTGTCATTCTGGTGGAGTACACTGCCTTCAGGCTGTTGCAGACTCCCTGGTGATATGCACGGCCTGAAATGGGGTCACTGATGGCTCCGGGGCCGGCCTTCCGTCCGGCTTGTAATGAAAACCAGGGTGTTACCGTGCCCGGCCGTGTGCCGGTAATCGGCCAGCCCGAATGCAAAGAGCAAGAGAGAAATATGTCAGATCAAGTACAAGGTACCGTCAAGTGGTTCAATGACGAGAAAGGTTTCGGTTTCATTGAGCAGGAAAGCGGCAAGGACGTGTTCGTCCACTTCAGCGCAATCAACGGTACCGGCAGACGTACGCTGCACGAAGGCCAGCAGGTCACGATGGATGTGACCATGGGTCAGAAAGGTCCCCAGGCGGAAAACGTGACTCCCCTGTAAGATCCGGAAAGCCAGCATTCTTTCCAATTCCATTCCGGTGATGCCGGAATGACCGGAACGCTGGCCGTCCCGTCAACGGGCGGTCAGTGTTCTGACTCCCTCCCTGGTTCCCAGTATCAGCTGGTCCGCCCGACGCACCGCAAACAGGCCGTTGGTCACCACGCCGGTGATCTGATTCAGTTGCTCCTCCAGTCTGATCGGATCCATGATGTCCAGGTTATGGATATCGATGATGATGTTGCCGTTATCCGTGACGAATCCTTCGCGGAACACCGGGTCACCCCCCAGCTTCACGACCTGACGTCCGACATGGCTGCGTGCCATGGGAATGACCTCCACCGGCACCGGGAACGCGCCCAGCACCCCGACCAGTTTGCTTTCGTCGGCAATGCAGATGAACTCCCGCGCCACGGCCGCGATGATCTTCTCCCGGGTCAGGGCGCCGCCACCGCCCTTGATCAGTTGCAGGTGTTCGGTACTCTCATCGGCGCCGTCCACGTAGACGGTGACCTCGTCGACCGCATTCAGGTCCATGACCGGGATGTCCAGATCCTTCAGCCGGCGGGCGGTCTCTTCCGAGCTGGCCACCGTGGCCTGGATATCCTGGCGGAACCGGCCCAGACATTCGATGAACAGGTTGGCGGTGGAACCGGTGCCGACGCCAATCACCGTGCGGTCATCCAGCCGCTTTTCGACAGCGTCGGCGGCGGCCTGCGCCACGGCTTTTTTCAATTCATTCTGATCCATGCTATAAGTCCCGCGTTCCCGGTTCATTCGTGATTGATTATACGGAGTTGTACTCCCTGATGGAAAAGGTCGTCAAACAGATTCTCGCCGCCAAGGTCTACGATGTGGCCATCGAGACCCCGTTGCAGCAGGCCGGCGGTCTGTCCAGACGACTGGACAACACCATCCTGCTCAAGCGCGAGGACCTGCAGCCGGTGTTCAGCTTCAAGCTGCGCGGGGCCTACAACAAGATGGCCGGTCTGTCGGCGGCAGCGGCAGAGCGCGGCGTGATCGCGGCCTCGGCGGGCAACCATGCGCAGGGCGTGGCGCTGGCCGGCAACCGGTTGGGCATCGAGGCGGTGATCGTGATGCCGGTGACCACGCCGCCGATCAAGGTCAACGCGGTGCGTAATCGCGGAGCGCGCGTCATCCTGCACGGAGATACCTACAATGAGGCGGCGGCGCATGCGATGCAGTGGGTGGAGGAGAAGGGCTATACCTTCGTCCACGCCTTCGATGATCCGGCGGTGATCGCCGGGCAGGGCACGGTGGCGCTGGAGATGCTGCGGCAGCACAGTGGCCAGCTGGATGCCATCTTCGTCCCGGTCGGTGGCGGTGGATTGATGGCCGGCATGGCGGCCTATGTGCGGTATCTGCGTCCGGACGTGAAGATGATCGCCGTGGAGGCGGAGGATTCCGCGTGCCTGAAGCTGGCGCTGGAGCGGGGACGTCGGGCCAGGCTGTCACAGGTCGGTCTGTTTGCCGATGGCGTGGCGGTCAACCAGGTGGGCAGGGAAACATTCCGTATTCTGCGGCATACGGTCGATGAGGTGGTCACGGTCAATACCGATGAGATCTGCGCGGCGGTCAAGGACATCTTCGACGACACCCGTGCCGTCACCGAGCCGGCCGGTGCCCTGGCCGTGGCGGGCATGAAGAAGGCGATCCGCGACAAGGGCTGGCGGGATCGGGTGCTGGCGGGCGTGGTCACCGGTGCCAACGTCAATTTCGACCGTCTGCAGCATATCGCTGAACGCGCCGAGCTGGGCGAGAGTCGGGAGGTGGTGCTGGCCGTGACCATCGACGAGGCGCCCGGCAGTTTCCGGCGTTTCTCACAGGTGCTGGGCCGGCGCAGCATCACCGAGTTCAATTACCGTTTCGGCAGCGCCGCCGAAGCCAAGATCTTCGTCGGCATCGAGACCGGCGATGACCCGGGGGATCGGTTGTCCCTGATGCAGGACCTGCGCGATCGCGGATTTCATGTGGAGGATATGTCCGACAACGAGGCCGCCAAGGTGCACATCCGTCACATGGTGGGAGGCCGGACCGCCTCGGTCAGCGATGAATGCGTCTACCGGTTCGAATTTCCCGAGCGTCCCGGTGCCCTGATGCAGTTCCTGGATGCGCTGGGGGAGCGCTGGAACATTTCCATGTTCCACTACCGCAACCACGGGGCAGCCTACGGACGGGTGCTGGTCGGCATCCAGGTGGCCCGCGGCGATCGGCGGGAATTCCGTGAGCGCCTGCAGCAGATCGGGTATCCCTTCCACGAGGAGACGGACAATATCGCCTACCGCACGTTCCTGGCGCCGGAAACGCTGCCCAGGGCCTGACCCATCCGGACAGTACCGCCCGCGCGCAGGCGCTCGTCCAGTGTCACGGCGTCACGGCCGAACAGCACGATGACGGTGGAGCCGAGCTTGAAGCGCCCCATTTCTCCCCCTCTGGGAATCTGTACCGCCGGCGATCGTCTGCTGTGGTCCTCGTGAAACGTGCCGCCCGCCGCCGGACAGACTTCACCCGACCATACCGTTTCCACGCTGGCGACGATCATCGCACCGACCAGTACCAGGGCCATCGGCCCGGCATCGGTATCGAACAGGCAGACCACCCGCTCATTGCGTGCGAACAGGTTGTCGATTCCGTCGGCCGTGGTCTGATTGACGGAGAACAGCCTGCCGGGGATATACCGCATGGCCGTCAGTCGGCCGCCCAATGGCATATGCACCCTGTGGTAGTCGCGGGGGGACAGGTACACAGTGGCGAAACTGCCATCGCGGAAGGTGGCGGCCGACTGCTCATCCCCCAATAGTGCCTCCAGGGTGAAATGGCGTCCCTTGGCCTGCAGCAGTGACTGATTGCGGATCCGCCCCAGTTGGCTGACGATACCATCGGCCGGACAGACCGCCGTGGCCTCGTCACCCGCCAGAGGACGAATACCGGGCTTCAGGGGCCGGGTGAAGAAGTCGATGAAATCCGCATAGGCGCCGGGGTCTTCCTGCCGCGCCTCGCTCATATCCACGCCATAGCGTCGGATGAACCAGCGGATGAAGGGCTGGCTGATCCAGCGCAGTCGGCACCGCGCCAGCAGGCCCACCGATCGCGATAACAGGTGCTGGGGCACCAGGTGTTGAAGCAGCAGGAACAGTCGGTAGGCCATGAGGTATCTCCGCGGGAGTGCGCGCGCATCATAGCAAAAAACATTAATGCTTTGCCGCCATGTACCGATTACCTCTGGGAGTACAAGGAGTGAATTACCCATATGCTGTTTCTGGTCGGTTTCGTGGTTGTCCTGGTCAGTGTCGCCACAGGCTACATCTCTCATGGCGGTGTGCTCGGCGTGCTGTGGCAGCCGTCGGAGTTCATCATCATTCTGGGCGCGGCGCTGGGGGCGTTCCTGATCTCCAACAGCATGCACCTGGTCAAGGAGACCGGGAAGCAGCTGCCGCGTGCCATATTCGGTGCCACCACCAGTCAGGCGCAGTATCTGGATCTGCTCAGCCTGCTCTATGACCTGTTCAACAAGGCCCGTCGCGAGGGCATGATGTCGGTGGAAGCGGACATCGAGGCGCCCGAGGAAAGCGGCATTTTCACCCGCTATCCGGCAATACTGCGAGAGCGGCGTATCGTCGAGTTCATCGTGGACAACCTGCGTGTGCTGACCACCAGCAATCTGGCGCCGCACGAGATCGAGGCCATGATCGACTCGGAGATCGAGACCCAGGAGCATGAACTCAACGAACCGTCCCATGCCGTCCACCGGGTGGCCGATGCCCTGCCCGGTTTCGGTATCGTGGCCGCGGTGCTGGGCATTGTCATCACCATGCAGAAACTGGGCGGTCCGCCGGAGGAGCTGGGTCAGAGTGTGGCGGCGGCATTGATCGGCACCTTCGTGGGCATTTTTCTCGCCTACGGTTTCATCGGGCCGATGAGCGCGCGGCTGGAATCGGTGGCGGGAGAGCAGATCAAGGTGTTCGAGTGTATCAAGGCGGCCATTGTCGCCACCTCCAACGGATTGCCGCCGCAGATGGCCGTGGAGTTCGCCCGCAAGACCCTCTTCTCGACGGATCGCCCCAGTTTCTCGGAGTTGGAAGACCACATCCGGAATAAATGAACGGCAGACTGACGGGAGTCGGGCGTGGCCAATAATGAACAGACCATCGTCATCCGGCGTGGCCGGAAGCGGGGCGGCGGCGCGCACGGCGGATCGTGGAAGATCGCCTTTGCCGATTTTGCGCTGGCGATGATGGCCTTCTTCCTGGTCCTGTGGCTGATGGAATCCACCACCGAGCTGGAGCGGCGCGCCATTTCCGGTTATTTTTCCGATCCCCGCAGCCTGGCGGATGAGGGTGACGGGGGGACGCCCTATGTACTGGACCTGGGAGGACGGCCGCTGAATCTGGCCAATGAGGGGCTGGATTCGGCCCTGGTGCGGGAGGATCAGGAGCAGGTCGCCGAGTCACCCATGGAACGCGAGCAGATCGAGTACCTGGAGCTGGTCCGGCTGCGGGAGAAGGAGGTACTGGGTGGCGTCGCCGAAGAGCTGCAAGAGGCATTGGCCGGACAGCAGCAGTTTGAATGGATTCAGGACAGCCTGTTGATCGAGGAGGGCACCGATGGCCTTACCATCCAGTTGGTGGATCAGACCGGCCAGCCGCTATTCCGTGGCGGTGGCGCCCGGCTTCATCCGCTGGCCAGGGAACTGCTCTGGATGGTCGCCGAAGTACTACAGCCCGTTCCCAATGCGATTTCCGTCTACGGGCATACGGATGACCTGCCCTTGTCCAACGGGGTCGACGGGGAGTATTCCAACTGGGAACTGTCTTCGGATCGGGCACAGGCCGCGCGTCGTGCCCTGGTTGAAGGAGGGCTGGATGACGGGCGCTTTGCCCAGATTGTCGGTATGGGTGCGTCCGCCCCGTTCGATGAGGAGGATCCGACCAACCCGGCGAACCGTCGCCTCGTCATCCTGGTGATGACCGAAATGGCTGATTCGGCACTGCAGGGCCGCCTTCCCGAGGCGGGAGACCCGAATGCACGGGACCGTACCGTGGATGATTTCATGCCGGCCCCGGAAGTGTTCTGAGGTGGCCGCTTCCCTGCGGCTGCCTGGCGGGTCTCAGAACGTGCTGCGGATCTTGATGGCGTACTTGCGGCCCGCATTGGAGCAGGAATCCTCGATCAGTGAGGGGATGGTCTCCCTGATTCGTTCCGGATAACGGGTCCGGATGCGGCAACGTCCCGTGTCCAGAAAGTTCATCGACTCCAGGCGGAAGGTGACTCCGCCAAAGGCCACTTTCTGCAGATAGGCCACCATGAATGCATCGGCATTGAACGATTCGATCTGCTGGATATCGTAGCGCTTCAGTCCATCATTGAAGCTGTCACGATAGTCGAATCCATAGGTGATGTTCTGCCTGGTGATGTCGTGACGGAAGCCCAGACTGACACTGCCTCGACCATGCCTTTGCAGACGCCGGTCGATGCCGAGGAACGGATCGGTGACCTCGGAGTCTTCCACCTGCACTCCGGCGGTGACGATGGCGTCGGGCAGCCCGAAATAACTCAGCCGGGTACTGGCATCCAGCGCCAGGCCGGCCTTCCAGGCATCTCCGATATTGCCCGGCCCGGAAAGCAGGTCCCCTGACTGGGTGGGGATCGCGACCCGGTCGATGACGTCTTCCAGGTCATGATAGAACACCCGGGCATTGAGTACGCCGTTGTCATCGGGCAGGCGATATTCCATGTTCAGTTCATATTGCCAGGCCTTCTCCTGGACCAGGTCCGGGTTGCCGGCGGTGGCATCACGCTGTTCATCGTCGGTATCCGCTGCCGCCACGAACTGGTCGAAGCTCAGTTGGGAGATGAATCGCTCCACGCGCGCACGCACCTGCAGGGTCGACGTGATGTCGTAGCGGAAATCGAATTTGGGCCGGATGAAGTCGAAATCACGCTGGTTGCGGGTATCACCGGTCTGAGTGATTTCCGATGTCTCCCAGGTCAGCGAGCTTTCCAGGGACATGGACGGGTTGAGCTGCCAGTTGTGGATGGCAAAGGTCTCATAGCGCATTTCTTCCACGCGGCTGTCCGCGTTGGGAAAGGCCACCGGTACCAGGCCACCGGTTTCCGGCGAGGGTTCGCCCGCTCCGGGAAGACCGATGGCCAGACTGGAGTCCAGGATGGTCTGGGCCCGCTCCACACCGATCTCCAGGCCCTGCGAGGCACCCAGATCATGGATCCACGAGGTGCGGGCGATGCGCTCCTGCTCGGTGGACGAGGTGTCCATGAACAGGGTCTTGTCGCCTTCCTCATCCGGGGTTTCCCTGCTATAGCGTTGGCGGATGCTGCCCTGGTCCGTTTCATTGACGATGACCAGAAAACGGAAGCGGTCCGCGTTGGTGAAAATGTGTTCGTAATTGCCGCCAATCTCCCAGCGCTCGTCGGTGGCGTCATTGAATTCGTGCTCGAAGCGCTCTTCGGGTGGATCGGTCAGCAGGTCGGTGATCTCCCGGTCATAGGTCATCGGAGCATCACGGTTTTCAAGCTGGGCGTTGAACTGGATCCGGTCCTGCAGGCTCAGGTCCCAGGTCAGGTTGGTGCTCAGCGAGACATCATCGCGCTCCCGGACCTCATTGCGGTAGATGGTGCCGGCGGGCGTCCAGTCACCGAGGAAGTTGTATTCGAAGCTGTCGCGCTGTTCGTAGCGGGGCTCGGAGGCGGCACTGAGCACATAGCCCAGGGCACCGCGCTGACCGTTCAGTGAAACCGAGGCGCCTGGACTGACCGTGTCGTCATCGTAGAAGTCGACATTGGCCTCCGCGCTGATGCTGGAGCGGCTGGCCGCTTCCAGCAGGACGATGTTGACCATCAGGCCGGAGCTGCGGGCGCCGAGTGAACTGGAGGTGCCGCGGATGATCTCGATGTAGTCGACCTGGTTGGCAGCGATCCGGCTCAGCTGGTTGCGGGCCTCGTTGGCCTTTCCGGCCATGCGCTGGCCATTGATCAGGATCTGGTCCTCGTTTCCGAGGCCCCGGCTGTTGCCGTCGTCATTGCTGTCCAGCGCCAGCGCAATGCCGGGAATCCGGTCCAGCATGTCGTTGACGGTATTGGGTTCGTATTGCTCGAAGAATTCGCCGCCGTAGGTGACCGTCGAGGCGTCGTCGTCCAGTGGCTCCAGTTCCTGGGCTTGCGCCGGAAGCAGCAGCGTGGTGGTCAGCAGGCCGGCCATGGCAAGGGCCAACGGGCGCGCAGCGAATGATCGGCGCATTCGGGCGTCAGTAAGCATGATTCAATCCCCTGAAATCGGTAAAGTGGTTATTCTGTAGTTATACGGTACGGCGGCAGTATCCCGGCTATCCCGTGGATGCAGGCGATTGTGGGTCGCGGAGTCCGCCATCCGGACGGATTTATAAAACAGGTGAAGCCGGATGGGAACCGTGACAGGTCCGTGTAATGTTACTTATTGTAGCGCCCGTGGTCGCGGGTCATGCGGAAGGCGCGGACAGAATGTGCTGGTAGCTGGCGAGGCGGCCCGGATGAATGTCGCCGGCGGCCACGGCGGCCCGCAGGGCGCAGCCGGGTTCGTGCTGGTGGCTGCAATCCCGGAACCGGCAGCGCCCCAGCCAGGGGCGGAACTCGACGAACGCCCGCATCAGTTCCGCCGGCTCCAGCGGCCACAGGCTGAATTCACGGATACCGGGGGAATCGATCAGGTCGCCGCTGTTCGGCAGGTGGTACAGTCGGGTGGCCGTGGTGGTGTGGGTACCGGTGGTGCGGCCCGTGGACAGGGCGCCGATGGCGGCGTCATCCTCCGGCAGCAGGCCGGCGTCCCGGCGCAGGGCATTGATCAACGACGACTTGCCCACGCCCGACTGGCCGACCAGGACGGCGGTATGTTGTTGCAGCCAGTGGCGCAGCTCATCCAGGCCACTGCCGCTCTGGCAACAGGTTTCCAGTACGGCGTAGCCGATATCCCGGTAGATTCCCAACAGGGCCTGCAGTGACTGCCGCTGTTCATCGGTACGGATCAGGTCGGTCTTGTTCAGCACGATGGCCGGTTCCAGGCCGAGCGTTTCCACTGCCACCAGATAGCGGTCGATCAGGTTGGCATGGGGTTCGGGCGCCGGTGCGATGACCACCAGTACCCGGTCGATGTTCGAGGCCACCGGGCGCAGCTCGCCCCGAAAGCCGGGCCGGACCAGTTCAGAGCGGCGCGGCTCCAGTGCCACCACCACGCCACCACCAGCGTCGTCGGGCTGCCAGATGACGCGGTCACCGGTCACCAGTGGAGGCAGGTTGCTGCGCTGGTGGCAGCGGAACAGTTCGCCATCGGTGTCCTCATGCAGTGACTCGATGTCCAGTTGCTGCCCATAGTGGCAAACGACCAGGCCGGGTTGCTCCGTTCCCAGCGCGGCCCCGTCATCCCCGGACGGGGGCGTATCCGGGTCCCGGCCACGAGAGCGGCCACGCCGGTCCTTCTGCTGCTGCCGGATCCGTCGTAACTGGTGTTCACTCAGGTGTCGTCTGCTCATGGCGCGATTCTACTGCAGCGCCGGGCCCACTGCCATCCGCGGGACGCTCTGCTACAATCACGGACCCTTTCCACGCTACGCGAGGCGGCACCATGAACAGCAGCATCGACCCCGGACAGACGCTGGTCTGGATTGACCTGGAGATGACCGGATTGTCCCCGGAGCAGGACCGGATCATCGAAGTGGCCACGCTGGTGACCGACGGTGATCTGAACATCCTGGCCGAGGGTCCCGCGCTGGCGGTGCATCAATCCGAGCAACAGCTGGCCCTGATGGACGACTGGAACCAGAAGACCCATGGCGATTCCGGCCTGATCGATCGCGTTCGCGCCAGCCGGATCAGCGAGGCCGAGGCCGAGCAGCAGACCCTGGATTTCCTGGCGAAGTACTCCGAGCCCGGTGCGTCGCCCATCTGCGGCAACAGCGTCCACCAGGATCGCCGTTTCCTGGTGCGTTACATGCCGAAACTGGAGGCGTTCTTCCATTACCGCAACCTGGATGTCAGTACGGTGAAGGAACTGGCGCGGCGCTGGAAACCGTCGGTGCTGGATGGGGTGACCAAGCAGAGTCGGCATGAGGCGCTGGCCGACATCCGCGACTCCGTCAACGAACTGCGCCACTACCGCGAGCACTTCTTCCAGCCCTGACAGGTGATTGAGCACTTCGTAGCACGAGTCGAGACCGGGAACCGGGGCGTCAGGATCGGCCATTGGCCAGCCCGGCAAATTGGACTCCCAAGCGCAGGGAACCAATGGGCCCTTCCATGGTCGTTCTGCGGGACCTGGCGCACCCTGTCGCCGCGTTGTCGCGCTTGCCAAGGGCTACGGCCATTGTCGGCGCACGACGCCTTGCGCCAGAGCGCGCCAGGTCCCGCAGAACGGCCATGGAAGGGCCCATTGATTCCCTGCCGAGGGACCGGCTCGCGGAGTTGTCCGTGTCTATCCGATTTTCCGGTCCGGGCAATACATGGCCTTATTGATCCTGAGCGTCCTGTCCCCGCCCTCGGCTCTCTGTCGGTGCCAGCATCCCGAATCAGGTTCAGGGCTGGAAGAAGTACTCGCGGTAGTGGCGCCTGCTCGTCGGTGAGGAGTCTGTCATTGGTGCAGCGTACTCATGTGGTCAGGATTGAGGCGGTGTAAGTCCCGATCAGGAGCGTCGCCCGCCAGGGATGGCGGGCGCCGAGCCCTACACGGATGTATTCACGGGCGTCTCCTGATCGGGACTTACACC
>JBNJGU010000062.1:0-13226 GCA_051747985.1 Pseudomonadota bacterium | reverse complement strand
GAGCGGAACCAGATCTGTCTGCCCCGCTCACTCTTGCCCTGCGCTTCCGGATAACCACCGGCAAGGATTTTCTCCGCAGTATCTTCCCGGGTCCACCCTAACGACCCCAACGAGGCATACTCCCCGCGCAACAATGCGTCCAGACGATCGCCGTCACGCCCGGCCAGCTCACGTAATGACAGGGGGTACAGTTCCAGTCGAGCCATGTGTCCGGGTAACGCCTCCCGCACCCGGGCCGAGCGGAAGATGTCCGCCGAACCCGTCAGCAGGAACCGCCCGGTTTCACCGGGCTTCAGCCGATCTGAAGCTTCCTTGATTGCGAAAAATACAACCTCTTAATGCGAAAAATATACGCTCTTAATGCGAGAAATACGAGAACTACAGAGACCACTAAAACATTCCCACCAGCTCCCTGGAGCCAATGGACTGACCAATTCGCTCGACTGAAGTTACACTTCACAATGTAACCAACCATAGCGAAGTTTTCACGGCAAGGTCGGAATCCTATGCATGCCACCGTCAAAGATCTGCGTCTCAACACCCGGTTGCTACTTGCCGCCATCGAGCGCGGCGAAATCGTGGAGATCACGTATCGCGGTAAACCCTGCGCCCGCCTGGCGGCCGCTTCCGCACTGGCGCTGGATATGGACGTGCATGAAAGGGACCACCGGCAGAACAGGCCATCCGGCGATCCGGGCTGGATACCGGTCCGTATCCCGGTGGCCAACTATCCGCAGCTCAGGCAACTGGCCTGGCAGCTCGACGGCGCCACGCAACTGTCTCCACAGGAAGCCTTCAACGTGTATGAACGCAACTGGCGGCACCTGGACCAGGACGCTCTCCAGCCGGATGAACAGTCACTGCTCACGGCACTGCAGCAGGCCTTCGGGGAGATCCATGATGTTTGAACGTCCCCATCACCAGCCTGCCTGACAACGGAGCGGCTTACTGAGCCTCACAACACCTGCACCGCGAACCGCAGCCGGAACACATTGGCCGGGCCCTCCGGGTCCGGGGCAGCGACAATGTCCAGGGTCCCCAGCAGCTCCTGATCCTCGTCGGACCGGGTCCAGCTGCTGATGGCCTGGACGCCGCCGGTGGACTCTCCATCCAGGGTCCAGCCCTGTTCGGGCAGTTGTCCGGCCAGATGCTGGTGCAAGGCTTCCAGCGACAGTTCGGTGACCGCTTCGCCGTGTGTCTGCACCAGTACCGGTGTGCTGTGAGTGCCGAAGCGGGAGAACGGCGACTGTTGCCGGCTGGTGGCGCCGGTCGGCAGCTCCAGTCGGGGCAGTTCTCGCTGCAGCTGCGCCGCCGGGTGTCGATCACCACCCGTGCTTCTGGAGTCGAACCGCGCTCTCATCTCCTCGCAGTCCACCTGCATCGGTGCACGCGGCGTGGTGGTCAATACCAGCGCCTCCCCGGCAATGGCGACACGCAGCACGCCCTGATCGTCATCGCACACCTGCACGGTCATCTGGTCCGGGAAGCCGGTCGCGTCCACGAAGCCACGCTGATTCGGGCGGGCCTGTGGCGGTGGCGTGATCACCTGGTAGCCGACCTCCTCCAGCGCCGACAGTACCTGCTGGCGGCGCAGGCCGATCGGCGCCTCGGCGCCCAGCGCCAGCCGCAACTGTCCGTGGCTCTGCAGCAGATGGCCCAGCACGGTGACGCCCTCGGGCAGGGCAATTTCGGGTATGGCATCGGGCCAGGCGGAACTGAAGGTCATCTCCGCTGCCTGGCCCGGGCGATCGGCCAGCAACGCCTCGGCCAGCGCGCGGGGGATGTGGTCGCCGAACGGACTGGCGGAGGCCAGGCTCGCGCAAAGAAACAGTACTGCCAGACTGGCGCTACGGCAGGTCATGGTGATGGTGCGGGTGGTATGCATCGCTCTGACTCCCTGAGTGATTCTTGTAGTGAGTCTAGAATGACCATGCGGGATGTGCAACCGGGGCGTATTTTGACAATAGCTACAACCCTATATAGGATAAAACCTATACACAGGAATCCATCAAATGGCCAGTTCACTTCACGACATCCTTGAAGCCGAGAAACCGGAAGTGGTGGCGAAGGCCAGGGCGAAAGCCGATGCCATTTTGCTGAACATCCATCTTGCCGAGGTGCGGGCCCTGGTCCGGAAAACGCAGACCGAGATGGCGAGCGCGCTGGGTGTAAAACAACCCAGCATTGCCGGCATGGAAAAAGCCGGCCAGGATCTCAGGCTATCCACGCTGAAAAAATATGTAGAAGCGGCGGGCGGCAAGGTGAAGGTGGATATTGAGCTGCCCGACGGTGAGCATCATGAGTTTTCTCTATGAGGGCGCATCTGTTTCCCCTGTCAGCACACCTGAACAAGCTTCAAGTGATCCACAAAGGACTTGAAGTCTTTGTCAGAGAACAACAAAGGTAGGCCATTCTCGATGCAATACGTTGCGATAATCACGTCGGCTGTCTTGCGTATCGTCATACCCTTCTTCCGGAGCTTCCGAAAGTTAGCGGCACTCTTGACCGCCATGTCCTTGCCGAGCATATCGAAGACTGTCAGTTCTTCCATGAGAGACCTGGCAATCTTATAGTCGTTATCCGCCCGGAATCCCTGGAGCACCTCGGTAAGGACCAGATCTCCTATCGCAACAGCACGTACCCCGAGACTTCTATCCAGGATATCCACTTCAGGGGTGTCATGTCCGAGGAAATAATCAATCCAGACACTGGAATCGACGAGGATCATGAGGCGTTTCTCATGTCATCCAGATCGCCCTCCCACTTCAGTTTGCCTTTGAACTTTCTGATTTCCGCTTGCTTGTGCAATCTGACCAAGGTCTTCAAGCCGAGTTCCACGGCTTCTTTTTTCGTTCTCAGACCAGTGGCCTGAAGGGCATCATTCATCAGCTGGTCATCGATATCTATATTTGTGCGCATGGTAGATTCTCCGGGCTCGTCACACCTTCTATGTGTATGCATATGATACTTTATACATACGCTAACCAAATGTAAAAAAGGCCAGTAGCCCGTAATGCTGATTGAGGCAGGCGGAGCCAAGCGGTTTCATTTGCTTCTGCCAGTTACGGTGTGTCACGGGATGGCAGAGGCCAGGATCAATCAGGCCCGCCCGCGCGGGAAAGCGCTATATCGTAGACTTCATTCCGGTTTCTTTTGCCAATGGCAAGAACGGTAACCGTAACAGTGGACTCTGAAACTGAATAGACCAACCGATATCCCAGTTGGCGGAGTTTTATTTTGTAGAAGTTTGCCCCGCCCCTTACTGCCGCAGACGGAACATGCGGATCAGTCAATCGCTCCTTGAGCTTTTTCGCGAAGATTTCGCGCACATTCGGGCCGAATTTTCTCCATTCCTTCAGAGCGCTTTTCTTGAACGCCAACTCATAGGTCATCCACGTCAACCTTGATACTTTCTTCGTCCATGCGGCTTCTGGCAAGAGCCAGAAGCTCCTGGTCTTCTATGAGGTCCATCATGGCTTCGTAGGCTTCCGCGGGCACACAGTAAAACGCCGGCTCGTTCCGGTTCAGCACGGCAATGGGCATACCTTCCCCGCTGGCCACGACTTTCATGGGATTGGCCTTCAGCTCGGAAATGCTGGCGGCAACGTCGGTAAGGACTTTATGTGTCATGGAGAGTTCCGTGATCATCTGGATAAAGACCTCATAATAGACCCATTAACAGGTCTTGTGAAGCCCCGGCATTGTGTGCATGTGCGCGTTCAGCCAGAACTCTGGCGAAGAGCACGACCGTGTCAGCACACCTGAACAAGCTTCAAGTGATCTACAAAGGGCTTGAAGTCTTTATCAGAGAACAACAGAGGTAGGCCATTCTCGATGCAATACGTCGCGACAATCACGTCGGCTGTCTTGCGGATAGTCATACCCTTCTTAGTGAATCCCGGTCACGCCGAGCCAGATGGCGGGCAGGGCAATTTCGGGGATGGCATCGGGCCAGGCGGAACTGAAGGTCATCTCCGCCGCCGGGCCCGGGCGATCGGCCAGCAGCGCCTCGGCCAACTCGCGGGGGATGTGGTCGCCGAACGGACTGGCGGAGGCCAGCTGCGCGTGCAGAAACAATACCGCTATAATGACACCGTGGCGGACCACGACGGTGATGTTCTGGATGATGTGCATCGCTCTGACTCCCTGAGTGATTTCCGTTGTATCAAGCCTAGATCGAAACTGTGGATTGTGCAACTGCGGCAGTAGATGCTCCAGCGCGGGCCCTTCAGACAATCGGCCGGGGCCGGCCCCGGATAAGGAACCCATGGCATGGATTCAGGCACAGAAAACCATCTGCTCCGGGTGCAGGGCGTGCAGGGCTACCTGCCCGGTTGGCGTCAACCCGCGGTGGTACTCGACATCCGCTTGCGCGAAGAGTCGAGTGCCGGAATGCAACAGTCGGTGGACAGAATCATCCGAGAGCTGACCGATGAGGCATTACCCGACGACCTCATCTGTGACGACGTCGGATCGCCCACCATGGAAACGCTGATCAGTGGCATGCTCACGCTTCTGCACCACGGTGGCTGGCCGCTGTTCCACCCCGCCGAGGCACACCGGCACGAGGCCAGCCCGGACACGGTCCGACTCATCCTGCCATCCGTCCAGTCGGGAGAGCCGGTCATCCATGCCATCGCGCAACGTTTCCTGACGTGCCTGAAAAACGGTAACGACCAGGAAACGTGGCACACCGATGTCCGCGCATCGCTGCAGGAATGTATCGGTCCGATCCGCGGCGCCGCGCCGGAAGGCATCAATATGCGGTATTTTCTGGAGGCGGCGGACCGGCAACGTATTCCGTGGTTCCGGATGGCGGGTAACCTCTATCAGTTCGGCTGGGGTAGCCGGGCGCGCTGGCTGGACAGTTCATTCACCGATGCCACCCCCCTGATATCGGCCCGTGTGGCAAGGGACAAGCGTCTGGCGGCCAGAGTTCTGCGTCAATCTGGTATCCCTGTTCCCGCACAACGCTCCGCTGGCAACCTGAAGGCAACCCTGGCGGCCGCCCATTCCCTCGGCTTCCCGGTAGTCGTCAAGCCGGCGAGCAGTGACGGCGGAAGGGGCGTGCAGGCCTTCCTGTGCAACGACGAAGAAGTCAGGGAAGCGTTCGAATATGCTTCGCAGGTATCGCGGACCCTCATCGTGGAAGAGCACGTCAGCGGCAACGACTATCGAATCCAGGTCATCCAGGGACAGGCGCGCTCGGCCAGTCAACGGATTCCCGCCGGGGTCACGGGCGACGGCGTCTCGTCAGTGCGTGAGCTGGTGGAGATCGCCAATGCGGACTCGCGGCGCGGACCGACCGGCACCACACTGCTGCAGCCGATCAGGATGGACGAGGAAGCCCATCGCTGGCTGCGGCGACAGTCACTGACGGTCGATGGCATTCCGGCCACGGGTCAGTCCGTCCGCCTGCGCGGTGCCGCCAACCTGTCGACAGGGGGACGAATCAAGCGGGTGCTGGAGCTCGCGCACCCCGACAATCTCCGGCTGGCAGAGCGTGCCGCACGCATTCTGCGTCTCGATATCGCCGGCGTGGACCTGCTGATACCCGACATCGGACGATCCTGGCGGGAGACCGGGGCCGCAATCTGCGAAGTCAATGCACAGCCGCAGATGGCCGCCGATGTACCCGGGCGGATTCTGCAATCACTGGTTTGCGAGAGCGGCAGAATACCGGTCATCATGGTGATCGGCGGCGAACAGGATGGCGCTTTCCAGGCGCTGGTATCTCGTCTGTCGCAACAGCACAGCGGCGTTGGCGTCGTTGATGGCTCCGGGGTCAGCATCGACGGGCACTCGGTGCTCCGTGGTCCAGCGGACAGTGTGCATGGCGCACGATTCCTCATCCGGGACCCGTGTGTGGAATGGATCGCGGTGCATGTGCACGACGCCGCCATGTTGCGATTCGGTGTGCCGTTCGACCGGATCGATCATCTGGTGATCGCCAGCGCGGTCGGGCAGGACGAGGCACTGGATTCGCAGGACCGCACCGCTCTGGTCCCAATGCTGAGCAGCATGGCGACGCAGAGCTGGTCACTGGAGGGCGCGGACCCAAAGGGCGGGAACGCGGGTCTCGAGGATGTGCTGGCGGCCATTCTCCAGACCCGGTGAACGGTTCAATGCAACGAGGTACTGCTCGTCATGGAGGCCGCCGCCTCCGGCTCCTGTAGCCATTCGGGCCAGACGGTGACCGGCCACTCGGCGGCCCGATAGGCGGCACGCAAGATGTTGAGCCACTGACGCAGCTGCACCGGCTGCAGGGGCAGGGCCACCGTATGTCCGGGGTCCTTGGGCTGGTCCCTGAACAGCAGATACAGACGCTCATCGCGTTGCTTGAACTCCAGGCCCAGGGCCAGCCACTCATCATCCGGGGCATCGGCCGGCACCGTCACATTCTCCCCCTTGCCAGCGTCCTCCCGGGCTTTCTCGACATGCTGGCTGTGGGCCCGCTCCTGCTTGACACTCTGCAGCAGGTCTCCGCGGGGCACCGCGGTATCCTGCTTTTCCAGCCACTCGGTCAGCATCGGTATCATGCGATTGAGCAGGCGCAGCGTCAGCCAGATCACCACCACGCGGTCCTGTCCGATCCGTCCACTGACGCGGACCCGGTCCTCCACCGGGACGTAGACCGTCGTCAGGCGGGACAACACGGGAATTGTCGGTCGGGTATCGATGACTTCGGTCGATTCACTCACTTCACACGCTCCAGTGCATTACGGTTTACGTCGGCCGACGTGTCGCGCCAGCCTCAGAATCACATCCAGATCGCCGGAAGTGAGCTGGCCCTGCTGTGCCATGCCCACCAGCGCCTGGACATAGCGGCGCGACCGTTCGGGTATGGCGCTGACATCCAGGCTCGTCGGTTCCTTTGCCGGCTCGGTGGGCGTGTCCTCCTGGAGACGCGCGCTGGGCAGGATGTCCGCCCGGGCAAACAGGCGTTTCTGCAGATCGCCCAGCCCGGCCAGGGTGATCATCTCGTCGGCACTGTCGGCCACCTGGACATCACATTGGAAACGGGTTGGCGGCGGGTTTTCCCGCCGGCGGGCCTTGCGGACAAGCGCGGTCCTGCGGTGCAACAGCCAGCGGCCATGGCGTTCGCCGTAGAGCGTCAGGAAGGTGGTGCCCTCGCCGCCGGTATCCTCGTCGTTGTCCAACGCGGCCAGCCGCGTGGCATCGACCTCCAGGTCCAGCTGCCCGCTGCGCTCCAGCAACTGATGCTCGACCGGGCCGAAGAAGCCCGCCGGGCCGGTCAGTGCGCAGTCCACCGCGCCACCGACATGGTCCACCCGCAGTGTCTGCCCGATCCAGTCCGAAAGGCGCTGCAGAATCTCATCGCCAAGCGAATCGTCGCGCCCGCCATCGGGAACCAGTCCCGAATGGGCCACTTCGGGGTAGATGTATTTCATCCAGAAGCGGTTCTGCTCCTCCGGGACGTCGCTCACCCGCATGTCACTGATGGAGTAGGTGAGGCGGGTATCCGGTTCACCGGGTACCACGGGACCGTGGCCGTCCGGCACATGCACTGGCGGCCCCGGCTGCGCACAGGCCCATCGGTCGCTGTCCAGACACAGACACAGGTGGTGCTGCTGCTCGGGCGCCGTTCCCACCAGGGACAACCGCACCGACAGGCGCAGGGCCCGGGCGCGGTCATTGCCCATGACCCGAAGCCGGTCCAGACGGATGTCACTGACCGTCCAGGGGCCGGACGTGCCGTCCTCCGGGAGGAGTTCGCACAACCGCCGGCGATCCGGATCATTCAGGAGGTCGGACATGGGTCTCCGTCATCAGGCGGTTCAGTGTGCTTCCGTGGTTTCGCCGGCGGCGCCGTCCTGACCCGGCAATTCTTCGGACAGCGCCCGGGCGAAGGCCGCACGGGCCGTCTGGTAGATGGCCAGCTGTTGCTTGATGCGGTTGATCTCCTGGTCGGTCACACGCAGGTTCGCGACCTGGTTGCGCGCCTTCTCGGACAGGGCACTGAAATCGTAATCGACGCCGTCGATGGTCACTTTCTGTGGCTGTTGCGCGGCGTCCGTGGCGGCTTGCTGTTCCTCGGCCATGGGTCTGTAACTCCTTGACTGCTGATAAGGGATGAATGGGGATGGCATTGTCACCGGGTGCTGGAGGAAGGTCAAGCGCCGCCGGACCCGCAGCCAGGCACAGCTGTCCACCACGCGCCCGGGGATCAACCCGAAGCAAGCTCCATCATCGCGTCATCGATGGCCTTCTTCAGGCGTCGACCGGTGAACTCCTCGAACAGACCGGGAGGCCGGATCTGACGGCCGCGCTCGACCAGCCCCATGGCATTCCTGAACTCTCTGGAGACCTCGACAGCGCGGGGCGGGATGGCCACGCCCGCGCCGCGTTCCACCAGACGCCAGGCCAGGAACTGCTGTTCCTGGTGGCGGGGTAGAAGGACCTGGGGTATCCCGGCCAGAAACGCCGTCAGCGCGGTAGCGTGGCTGGCCATGTTGATCACCAGGTCGGCCTGCTCGACCACCGCATGCATATCGACGGGGGCATGGGAGAAAACCATGTCGGGAAACCTCTCCTTCAGGGCATCGGGCAGGTCGCGGCTGTAGATCACCACCGAAGCCCCATGGCGCTCGAGTTGATCCAGCAGGGGCTCGATAGCCGCGCAGTTGGAGAGGTAACCAAACACCCGGGGGCCTGGCCGTGCCGGCCATGAAGGTGCCGCGCCACCCGACAGTGTTGTCTTGCCCAGGTAGGTATGACCGGGACGCCTGCCAAAATGGTCGAGCTCGGGACAGGTCAGCAACCACTGGCGATTCAGCTGCTCATAGAGCCCCCGAACGCGAGTGAGCCCCGGTTGACCGAGGCGTGACAGGGTCTGATTGGCCAGGGTCAACAGATGCTGCTCCGCTTCCTCAAGACTGGCCACATTCCGGGGCGAATTGGGCATCCTGGGAAAAACACCCAGGTAGGGCAGGTCCGTGCGAGGAAGCAGGAAGCCGCTGCCGACCGCCCATTTCTGCCAGGGAGCACCGTGGCTGGCGAGCTGGGCCACCGGAGCGTAGTCATAGATCACCAGGTCCGGCCGCACGGCATCAAAGATGCTCCACCAGGCCAGGCACAATGTCTCCAACTCTTCAGTGGTCTCGAAACGCTGGAGCAACAGCTGGGTAAAGGAGCGCAGAGGCTGGTAGCGTCGACCCGGCGGGCGGTGAAGGTACGGGGACTGAAAGCGGGCCAGCGAAGCATCAGGAAAAAACAGGTGCGTGTTCTGCAGCTCCTTTAGGGCCAGCGTCACCTGATGACCATGAGCCCGTGCCTGGTCGACGAAGGGCTTGAGGTTGGCCAGATGCCCCAGTGCGCTACCCATCTCCCATACGCAAAGTATGTTTGCCATCCCACCACCGCGTGTTATCGACAGGCGCCCGATGTAGCGCAAAAGTCGACAGTATACGGAAGGGAAACAGCCGACACCAACCCAGTGGCCCTATCTAATTCCACGTTCTCGTCCATGGTGGGGAAACCGGGCACAGACGGTGACGCCGAGGCTCAGTCGAAACTGAGCGTGTCATCATCGCCCAGCAGTCGGCCCAGATCCTCCGGTACCTGCCGGGTACGATCCTTGCGCTTGCGCCAGTGCGCATCAACAGCCTGCAGACGCCGGACCCTGCGCCTCGACAACAGCTGGGCGTAGGCCACTTCCAGCGCACCCGCATCCCTGAGATGGACCAGTTGGTCCCCGTCCAGCGCCTGCAATGCCTCGGAATCCACAGCCTTCAGGCCATTCAGCAGGGGCGTGTCCGGATCCGGGTTGTCGATCTCCCAGGTCCAATCCGTCAACAACCCGGCCGCGTTCAGCGCTGCCACTGCCAGGTCCGCTCGGGCGCGGCTGGCCAGGACCTGTTGCAGGAATCCGATCATGCCCTTCAGGCGCTCGGTCGGGCTGCCATCCTCCTCAAAAAACGGTTGTTCTCCGCTGGCTGGATCCGGAGATTCCCTGTACAAACCGCTGTCATGATCGAAAACCAGGGCCTGACGCTCCTCGTCATCATTACCCCGGGCCCGGCGCAACGCGAACGGATAGGCGCGGTAGACACTGGGCAGGTACTCGGCCATCCAGCGTCCCTCGGGACCGATCAGTACGTTCTTCCCCTTGTGCAATCCGGTCAGCGCCACCAGCCGGTAGCCGCCATCGCCCGTCCGCGCAAAGGCCAGCGGATGGATGGCGCTGATGTCGGACAGCTCCGCCAGTGCCACCGGCACCGCCGCATCACCGGCGGCAAAGGAAAACTGCCGTACCGGCTGCCAGCCGTGACTGCGGTGAGATTTCGTATCGATCGGACGGAATTGCGTCATGACGGTCCCCGTGATTCCGGTTATCTGCGGCGTCGTATTATGGCGTCATAGTCGACGAGAAAAAACCCCGCCCGGTTGCCCGGACGGGGTTTTTTCCGTCTTGCACCCCGGCAACCCCGAAGGGCCACCGGCGTCTTTCACACCCGTTACGCGACGATGTCGGTGTAGTCGAAGCTGGTGTTGTCCACACCCGTCAACTGCACCACACCATCAGCCTCGCCGTCGGCGTTGGCGTCGAAGAACAACAGGCCTTCCTCGCTCGGCGTAGACGTCAGGTAGTAGATCGTCGCACCGTCGAACTGGTTGTTAGCCTCGTTGAAGGCGTCAGTCCAGTTGGACTGACCGCTGTCCTCGAAGTAGTTGCCGAAGGTGCCCGCATCCAGACCCAGACTGATCGTGTCCTCACTCGTGGTGAAGTCCGTAATCGTGTCTGCATCGGCATCGCCCAGCGAGCCTTGGTTAGCTGGGTTCGTCAGCAACGAAGAGGCACCTGTACCATCGATGGAGCCTTGTTCCCCAAGGAGGATAGAAAAACCACCGTTGTCATCTTCCTCATCGACAAGCTGGAAGACAGTGGCAGTTCCTGATATCGGATCACCGTCCGAGTAATCAGTATTACCATCGTAATCGGCACGAACAGTGCTTCCCGGCGCTACAGCGTTGAATGCGTCGGCAAGACCAGCCACAACTTCAGCCAGACCATCGGATGCGCCAGCTTCATACTCCGCACCGATATTCTGACCGTTGGCCAATGTCACCAAGACACTATAAATATCTCCCGCATTGACCGTGCCAGTGATACTAACCTCAGACTCCTGGGCCGTGTCGGTACCATCTGCAGCAGCATTGAAGGTCGGCGCAGTGCCGCTGGTTGCAGTCGCTGATACCTCCGACCCCGTGAAGGCAAAGGAGTTGCCATCATCACCAGAGACTGTAACCACGTCTCCCGACGCACCGGCAGAGAGTCCGTTAAGCGAATCCAACGCACTAGCAACTGCTCCAGCGATCACGTTCGAATCGCTAACATCTCCGGCAATATCACCGGAGCTGATCTGGAGATTCTGGCCTACGCCATTGAACTCGTAATTGACGTTAATGGTGAAGTCGTCACTTGAGCTTCCTGCGCCAGTGTTGACCGAAACAGTCTCCTCATCCAACGGTGCTGTTGTCTCCGTACTCGCCAGGTCCGCGGGATCGCCGACCTGGATGTCGAACTGGAAGAGATCCGCACCGCCGTTACCGGTCAGCTCGTCTTCTTCTCCAGCATTGATGCCACCCGGAGTGTTACCACCACCATTGATGACGTCATCCTGGTCACTGCCAATCAGCTCATCGGCGCCTATGTTGCCGTTGATCACGAAGCCATTGCTGCCGCCCGCCGCGGACACGTCAATCAGTGAATCAGAGCTCGCGGCATTCAGGGTCGCAGTGCCATCATTGACCGTGTCCGACGTTGCGGTGAACTCGTAGCCAGGATTGTCCACATAGGCTACAGCCTCGGCGCCGGCTGATACGATCAGGTCGTCTCCACCAAATCCAAGGTTTCTGATGGTGTCCGTTCCTTCATCCACGACAAACGTGTCATCTCCAATACCGAGGATGTACTCATCATCACCCGGACCACCGGTCACGGTATGATCGAACGGTCCCAACCAGGGATCCAGATACATTTCATCATCAAAATCCGAACCCGTTATGTCGTGACCGACAAATACACCGTCATCGTCGGCCGCCAACAATACATTCACATTCAGTCTCTGATCAGCATCCGCCGCCGTCAGGGTCACGCCGCTGAGATCAACACCGACACTGGCGACGTAATCCAGGAAAAACGGAGTCAGGTCGTCACCGTTCGGTGCTGGTGGATCCCCCGAAGGATCATCAATCACCCTGGTCGTGCCGCTGCCATAAATCGGCGTATTATTCGTCGCCAGTTGAGACAACTGGTTTGTGGTCAGTGTCAATGAAGAACCTTCCTCTACCTTGATGTAGGAATCTTCCATATCGATATTGACCGCACTGAGATCCACATCACCATCGATGACCAAAATGCCGTCATCCATCACAAGGTTGGAATCGTCCTGCAGAATGGCCGTATCGGTGAGCGTGATCTGGGCGTCATCAAAGCGCCAGGTGCTTCCCGCTTCCAGCTCCGGAGCCACGATATTGCCATTGACGTTACCCTCTCCGAGAATGGCTGTCGTGCGTGTCGGATTGGTCGGATCAACCCCCTGCAGATGGAACGCATCATTCAGGAAGTTGTTCTCGTCGTCGTAGTCATCCGTGCCATCAATGTCGGCCAGGACGCCAAGATGGACATCATGTGCACCGCCAGTGCCATTGAGATTGATGAAGCTGAGTTCCTCGCCGTAGACACCGGCATAGTAGTTGCCCTGATCGTCCTCGTGCAGGATGTACTCGTCCGCCACTTCATCATACTCATAGCCGAAGTAGACAGTCTCTCCCTGCTCGGGGAACTCCAACTCCGGAGGGAGAAGGATCTCACCTTCGCCACCTTCACCCAATTCACCGAAAGGTGGTTCGTAGGGATCCACCTCTTCGCCGTTATTGTCGAAGTTGAACTGCTCTCCGTTTTCACCAAACTCTAGCGCGGGACTGCCGCCGGTCACCAACAGGGTGGTACCGGGAGCCAGACTGGAGACGTCCAGGCTGAACGCATTGAAGTCCGGGTCGCTGACATCGATGCCCTTGATGGTAATGTCGTTGGCACCCGACGCATTCAGGTTTGCCGTGCTCAACGCCACCTCGGAGTCGTAGGTGATTGTCTGCACGCTCAGCTCGGTGCCGGTGAGCACATCGTTACCACCGCCCGTGTTGGTGCTGAGATCGTTGCCCGACTCGTCCGGACCGGTGTCCAGATTCACCGTGGTCAG
>JBNJGU010000061.1:0-13290 GCA_051747985.1 Pseudomonadota bacterium | reverse complement strand
GTGGATGTCATGAACGCCGCACGCAGCATGATGCAGCGTGTACTCAGCATGGGACAGTGATATGAGTGCAGTCGATAACAACAGTGCTCTGCAGAGTGTGCTGTCCGAATATTCGATGGACAGGCGTCAAAAGGACGAGGCTGGCGCCGCCAACAGTGATCTGGGGCGCGACGAGTTCCTGAAGCTGCTGGTGGCGCAGCTGGAGAATCAGGACCCCACCAGTCCGCAGGAGAACGGCGAGTTCATCGCCCAGCTGGCGCAGTTCTCACAGTTGCAGGAATCACAGAAGATGACCGGCGCGCTGGAGGAGTTCACCTCTTCCTTCCAGTCCACGCAGCATCTGCAGGCCACCTCGCTGATCGGTCGGCCGGTGCATGTGGAGGCCGAAGAAACCTATCTGCCGGAAGAGGGTCCCGTCAGCGTGGTGGCGGATCTGGAGTCGGCGTCGAGTGCTGTCACCCTGTCCGTGTTTAACGAGGCCGGCGAGAAGGTCGACAGTTATAACCTGGGTGAGCAGCCATCCGGTCGCAACGAGTTCATCTGGAGTGGCATGGATGCGGACGAGAAGCGTTTCCCGTCCGGCATGTACCGCTTTGAGGTGCAGGCTTCGCAGGATGGAGAGTCTGTCAAGGTGCCGACCTGGCTCAGCGCCAATGTGAACAGCGTTTCCATCGGGGCGGACAATGCCCTGACGCTCAACGTTGCCGGACAGGGTCCGGTGCCCATGGAAGAAGTCATACAGATCAACTGAATTGCAGGTTCGTCCACCAGAGGGGAAGTGACATGAGTTTCAATATCGGCCTCAGCGCACTGAATGCGGCACAGCAGGACATCAACACCACCGGCAACAACATCGCCAATGCCGGTACCACCGGATTCAAGTCGTCGCGCGCCAATTTCGGGGACGTCTATGCTGCCTCGGTGCTGGGCAGCGGTGGTTCCCAGCAGGGCAGTGGTGTCTCCCTGCAGAGCATCAGCCAGAACTTTTCACAGGGTAACGTCAAGTTCACCAACAACACCATGGACATGGCCATCAATGGCGAGGGCTTCTTTGTGCTTGACGGCCCATCCGGAGCGAATTATTCGCGTGCGGGCAACTTTGGCACGGACAGTGAAGGTAACATCGTCAATGGCAAAGGCGACCGCCTGCAGGGTTTTCGGGCTTCCGATGACGGTGTTGCCCTAGGCGGCGGCCCGGTCGAGGATCTGGTGATCGACACCGGCGAGATTCCGCCGCGCGGGACCACCCGGGTGGACAGTGAGATCAATCTGGACGCATCGGCCGAACCGTCCACGGTCATCGGCGCCAATCTGGAGACCAACGGCGGGCGCAGTACGGATCCGTTGCCGTTGGCACTGGGAGATCCGCGGCTTAACGGTTATACCGCCAATACACTCGAAGTCTCCGGCAGTGACGGAACTTCCCGGTTGATCGACGTACCCGCCAACGCTCCGGCCAACGAGGTGGCGCAACTGTTTTCCACCGTCAATGGCGTGGCTGCCCGAGGCTCCACTTCCGCGTATATTACCGGACTGTCAGCAGGCATCTCCGGTTTTTCGATCAATGGTCGCGAATTCACAGTCGATGATTCGAATCCGGACCACCTGGCCGATCTGGTCAGCGCTATCAATGACAGCTCGCCCAACTTGTCGGCCCGGCTGGTGGACAACGGGGGCACCGACGTGGTCGAAGTGACACACAATGTCGGTGCGGATCTGGTATTCACGCCGGGAACGGCCGGCGCCGGTACCATCACCATCGATGGATCCCAGCGTAATCAGGATGGAGACCTTGAGCCCAAGGGGGCAACGCAGAACCTGGATATGGGGGGAGGTAATGATGTCGGCCTGGTGGGTGGCACCGTCAGCTTCACGCTGGACGAGGGCGCATCACTGGCCGCTTCCGAAGTGACCAGTGCCGGCGATCCCATTGACCAGCAGACCGAGACCGGCAGTATTTTCGGAGACATCTCCCAATCCGGTTCCCTCGAGGGTGTCGCGTTCAGCTCCAATGAGTTCGACCCGGGTGACCCGGACACCTATTACCGTTCCACCGCGGTCCCCATCTATGACTCTCTGGGCAATGAGCACACCCTGACGCAGTACTTCGTCAAGGAGCGCGATGCAGAAGGGGCACCCGGTACGGTGTGGAGTGTCTACCTGCAGATTGATGGACAGGATATCGGCTATGATTCGGGGGCGACAAATAACGAGCCCTCACTGGCGCGCCACGAGATCCGTTTCGACGACAATGGAAACTACGACCCCAACAATCCGCCCATCGAGATCACCAACTGGCAGCCCACTGATTCAGACGGCCGTCCCATTGCGGCCGGACCGGTCCCGGGTGACACCAATGTGGCGGATCTGCAGACCAACTCCAATTTCACGCTGGACCTGAGTGGTCTGACCCAGTACGGCGGTGAGTTTTCTGTGCAGTCCAATCAACAGGATGGCTATGCCAAGGGGCAGCTCAGTGGCCTGGAAATCAACAGCGCGGGACTGGTTTCCGCCCGTTTCTCCAATGGACAGTCGCGCGCCATCGGTGAAGTGGCGCTGGCCAACTTCGCCAATCCCGACGGGTTGGCCAATCTCGGTGGCACCAGTTTTGCCGAGACCAGTGAGTCGGGTCAGGCCACCATCAGTGGTGCCGGCACGGCCGGACTGGGCGCCATCCAGTCCGGCGCGCTGGAAGAATCCAATGTGGATCTGCCCGAGCAGCTGGTGCAGCTGATCGTGTCCCAGCGCAACTATCAGGCGGCATCCCAGGTGATCTCGGCTACCGATCAGACCACGCAGACCATCATCAACCTGTAATACAGGGCGGCACGGGAGCCACACCATGGACAAGGCACTGTACGTCGGCATGAGCGGGGCCTCGCAGATGATGCGGGCCCAGACCGTGCACGCCAACAACCTCGCCAACGTCAACACCACGGGTTTTCGGGGTGACCTGGTGCGGTCGCAGGCCATGCAGGTCGCCGGCGAGGGCATGGACAGCCGGGTGTATGCCATGAACGGCAATCCGGGCACCGATCTGCGCGACGGAGCGCTGGACCAGACCGGCAATCCGCTGGATATCGCGGTGCAGGACGAGGGCTGGATCTCCGTGCTGGCCGCCGATGGCACCGAGGCTTTCACCCGGGCCGGCGACCTGCGCGTCAGTGAATTCGGTGAACTGCTGACCGGCAATGGTCTGCCGGTGCTCGGCAATAACGGACCCGTGGTATTGCCGCCACACGAGAGAATCGAGATCGGCAGCGACGGCACCATTTCCCTGCGTGAACTCGGGCAGGGATCCGAGGTGCTGGCCATGCTGGACCGGATCAAGCTGGTCAATCCGGAGGACGCCGACCTGGTCAAGGGGCAGGATGGTCTGATGCGACGCGAGGACGGGGCGTTCGAGCCCGCTGATGGCGAGGTGCGGGTCGTCTCCGGTTATCTGGAAGGCAGCAACGTCGATGCGGTTTCGGCCATGGTGGACATGATCAGTCTGAGCCGTCGTTACGAGATGAATGTGCGGATGATGCAGACCGCGCAGGAAAATTCCGAGGCATCGGCACGACTGTTGCAGATGCAGTAAACACCACTTCAGGCAGGGACATCATGCACGCAGCACTGTACGTATCCAAGACCGGACTGAGCGCCCAGGACACCCGCCTGGCGACCATTTCCAACAATCTGTCCAATGTCTCGACGGCCGGCTTCAAGCGTGACCGGGTGGCCTTCGAGAGTCTGTTGTACCAGATCGAGCGCCAGCCGGGCGCCAGCTCCACCCAGGACACGGAGCTGCCCTCCGGGCTGCAGATCGGTACCGGTGTCCGGGTGGTGGGCACGCAGAAGGAGTTCACGCAGGGTTCCATGCAGATGACCGGGGAGTCACTGGATGTCGCCATCGACGGACGTGGATTCTTCGAGATCCAGATGCCCGATGGCAGCTCCGCTTACACCCGCAACGGGCAGTTCCAGCGTAACGCCAATGGTGAGCTGGTCACCAGCAGTGGCCTGCTGGTCAATCCCGGACTGACCATTCCGGAGAACGCCAATAATGTGACCATCGGCGCTGACGGCGTGGTCACCGTCTCCATTGCCGGCGAGGCGGACACCATCAACATCGGCAACCTGCAGCTGGTGGACTTCGTCAATCCGGGTGGCCTGGAGGCCCTGGGCGGCAACCTGTTCGCGGAAACGGTTTCCAGTGGTGATCCGCAGCAGACTGTACCGGGGCAGAACGGCACCGGTACGCTGGTCCAGAATGCGCTGGAGAACTCCAACGTGGAAGTGGTGGAGGAACTGGTGGACATGATCACCGCCCAGCGTGCCTATGAAATGAATTCACGGGTGATCTCGTCCGCCGACGAGATGCTGCAGTTCATCACCCAGTCGCTGTGATCGGCGGTTGAACGTCGACAACGGAGTCTTGCCATGATCGTAACCCTGCTGAAATCCCGTCGCCTGGCCGTGGCACTGTTGCTGAGCCTGCTGACGGCCTGTGCCAGCCCGCTGCCGGACGTCCCGGAGCCGGGCGACCCGCGGTATGCACCGGTCATGACGCCGGTGGCCACCGCGCGCAGGACTCCGACCGGGTCCATCTACCACGCCGGTCAGGCCGTGGACCTCTACCAGCGCCGTGCCTATCGCCTGGGTGACGTGTTGACCATCAACCTGAACGAGTCCACGTCGGCCAGCAAGTCGTCGGGCACCACCTACAACCGCGACAGTGGTGCGCAGGTGGGTGAACTGAGTGTACTGGGCCAGTCGGTGGATACCCGTACCGGACTGGATTCCAACGTCGAGTTCGAGGGCGCCAGCAACGCCGACCAGAGCAATCAACTGCAGGGCAACATTTCCGTCACGGTGGCCGATGTCAAACCCAACGGGCTGCTGGAAGTGCGCGGTGAGAAATGGCTGCAGCTCAACCACGGTGCCGAGTTCATCCGCATCAGCGGGTTGGTGCGGCCCCAGGATATCCTGCCCGACAATTCCATCGATTCCACCCGTGTGGCCGATGTGCGCATTGCCTACAGTGGCACTGGCACGCTGGCCAGCGCGGACGAACCCGGCTGGCTGAGCCGGTTCTTCGTCAGCACATTGTGGCCCTTCTGATCTGATTGTAAGCGGAGCGAATACATGCCTGGTAGAAAATCTGTAATGAGCCTCCGGTTCCGTCGCGGCCTGGTGACGCTGATGGCGCTGATCATGACGCTGTCACTGCCCTGGCATGGCGCCTGGGCCCGCGAGTCGCGTATCAAGGATATCGCCGATCTGCAGGGCGTGCAGAGCAATCAGCTGGTCGGCGTCGGTCTGGTGACCGGTCTGGCCGGCACCGGAGACCAGACCACCCAGGCGCCGTTCACGGCCGAGTCCTTCCGAGCCTACCTGGATCAGTTCGGCATTCCCATGCCCAGCGGGCAGAATTTCCAGTTGCGCAATGTGGCCGTGGTTTCCGTCCAGGCCGAGCTGCCGGCGTTCACCAAACCGGGTCAGGAGGTTGATGTGACCGTTTCCTCCCTGGCGAACGCGGAGAGCCTGCGTGGCGGCACTCTGGAGCGGACCATGTTGCGCGGGGTCGATGGTGACGTCTATGCCATCGCCCAGGGCAATCTGGCAGTGGGCGGACTGGGTGTGTCCGGCAATGACGGGTCGAGTGTCACCATCAATATTCCCAGTGTGGGGCGCATTCCCGGCGGCGCCACGGCCGTGCAGGAAGTGGAGACGGCCTTCGGACTGGGCGAACACATCGTGTTCAATCTGAAGCGCGCCGACTTCACCACGGCAAGGCATGTCTCGGCCGCCATCAATGATTTTCTCGGACCGGGCACGGCCACGGCGCTGGATGCTTCCTCGGTGCGGGTACGCGCCCCGATCGACTCCCAGGCCCGTGTCGCCTTCGTCTCGGAGCTGGAGAACATCACGGTGGAGCAGGGCGATGGCCCGGCGCGCGTCATCGTCAACTCGCGTACCGGCACCATCGTGATCGGTGACCATGTCAAGGTCTCGCCGGCGGCGGTCACGCACGGCAGTCTCAGTGTGACCATTTCCGAAGCCTTCGGCGTCAGCCAGCCGGGACCGTTCTCGGACGGTGACACCGCGATTGTCCCGGACACGCAGATCGACATCGACCAGGAGGACAATCGCATGTTCCTGTTCGATGCCGGCACCACGCTGTCGGACATCGTCCGGGCCATCAATGCCGTGGGCGCGGCGCCGGGCGATCTGGCCGCCATCCTGGAGGCACTGAAACAGTCCGGTTCCCTGCACGCCGATCTGATCGTGATCTGAGGAGTCCGCCATGTTCACGGAAGGGGCGATGATGGAGCGACCGCGGGCCTACACCGATCTGGGCGGTCTGCAGTCCATTTCCAGGACGGGGCGCGAGGACACCGCGGAAGGACTGCGGCAGGTGGCCGAGCAGTTCGAGGCGCTGTTCCTCAATATCATGCTGAAGGAGATGCGGGGCGCCGGCGAGAGTCTTTTCGAGGACAACTACCTGCGTGGCAACGAGATGGAGATCCATCAGGAGAACTTCGACAACCAGATCAGCATGGAGCTGTCGTCCAGCGGCGGCATCGGACTGGCCGATACCCTGTATCGACAACTGGCCCGGCGCTATCAGGTCGACAGTCAGCCGGGCGCGGCGGCGGCCGCCTATCGGGAAGTGAGTCGCCATGAGCCTGATTAACACCGCCATCACCGGTATCCGTTCCAGTCAACTGGGCCTGTCGACCACCGGTAACAACATCGTCAATGCCAATACCGAGGGCTATACCCGTCAGTCCGTGGTCAACGAGACGGCGCCGTCGATCAAGCAGGGGCCGGGGCACATCGGCACCGGTGTTCTGACCACGGACATCATCCGCAACACGGACCAGGCGCTGGTCGATCGGGTCAATAACGATGTTTCGTCCCTGTCCGATGTGGAAGCCTTCCTGGATAATGCCAAGCGCGTCGACAACCTCCTGGCCGGCGAAGACTCGAACCTGTCCGTGACCATGGACCGTTTCTTCGATGCCGTCAGTGAATCGGCCAATGACCCTTCGTCCATGATCGGTCGCGAGCTGATGCTGACCGAAAGCCGGGCCATGATCGATGATTTCCGGGAGATCGAACAGCGTCTGCGTGCCCAGGGGCAGGATGTCAATGCCCGCCTTGACGCCATCGCCGGCGAGGTGACCACGCTGGCCCGGGAACTGGCACAGATGAACGAGTCGATCAGTTTCGCCTCGTCCGGCGGTCGCGGACAGCCCAATGACCTGCTGGACAAACGCGATCAGCTGGTGCGGGAGCTGGCCGCCTACGTGGATGTGGATACCGTGGCGCGCGAGGATGGCACCATGGACATCACCATCGGTCAGGGGCAGCCACTGGTCACCGGCTCGCGGGCCCGGGAACTGATCACGCAGTCGGCGCGGAATGATCCGGGCATACAGGAGCTGGCCTTTGTTGCCGGCGGGCGCATCGAGCCGGTGGAACAGTCCCTGCAGGGCGGGGAGATCGGCGGTCTGCTGCGCTTTCGCGACGACATGCTGGAGCCGACCATCAACCGGGTGGGACGGCTTATGCTGGGCGTCGTAGACCAGATCAATCAGCAGCATCAACTGGGCATGGACCTGGAGGGCGACCCGGGCCGGGCACTGTTCACCGACATCAATGATACCGGACTGACCACGGGGCGCATCAGCGAGTTTCCCGGCAACTCGATCAATCCGCGCAGCATGCGTGTCAACATCTCCGACACCAATGCGCTGACGGACAGTGACTACGACCTTAGCATCACCGGCCCCAACGGCCGCTACCGCCTGGTCCGCCAGAGCGATGGCGAAGTGGTGTCCGAAGGCATGCTGGGCAACAACCGACCGGTGAACATCGAGGCCGACGGATTCTCCGTGGCAGTCGATTCCGGCACCTTCCAGACCGGAGATCGCTTCGAAATACGCCCGACCCGTTTCGCCGCCGGCAGCCTCGAGACCGAGATCGGTCGTCCGGAAGCGTTGGCACTGGCGGCGCCAGTGCGCACCACAACGGCGGAAGGCAACCAGGGCGGTGCCACGGTTTCCGCCGGTGCTGTCGACAGCCTGGCGACACAGGCCTTCACCGGTGACCGTGAGCTCGATCCGCCGGTGATGATCCGCTTCAACTCGCCCACCAGTTACGATGTGCTGGACTACAGCGATCCCGCGAATCCGGTGCCACTGCAGCCACCGTTGATGGATCAACCCTTCACACCTGGGGGGCGTACCGATGTGTTCCCCGCCATTCCGGGCGGCACGACGGTCAGCACCGAGGGAGCGGCGGCTCAGCAACTCCAGACCGGACAGGTCAACGGCTACGGTCCGGAGACCGTCACGGTACAGACCATTGAACCGGATACCGGACTGCTGCGGGAACAGTCGCTGTCAATCAGCGCCAATGAGTCGGCCCGCGACATTGCCGACCGGCTTTCGGTTCTGGACGGGGTCCGTGCCACCGCCCGCTCCTCGCTGGAGCAGGGCAGTTTCAGTCGGGGCAGCGAGGAGATGACCCTGAGCCTGAACGGAGTTGATCTGACCGACCCGAGCGTGACGCTGCCCGATGAGACATCGCCCCAGCCGGTACCGGATCCTCCCACCGCCGATTTCCTGCGGGACCGCATCAACAATGACACCACACTGCAGGGGCAGGGCATCCGCGCCAGCAGTGACGGCGGCGTGTTGACTGTGCGCTCCAGTCGCGGCGACGATCTGCGGGTCTCCCTGGGTGGCGCCGGCAGCAGCATGCAGGCCGGCGATCCGTCGCAGACGGTGACCGGGCCCGCCGCCAGCGGTGATCCCGATGAAACGTACGTGGTCGGTGGTCGTGTCGACGTACAGTTGGGCGCCGACATGCGCCTGATCTCCAACGAAGCGAACGGGATCTTCGGCACGGAACCGGCGGCCACCGATAACTACACCGGCTACCAGGTGACGCTGGGCAGCGGCACGGGAGCGGCTGGCCAACCGGCGGCGGGCGACCGGTTCTACGTGGAATACAATGAGGGCGGCAAATCCGACAACCGTAATGCCGCCGCCCTGTTGGCACTGAGGGATTCAGCCACGCTGAGCGAGGATAACCTGACCTTCCAGAAGGCCTATGGCCAGCTGGTCGAGGACGTCGGTCTGCAGACCAGCCAGGCCCGGCAGAGTCAGCAGGCCGGCGAGTCCATGCTGCGTCAGTCCATGGATGCATGGTCCTCGCTGTCCGGGGTCAACCTGGAAGAGGAAGCCGCCCGGCTGATCGAGCTGGAACAGCATTACAATGCCTCCGCCCGGCTGATCTCCCTGGCCAGCGAACTGTTCGACACGCTACTCAACATGTAATGGCAGGTAAACCACGATGTCACAGATACGCATGGGCACCGCCCAACTGTATGCCACGGGCCTGAAAAGCATGACCGAGATCCAGCGCCAGGTGACGCAGACACAGGAGCAGATTGCCAGCAACAAGCGGATCCTGACGCCGGCCGATGATCCGCTGGCGGCCACGCGGGTATTGCAGCTGGATCAGGAGCTGCGCCAGGCCGACCAGTACGACAACACACTGCAGTCGCTGGAAAGCCGCCTGCAACGGGAGGAGGGCGCGCTGGATGGTGTCAGTGACCTGATGCTGCGGGCCCAGGAGTTGATCAACGAGTCCGGCAATGGCGCGTTGAACGCCGAGCAGCGGGGTTATCTGGCGGTGGAACTGCAGGGTATCGTCGACAACATGGCGCAGTTCATGAACACGCGCGATGCCGGCGGCGAGTACCTGTTTGCCGGCCATCAGGGCGGGCAGCAACCGTTCGTGAAAGGGGAGGACGGGCGCTATCGCTACGAGGGCGACGAAGGACAGCGTCAGGTGCGTATCGGGCCGACCACGACGGTGGCCGCCAACGACCCGGGCGAAACCCTGTTCATGGACATCGAGGCCACGCAGACCACGCTGCACGCGGAGGCGCACGACGGCAATCGGGGCCAGCCCCCAGCGGTCATCAGTGATGCCCGCGTGGAGGACCGGCAGGCCTTCGAGCAGTTCCACCCGGACGGGGTCGTGATCGAGTTCCAGCCCCGGGACGACGTCTCGCCGCCGGGCAACAACTACACCGTGCGCCGTAGCAGTGATGGCCGGGTGCTGATGCAGAATGTGCCCCATTCCACCGGCGACCGGGTCCAGTTCGGTGGCGCCTCGGTGCGCATCGATGGCGAACCGGCGCCCGGAGACAGCTTCGAGGTGCAGACCACGGACCAGCAGAGTCTGCTGGGCAATCTGGAGAATTACATCGAGGCATTGACTCGCTTTGGAGACAGCGCGGGGGATCGTGAAGCCCTGAACGCGCAGCGCGATGTGGTGGCCGGCAATCTCGACAATGCCCGCACACGCCTGCTGGAGACCCGCAGTTCCGTCGGGGCGCGGCTCAATACGGTGGAAAATGCCCGTGACAGCAATGCGGAACTGCGGCAGGTGACCGAGGAGGCCCGCTCCGGTCTGGCCGACCTGGATTACGCCGAGGCCATCAGCCGCCTGACGCAGGAGAGCTTCGTGCTGGAGGCGGCCCAGGCCAGCTTTTCACGGGTCAACCGCCTGTCGCTGTTCAATTTCCTCTGAGGCGTGTGGAAAAAATCCGGAAAAGGGCTAAAGACATCAGCCGGTTCGCCGACACCCATGGTCAGGGGTGATTCTCCCGGCGTCGGCCCGTCCGGGTCACGCGGGTCATGATGCGGATCCGCGTTGTCTGTCAGGCGCTGTTGGACAGATAGTCCCTGATTCGCTTCTTGTGGGCCTGCAGGCGGGTGAGCTCATCCGTCAGCACGGCCCGGCTTTTCTGGACCTTGTGTACCACATCGGCGTCCATGTCCTGGATGCGCCGGATGTCCCTCTGTATCGTCTCTCTCAGATCATCAGGTACCGGGTTGGCAAAAAATTCGCGCAGCAGGGTCTCCCGCCGCCGTGACAGCGTATCCAGCGAGGACCAGTCGCCGCGCTGGGCCATCCCCTGCAGCTGTTCCGTGATCTCCAGTATGTCCGACCACATGGCCAGACATTCGCCGCGCGTGGCCGCCGCGCGGCCCGGTTCCTGTTGTGGATCATCCTGCATGAAATGTATTCCGGAAGTCTGGTGTATGCAGAGTCGACTGTAGCATGTTTGCGCCCGGATGCGATGAAACACGGGCCGGAACCAGAAATGTCAATTGCCGGCTAAAGCTTTGTCGGGTCCTGACGTTAAACAGGATAGCGCATAGGGTTGAGCTTTGAGCATTCTCTTCGATATGCGACTCGGTGAAATGTGTGATAATCAGGAGTGACAACAATGGCTCAGGTAATCAATACCAATATTGCTTCATTGAATGCGCAGCGGAATCTGAACAATTCCTCTGGCGCAACCGACCAGGCCCTGGAGCGTCTGTCTTCCGGTCTGCGTATCAACAGCGCCAAGGACGACGCGGCCGGCCTGGCCATCTCCACGCGCTTCCAGTCGCAGATCAATGGTCTGAACGTGGCCGTGCGCAACGCGGGTGACGGTGTATCCCTGGCCCAGACCGCGGAAGGTGCCCTGGGTTCCATGACCGACAGCCTGCAGCGTGTACGCGAACTGGCCCTGCAGTCCGCCAACGGCACCAACAGCGACGTCGACCGCGACGCCCTGAACGCCGAGGCGAAGGAACTGATCGCCGAGGTACAGCGCAATGGCGAAGGGGCGGCCTTCAACGGTCTGAATCTGCTGGACGGCACTTTCAACACCACCTTCCAGGTCGGCGCCAATGCCGGCGAGACCATCGACGTCTCCATCGGCAATCTGACCGCCGACGTGCTGGGTGTATCCGAAAAGTCCGGTGTCAGCTCCACGGCCACCGACTCTGCCCTGAGTGGTGGTGATCTGGTCATCAATGGTGTCACTGTCGAGGCTTCCAAGGCGTCGGACGACACGGCTTCCACCGCCAACGCCTCGGGAAGCTCCATTGCCAAGGCCGCTGCCATCAATGCGGTTTCGGATGAGTCGGGTGTCACAGCTCTAGTGGACGAGAACGTGGCAGCAGGTTCTTCCATGACAGCCGCCGCCAATACGGGCGGCAGTGTCGATATCAATGGCACGACAATCAACATCGACACCACGGGTGACGCGGCGTCCTCGCGTTCCGCGGTTGTCACCGCGATCAACGAGCAGTCCGACCTCACCGGGGTCACCGCAGTGGACACCGGGGACGACGCTCTTGGTGTGACGCTGGTGGCCGATGACGGTCGTAACATCGACGTGGCCAACTTCACGGGTGGCCTGGATGAAGCCAACACTGGCCTGGCCGCCGCCGACACGTACACCGGTGGATTCACGCTGGTGGCTGACAGTGGTGTCAACAGCATCGATATTTCGGGCTCCGACGTGGCCGCCGCCGGCCTCCAGGCAGGCTCTTTTACGTCGGGCGTGGCTGCTGTAAGTTCGACTTCACAGGAAGCGGCCAAGCAGACCGAGGCCACATCGGGTGAGGTTGCGGGTAACGCGGACATCTCCACGTTCTCCTTTGATTTCAGTGACACGGATGTGCAGGCTGTTGTGTCTGGTACTACTGATATCGGTACTGGGGTAGACCTTAGTACCGCTAGTGCGGACGTTGATTTCAACGTGAATGTTGATGGAACGGACTATAACGTAACTCTGAACAGTGATTACTCAAGTGATACGGCGGGACTGCTTTCTGACATCAACACAGCCATCTCCGGATCCGGTGTTACGGCGACCCTGAACGGCAGCGATCAACTGACTTTCACGGAGGATACAGCCTCGGGTGCTGTCATAACGGTGAATGATAACGGTGGCGGGCAAAACATCGATGACGTATTCGGTGCATTGGATGGAGCAACCGATACCGGTACCGTCGACACCAGCGCCAGCTTTGATGTGGAAGTGGATGGCGGTAGCGTCCAGAACGTGGACCTGAGCACCAACATTGCCAGTTCTGGTGATCTGCTGACGGCGATAAACGGTCAACTGACTGGTGCTTCGGCTAGCATCGACGGAGATACCGGTTTCCTGACTATTACGTCAGACACCACTGGTGACTCCAGCCAGATCACGACCTCCAATGCTGCGGGCGAAACAGGCCAGATCGGTTTCGTGGCAGCTACTGATACAGGTACCGCTACTGGTGCTGAGAATTTCAGTGACCTGGAAGCCGGTGACATGACCATCAATGGCGTCTCCATTGGTGCGGCGGTCACTTCCGCGGATACGGCGTCCTACACAGGTGCGGCATCCTTCAAGGGCGCTAAAAGCCGTTGAAGGTTCACTTCTTTTGGTTGATG
>JBNJGU010000060.1:0-13835 GCA_051747985.1 Pseudomonadota bacterium | reverse complement strand
AGGGATCTCCCCTCAGGAGCGTCGGGCGCCAGGGATGGCGCACGCCGAGCCCCCCAGGGATGGGTTCACGGGCGTCTCCTGAGGGGAGATCCCTCCCCGACCGTTCGGTCTACGATAGTGTTGCCTCATTCCGACCGGTGAGCTGCCAGTCACTGGCATAAAAAAACCGGCTTCCGCGGAGACGTACGGAAGCCGGTGATAGTAGTAACCGAAAGGAAAGTAAAGGACGTCAGTCCCAGCTCAGGGCGCCCCCGGTCTGGTACTCGATCACACGCGTCTCGAAGAAATTCTTCTCCTTGCGCAGGTCCATGATCTCGCTCATCCATGGAAAGGGATTCTTGACCCCTCTGAACTGTTCCGGCAGACCGATCTGGGCCAGGCGGCGGTTGGCAATGAACTGCAGGTATTCCTCCATCATCACCGCGTTCATGCCCAGCACGCCGCGCGGCATGGTGTCGCGGGCGTACTCGATCTCGAGCTGGGTAGCTTCCAGGATCATCTGCGTGGCGTCCTGGCGCATCTGGTCATCCCACAGCTGCGGGTCCTCCAGCTTGATCTGATTGATCATGTCGATGCCGAAGTTCAGGTGCATGGACTCATCGCGCAGGATGTACTGGAACTGCTCGGAGGTGCCGGTCATCTTGTTACGGCGGCCCATGGACAGGATCTGCGAAAAACCGCAGTAGAAGAAGATGCCTTCCAGGCAGCAGTAGAATGCGATCAGGTTCTTGAGCAGTGCCTTGTCCGTCTCCAGCGTGCCGGTGGTGAAGTTCGGGTCGCTCAGTTCCTTGGTGTACTTCAGGCCCCAGGAGGCTTTCTTGGCCACCGACGGGATCTCGTGGTACATGTTGAAGATCTCGCCCTCGTCCATGCCCAGTGACTCGATGCAGTACTGGTAGGCATGGGTGTGGATCGCTTCCTCGAAGGCCTGGCGCAGGATGTACTGGCGGCACTCGGGGTTGGTGATCAGGCGGTAGATGGCCAGCACCAGGTTGTTGGCCACCAGCGAATCGGCGGTGGAGAAGAAGCCCAGGTTGCGCTTGACGATCAGGCGCTCGTCGGCGGTCAGGCCCTCGCGGCTCTTCCACAGCGCGATGTCCGCGTTCATGTTGATTTCCTGCGGCATCCAGTGGTTGGCGCAGCCGTCCAGATACTTCTGCCAGGCCCAGTCGTACTTGAAGGGCACGAGCTGGTTGAGGTCGGCGCGACAGTTGATCATGCGCTTGTCGTCCACGGTGACCCGCTCGGTCCATTCGCCCAGCTCCTCCTCGCCGGCAGTCACGTCCAGGTCCTGCAGGCCTTCGATGGCCTGTTGCAGTATCTGGTCATTGACCACCTCGGCCGGGGCTTCGCCATCGGTGTCCGTGGCATCCGGCACCGGGGTCCCGGCAACCGCCGCGTGACCATTGCCATTGCTGTACTGCCGGCGGGCCATTTCCTCGGCCGCCCGTTGCACGGCCTGCTCGGCCTCGTCGGGTGCCATGGTGTTTGGCGAAGCGGCCGTGGCCGGCGTCCGCGGTGCCGGCTGCTGTTGCCGTGGCTCGGGCTGCCGTGGAGCCGCCTGAGGTGGCGGTGTGGGCTCTTCCGCCTGCTGTCGCGGGGCCGGGGCCTCCTTGCGCCGGGCCGGCTCCGGAGTGTCCTCCGACTTGTAGAAATCGTCCCAGGAAAGCATGTCTGTCCTCCGTCTTGTCATCTGTATGATTGTTTACTGACAGGCTTCACAGTCAGGGTCGTCAATGGAGCAGGCGGCCGGTGTCGGAGCCGGGGCCGGTCCGCTGGACACCTTGTTCAGACTGCTGTCGGAAATCGTGGACTTCTCCGTGGACGTGGCCGCCAGTGAGCGCAGGTAGTACGTGGTCTTGAGTCCGCGCAGCCAGGCCATGCGGTACATGATGTCCAGCTTCTTGCCGTCGGCGCCGGCCACGTACAGGTTCAGTGACTGCGCCTGGTCGATCCACTTCTGCCGTCGGCTGGCCGCGTCCACGATCCAGCGCGGTTCCACCTCGAAGGCATTGGCATACAGGTCCTTGAGGTGCTGCGGAATCCGATCGATCTGCTGTACGCTGCCGTCGTAGTACTTCAGGTCATTGACCATGACGTTGTCCCACAGGCCCAGCGCCTTGAGATCGCGGACCAGGTAGGGATTGACCACCGTGAATTCACCGGACAGGTTCGATTTCACATAGAGGTTCTGGTATGTCGGTTCAATGGACTGTGACACGCCGGTGATGTTGGCGATGGTCGCGGTCGGGGCGATGGCCAACACATTGGAGTTGCGCATCCCGATCTGCTGTACGCGCTGGCGCAGGTTGTCCCAGTCCAGGGTCTGCGTCATGTCCACCTCCAGGTAATCGTCTCCGCGTGCCGACTGCAACATCTTCAGCGAATCGATGGGCAGGATGCCCTGGTCCCACAGCGAGCCCTTGTAACTTTCGTAGGTGCCACGCTCCTCGGCCAGTCGGGAAGAGGCCTGGATGGCGAAATAACTGATCGCCTCCATGGAGTGGTCGGCGAACTGGACCGCGCCTTCGGAGGCATACGGAATCCGCTGCGCATACAGGGCGTCCTGGAATCCCATCACGCCCATGCCCACCGGCCGGTGTTTGAGGTTGGAGTTCCTGGCCTGCGGCACCGAGTAGTAGTTGATGTCGATGACGTTGTCGAGCATGCGCACGGCCGTGTCCACGGTCTTCTCCAGCTTGACCGTGTCCAGGCCGTCCTCGGTGACATGGTTGACCATGTTGATCGAGCCCAGGTTGCAGACCGCGATCTCGTCGGCACTGGTGTTCAGCGTGATCTCCGTGCACAGGTTGGAGGAGTGGATGGTGCCGGCGTGCTGCTGCGGGGAGCGCACGTTGCAGGCATCCTTGAACGTGATCCACGGATGGCCGGTCTCGAACAGCATGGACAGCATCTTGCGCCACAGGTCCTTGGCGCGCACCGTCTTGTAGATCTCCATCTGTCCGGCGGCCGCCTTGCGCTCGTAGTCGAGGTACCTGTCCTCGAAGGCCTTGCCGTGCAGATCGTGCAGTTCCGGCACGTTGTTGGGCGAGAACAGGGTCCACTCGCCATCCTCGAAAACCCGCTTCATGAACAGGTCCGGTATCCAGTTGGCGGTGTTCATGTCATGGGTGCGGCGGCGGTCGTCACCGGTGTTCTTGCGCAGCTCCAGGAATTCCTCGATGTCCAGGTGCCAGGTTTCCAGGTAGGAACACACGGCGCCCTTGCGCTTGCCGCCCTGGTTGACGGCCACGGCGGTGTCATTGACCACCTTGAGGAAGGGCACGATGCCCTGGGACTTGCCGTTGGTGCCCTTGATGTGGGCGCCCAGTGCGCGTACCGGGGTCCAGTCATTGCCCAGGCCGCCGGCCCATTTGGACAGCATGGCGTTGTCCTTGATGGCGCCATAGATGCCTTCCAGGTCATCCGACACGGTGGTCAGGAAGCAGGAGGACAGCTGCGGACGCAGGGTGCCGGAATTGAACAGCTGTGGCGTGGACACCATGTAGTCGAAGCTGGAGATCAGGTCATAGAACTCGATGGCCCGTGCCTCGCGGTTCTCCTCATTGCTGGCCAGCCCCATGGCCACGCGCATGAAGAAGATCTGCGGCAGCTCGAATCGCACGCCATCACTGTGGATGAAGTAGCGGTCGTACAGGGTCTGCAGGCCCAGGTAGGTGAACTGGGTGTCACGTTCGGCCTTCAGGGCCTCGCCCAGCACGTCCAGGTCATATTCGAGCAGATGCGGGGACAGCAGTTCCAGCTCCGCGCCTTTCTTGATATAGGCTCGCAGTACGTCGGGATACCGGTAGTTCATTTCGCTCTGCGTGGCGGAATCGGTGATGCCCAGGAAACCCAGTGCCTCGCTGCGCAGCGTGTCCAGCAGCAGGCGCGCGGTGACATAGGAGTAGTTCGGGTCCTGTTCGACCAGGGTGCGGGCGGTCATCACGGCCGACGTGCGTACATCCTCCAGGGTCACGCCCGGGTACAGGTTCTTCAGGGTTTCCTCGTAGATGGCGTCGGCGGAGACCGCTTCCAGCCCCTGGCAGGCCTCGTCGATGACGGTGCGCAGACGGCTGGTGTCCAGCGGTCCCCGGGTGCCATCCGGATAGGTCACCTCGATGTCGGAGGTCTCTTCCTCGCGGGCCCGCTGCTGCTCACGCAGGCGCGCGTGCTCCTCCCGGTACAGCACATAGGAGCGTGCCACCTTCTGCTCGCCGGTGCGCATCAGGGCCAGTTCCACCTGGTCCTGGATCTCCTCGATGTGGATGGTGCCGCCGGAGGGCATGCGACGCTCGAAGATGGTGGTGATCTGCTGGCCCATCTTCGCCACCGTCTCGCGGATCCGCGAGGAGGCCGCGGCCGAGCCACCCTCGACCGCCAGATAGGCCTTGGTGATGGCCACGACGATTTTCGATTCATCGTAGGGGACCAGCGCGCCATTGCGCTTGATCACCCGGATCTGACCGGGTGCGCTGGCCGGCTTCGGGTCTTCCCAGGCGGTCTGGCCGGAAGAGGCAGGATTGCCCGCGGTTCGGTGAATATCGGTATGCATGGCGGTCTCCGTGATTGTTATGGTGGTGCTGCTGTCTGTGCGGTTTTCAGTGTGTCCGGCATCGGTGCCGGGTGGCGGTCGGCCTGTCGTTCTGAATTACACAATATATGGACTGTTTCCAAGGATTGGACACAAGATAGTGTTGTTTGTTCCCGGTTGCAAGTGCTTTTTCTGTGTATAACCTGTGGAAAAAGTTGTGGATGAATGCCCGTTCAGACCACAACATCTGGTGTAGCCGGCAAAACCGCATGGCAGGCGGCTCGCGGGTAATCAACCGTTCAGGAAGCGTGTTTTTCGGGGCAGCCGGTTAGTGCACAGCGGCGGAGGCTTTCGTTCCGGCGCGTTACCGCGCCGGCTCGAAACCTCCGCCGCTCTCAGCTTTAACTGCCAGCGGAAAAGGCGGTGGTTCTGAATTGGCCGGGGGTGAAATGTGACGGAAAGTTTGGAGCGCAGTTGTTCGAAAGCAGGGTCGATAATCGAAGTGTTTCCCGGAATGAGCCACGTCCAGTGCGGCAGACAATTGGTCAGAGAGCAGAGGAGGTTTCGCCCGGAGCGGTAACGCGCCGGGCGAAAGCCTCCTCTGCTATCCCCTCACCGAATGTCACTCCCCGCACAGGAACTCCAGCAATGCCTTCTGCGCATGAAGCCGGTTCTCCGCCTCATCCCAGACCACGCTGTCCGGCGCATCGATGACATCCGCGGACACTTCCTCCCCCCGGTGGGCCGGCAGGCAGTGCATGAACAGGGAGTCCGGGGCGGCCAGGGCCATCAGTTCGCGGTTGACCTGGAAGCCCTCGAAGCGGGCCAGGCGGTCGCCTTCCTCTTCTTCCTGCCCCATGGAAGCCCATACATCGGTCACCACCAGGTCGACGTCGCGAACCGCCTCGCGGGGATCGCGCACCAGGGTGACGCGGTCGCGGTTGGCTTCCACCAGGTCGCTTCGCGGATCGAAACCCTCCGGGCAGGCGATGCGCAGATGGAAATCGAACTGTCTGGCGGCATTGATGTAGGAGTGGCACATGTTGTGTCCGTCCCCGACCCAGGCCACGGTCTTGCCGGCGATGTCGCCACGGTGCTCGTAGAAGGTCTGCATGTCCGCCAGTAGCTGGCAGGGATGGTAGTCATCGGTCAGGGCGTTGATCACCGGCACCGAGGAAAACTCGGCGAAGCGCTCCAGCTTGCTGTGCTCGAAGGTGCGCACCATGATCACATCGACCATGCTCGAGATCACCCGGGCGCTGTCTTCCACCGGTTCGCCACGGCCCAGCTGGGTATCATTGGGAGACAGGAAAATGGCGGCGCCGCCGAGCTGTGTCATGGCCACCTCGAACGACACCCGTGTGCGGGTGGATGACTTCTCGAAAATCATGCCCAGGGTCTTGCGGTGCAATGTATCCTCACGCAGATCGGGACTTTTCTTCAGCGCCACGGCGCGCTTGATGATCTGCTGCAGTTCGTTGCTGTCCAGATCCAGCAGGGTCAGAAAATGCCGGGTAGCCATGATGTCACTGCTCTCCAATGAAGAGGGGGCGACCGGAGCCGCCCCCACTGAAAAGTAAAGATTACCATCTTATATCAACCGTTCCGGCCGGGCAATCGGGCCCCGGGTCGCCATCGGTTGCACTGTGGCTGGCCGGTTCCGTAGAATGACGTCCCGGCTTATGGACAGCGCGCCGGAGCAAGGCGCTGTCCCTCCACAGGTCTACAGAGGCATTATCATGAGCAGCATCGAAGACACCATTCGCGATCAGATTCAGAACAACAGCATCCTGTTGTACATGAAAGGCTCGCCCGAACAGCCACAGTGCGGTTTCTCGGCGCAGGCCGTGCAGTGTCTGATGGGTTGTGGCAAGCGCTTTGCCTATGTGGACGTGCTGGCCAACCAGGACGTGCGCGCCACGTTACCCAAAGTCGCAAACTGGCCGACCTTTCCGCAACTGTGGATCGATGGCGACCTGGTCGGTGGCTGCGACATCATCGTCGACATGTACCAGAAGGGTGAGCTGCAGGAAGCGGTGGAGAAGTCCGGCGGAGAACAGCCCGCCGATCAGTGATCCGGCGCCCGCCCGTGCGCCGGTCGCTTCCTGTCCGTCCCGGACAATGGCCGGCGTCGACGCTGCCCGTCGCGATCACCGCGGCGGCCAGCCACCGAGTTCCTGCCAGCGGTTGACGATACCGCAGAACAGTTCCGCCGTCTTTTCCGCGTCGTAATGCGCCGAGTGCGCCTCGTTTCCGTCGAAGTCGATGCCGGCCGCCTCGCAGGCCTTGGCCAGCACGGTCTGACCGTAGGCCAGTCCGCTCAGTGTCGCCGTGTCGAAACTGGAGAAAGGATGAAAGGGATTGCGCTTCAGGTCGTGACGGGCCACCGCCGCATTGATGAAGCCATGATCGAAGTGGGCGTTGTGCGCCACCAGAATGGCGCGCTTGCAGTCGTTGGCCTTCATCGCCGTACGGATGATGCGGAACATGTCCCGGAACACCTCCGGTTCGCTGCGGGCCACGCGTAGCGGGTGCCAGGGATCGATGCCGGTGAACTTCAGCGCCGCGTCCTCGATATTGGCCCCCTCGAACGGTTTGACCCGGTGGAAATAGGTCTGTTCCGGCGCCACCAGGCCTTCCTCGTCCATGCCGATGATCACCGCCGCAATCTCCAGGATGGCATCGGTTCTGGCATTGAATCCGCCGCACTCGATGTCCACCACCACGGGCAGATAGGTACGGAAGCGCTCCGCCATCGGCGCGCGTGCTGAATCGTCGTGGTACAGGTCCTGTCTTGACGCCATCAGAGACTGTCCTTGTGCCCGGTGGTGAATGATGTGGTGTCGGGGGTCATGGTGGCATTGTCGGCGCGCAGTCGCCAGGGCAGGGTCTGGCCCGCCTGCAACGGGACGATGCGCCCGGCGCCGAACGGATACTGTTCGGGTACGGTCCAGGCCGATCGTTCCAGCGTGATCCGTCCCCGGTTGCGGGGCAGGCCGTAGAAATCGGCGCCGTGGAAACTGGCAAAACCTTCCAGCCGGTCCAGGGCATCGGCCTGCTCGAACACGGTGGCGTACAGGGGCAGGGCGGCATGAGCGGTATAGCAACCGGCGCAGCCGCAGGCCGCCTCCTTGTCACCGATCGCGTGCGGCGCCGAATCGGTGCCCAGGAAGAATTTCGGACTGCCGCTGGTGGCGGCCTCGATCAGCGCCTGCTGGTGGCGGCCGCGCTTCAGGATCGGCAGGCAGTACAGGTGCGGCCGTATGCCCCCGGCCAGCATGTCATTGCGGTTGTGTAACAGGTGGTGCGCCGTGATCGTGGCCGCGATCCGCGGGCCGCTCTGTGTGACGAATGTCACCGCTTCCTGTGTGGTGATGTGCTCCAGCACGATCTTCAGTGCCGGGAAGCGCCGGGTCAGTGGCGCCAGGACGTCCTCGATGAACCGTGCCTCCCGGTCGAAAATGTCGATCTCCGCCTGCGTGACCTCGCCATGCACCAGCAGCGGCATGCCCAGCTCCGCCATGGCCTCCAGCGCCGGGTGTATGGCCTCCATCCGGGTGACGCCGCTGTCGGAGTGGGTCGTGGCGCCGGCCGGATACAGCTTGGCGGCGTGCACGAAGCCGCTTTCACGGGCTTCGTGGATATCCTCCGGTGTGGTGTGGTCGGTCAGGTACAGTGTCATCAACGGCTCGAACTGGCTGCCGGCCGGCCGGGCATCCAGAATGCGCTGTCGGTAGGCGCCCGCCTCTCCGGTGCGCGTCACCGGTGGTTTCAGGTTGGGCATGATGATGGCGCGCCCGAAGGCGGCCGCCGTATGGGCGACCACGTCGGGCAGCACGGCGCCATCGCGCAGATGCAGATGCCAGTCATCCGGTGTGGTCAGGGTGAGCTGTTGCGTCATCCGGGATGTCGATCCTTGTCCAGGCGGTGGGTTCAATCACGTAAAGTTCTGGCGACCGCGGCCGATCCAGTCGGTATCAGGATGGACACAGACAGGCCCGATCATGCTACGCGGTACACAGTTTACCTTATCCTGGCTGGCATTGCTGCTGGCCGCTCCGGCCCAGTCCGGCGGCAGCCTGGCGTTCCATGCCGATCTGCATGAAGCGCAGTGGACCGCCGACGGCTCGGTGTTCGAGTGCAGCATGCGGCAGGTGATCCCCGGACTGGGCGAGGCGGTGTTCTACCATCAGGCTGGCGAGCCACTGAATTTCTACCTGGAAAGTCCGGACAGTCCGATGCGGTCCGGCCGGGCCCTGTTGACCTCGTTGCCGCCGGACTGGCGCAATGAAATGGCCGTGCGCGACATCGGCTATGTGGACGTCACGGCCGATCATCGGCCCGTCCGGCTGGATGAGTCCCGCAGCCGACTGCTGCTGTCGGAGCTGCGGCGGGGCATGATGCCCACCGTGATCCGCCGCGCCGCCTGGACCGATGAACAGGCTGTGCAGGTGGGGATCTCTCCGGTGAACCTCACCGGCGCGGTGCGGCAGTATCATCAGTGCGTCGGCGAGCTGCTTCCGGTCAATTTCTCCCAGATCGAACGTTCCACCATTTTCTGGGACGCCAATCAGACCAGCCTGGACGCGGAGGCACGGCGGCTGTTGGACGACATTGCCACCTATTCGGCGGCCGACCAGGGCGTGTATTCCTTCCAGATCAACGGGTTCACGGACAGCCTGGGCACACCCCGTCAGAACCTGGATCTGTCGCGTACCCGCGCTTTTGCCGTGCACGACTATCTGGTGCAACAGGGGGTGGACGAGGACATGCTCTCCACCCGGTATTTCGGGTCGGTGGCCGAGTACCGCATTGTCCCGGACGAGCGCAGTGCCGCCGACCGCGACCGCAACCGCCGTGTCACCATCCGCATCCAGCGCCGCGGGCCCCGCCAGTAAATCCGCCGCCAGTCGAATTTTTCCGGTGGTGGCGGTACAATAGCGCCCCTTTTTCCCATGCAGGTAGCAAGGAGTCAGAACATGTCGGGCATCAACAAAGTGGTGCTGGCGTATTCCGGTGGTCTGGATACGTCGGTCATCGCCAAGTGGCTGATGGAAACCTACAGCTGCGAGGTTGTCACTTTCACCGCGGATCTGGGCCAGGGCGAGGAGCTCGAGCCGGCCCGCGCCAAGGCGCAGGCCATGGGCATCCGCGAGATCTACATCGACGACCTGCGCGAGGAATTCGTCCGCGATTTCGTGTACCCGATGTTCCGCGCCAACACCATCTACGAAGGCGAGTACCTGCTTGGCACCTCCATTGCCCGGCCGCTGATCACCAAGCGTCTGGTCGAGATCGCCCAGGAGACTGGCGCCGACGCCATCGCCCACGGTGCCACCGGCAAGGGCAACGATCAGGTACGTTTCGAACTCAATGCCTACGCCCTCAGCCCGGGCATCAAGGTGATCGCTCCATGGCGCGAATGGGATCTGAACTCCCGGGACAAGCTGCTGGCCTATTGCGAGCAGCACCAGATTCCGGTCGAGAAGAAGCGTGGCCAGAAGTCGCCGTACTCCATGGACGCCAACCTGCTGCACATCTCCTATGAAGGCGACATCCTGGAAGATCCGGGCGCCGAACCGGAAGAGGACATGTGGCTCTGGTCCGTCTCGCCCGAGAACGCCCCCGATCAGCCCACCTATATCGAGCTGACCTACGAGAAGGGCGACATCGTGGCCATCGACGGCGAGAAGATGAGTCCCGCCACGGTGCTGGCCCATCTGAATCGGGTCGGGGGCGCCAACGGCATCGGCCGCGTCGACATCGTCGAGAACCGTTATGTCGGCATGAAGTCCCGTGGCTGCTACGAAACCCCGGGCGGCACCATCATGCTCAAGGCCCACCGTGCCATCGAGTCGGTCACCATGGACCGCGAGCTGGCCCACCTCAAGGACGGCCTGATGCCGCGTTACGCCGAAGTCATCTACAATGGCTACTGGTTCGCGCCCGAACGGGTTGCCATGCAGGCCCTGATCGACCAGTCCCAACAGTACGTCAACGGCAAGGTCCGCCTGAAGCTGTACAAGGGCAACGTCATCGTGGTCGGCCGGGAGTCCGACGACTCCCTGTTTGATGCCAACATCGCCACCTTCGAGGACGATGCCGGGGCCTACGACCAGAAGGACGCGGAGGGCTTCATCAAGCTCAATGCCCTGCGGCTGCGGATTGCCGCCCAGAAAGGCCGCAAGTACTGATCGTCACCGTAGTGGCGGCGGTCTGACGCCGGCCTCTGGCAGAAAACCGGGCGGAGCCTCCCCGCCGCCCGGTTCCGGCCATGCGTCTCAACGCTGGACAGTACCTTGTGACACGAATATCCTGTGGCCTTTGCGACTCCTGACCACGGTGAATGAAATGTTCGATAAAAACCGAAATACCCGGGACGTTCAGCCCGAAACCGATACCTCCCTCGACAAGGCCTTTTCCCCCGAGCCGGAAACGCGCTCGGCATCGGCGTCATCAGGCGGTGCGCGGGCCAAGGCCAATATCGGTTCCACCATCCGCATCAAGGGAGATGTCAGCGGCGACGAGAATCTGCACATCGAAGGCTATGTGGAGGGCACGGTCAGCCTGGCCGAGCACGAATTGATCGTCGGTGCCAGCGGCAAGGTGCATGCCGACATCATGGCCAAACTGATCCGCATTGACGGCGAGGTGCAGGGCGACATCACCGGCAAGGAAAAAGTCATCATTTCACCTTCCGGCAACGTGCGGGGCAACATCTTCACGCCACGCCTGACGCTGGAAGATGGTGCCCGGTTCAAGGGCAGTATCGACATGGATGCCGCCGGCGGCAACAGCCCGTCACGCTCCGCGGAATCACCGACGATCAATACCTCGTCCGAGTCAAAGAACGGGGCCAGCGGCCATGATCAGAAAGCCGGGAACAATGGCGTCAACAAGGCCGGCAACAAGGGTGGTGCTGACAATCGCAACCGTCCCGCTGGAGGCCAGGGATCCTGATCCCCGGGCTGGCGGCGGGGCTGCCGTGAGCGAGCCATCCGACTACAGGAGCCGGTTGTGATCCGACTACGCCGTCGCTCCCGCGTCGAGTCCACTCCCCCCTCGGGTCAGACCCGGTCTCCCGCCGAGACGGGGCCCGAGTTGGTGGAAAGTCAGGTCATGACCCAGATACTGGAAGATCTCCGGGGTCTGGAACAGCTGGCCGTGCTGGATCTGGGCTTCGGCGGGCAGGAAACCGTATCCACGTTCAGCGCCGCCGATCGACCGTGCCGGTTGCATTTTGCCGGCATGCTGGATGTCCTGACGGGCATCGAGACGCCGGCGGAAGACGGAGAGGATCGTCCCGACGAGGATTTCTGGTTCCGATTGTTCGAGGCCGAGCTCGACCGCCTGCGGGAGTCACACTTCGATCTGCTGCTGTTCTGGGATTTCTTCAATTACCTGGACGACACCGCCGTGCAGGGCTTCAACCGCGCCCTGACACCCCATATCCACGCCGCATCGCGCGGTCATGGCTTCCTGGCACCCAACAGCAGTACCTCCCTGCCGGGCCGGCGTTTCAGCCTGGATGGAGAAGGGCGGCTGATCCTGCGCGCCGCTCCGACGCCCGGACTGCCCGTGTTTCCCAGGCCGCAGGGGCGGCTCAACAACCTGCTGGATTCGATGAGTCGCGGGCATGGGGTGTTGCGGCCGGGGGGGTTGCTCGAGTTTTCCCTCAAAGGTGCATAGGAGCGCGTATGGGCAAGCAGGATGGGTGGTTCGAACGCCGTAGCGCAGGCGGCGCTGGATCGGCCATTGTCCGGCCCGGAAAATCGGACTCCCAAGCGCGGGGAACCAATGCGCCCCTCCATGGCCACTCTGGCTGAAAGCCCCTCCGGGCGAAATCTGGCGCGCCCTGTCGCCGCGTTGTCGCGCTTGCCAAGGGCTGCGGCCATTGCCGGCGCACGACGCCTTGCGCCAGAGCGCACCAGATTCCGCAGAGCAGCCATGGAGGGACGCATTGGTTCCCTGCCGAGGGACCTCCTCGCGGAGTTGTCCGTGTCTATCCGATTTTCGGGCCCACGCAAGACATGTCCTTATTGATCCAGCGCCCCCGCGTTACCGACACCGCCACGACCATACCCTTGACCCTACCAACTTCAGTGGAAGTCGTGCGAAGCGACCTTATCTGGATTAACCCTGAATGGTTGTAGTCAGAATCATGCACTGACAGAGAGCCTGGCGCCTGGACGGGTGGCGGGTCCGGCCGGTGACCGGGGTGCGGATCAATCAGGCCATGCTTTGGCCGATCCGCGTCCCGGTTTGCCGACCTGTCCGCCACCGGCCCAGCCACCACGCTCGGCATCGGAGGGTGGTCAGGTCACTCAGAACGGTAATGCTGTCAATACAACCGCGAGCGCTCCAGCTCCACATCGGCATTACGCCACAGCGTCTCGAACTGCCGCCACACGATATCCGCCTCATGCTGCTTCCCCTGCGCCTCCAGTGCCTGCGCCAGGCCGAAGGTGGCCCAGCCGTTGCGCTGGTTCCATTCCAGGTCGCGGCGGTAGATCGCCTCGGCGCGTTCGGCGTCGCCGGCTTCCAGCAGGGCGGCGCCCAGGTACAGTCGCATGGACTGCGGCCAGTCCGGTGGCTCGGTGTAGTTGTTCTGGTCTTCCAGCTCCACGGCACGTTCATAGGCGGCGATGGCGGCATCCAGGTCACCGCGGGCTTCGGCAATCTCGCCTTCCAGGCCAGCGGCGGCCAGGCGCAGGATGTGGGAAACCGGAGTGGGGCCGGCGCTGGTCTGGTCGACGCTTTCGTGATCGGCCAGACGCCGGATCTCGGCCAGGGCGGCCTCGGCCCGGTCGACGTCACCGATATTGGCGCGCGCGCTGCCGGTCACGTATTGCCACATGCCGTCCAGGTAGGCCGTGCCGTCATGGGATTGCTGTTTCTCCAGGATCGTGTCCCACTGGCCGAAAATCTTGTCCACCAGCCAGGCGGAGACCACGCGCTTCTGTCCGCGCCCCTGCGCGCCATCGGCCGGTACGCTGCTGGCTCCGGCCTCGGCGGTCTCGGCGGACAGTGCGTAGTTGCCCTGCAGAGAGGCGGCATAGCGCACGAAATCCTGGGCGTGACCGGAGTGGCTGCGGTGTGACAGCGGGTAGGTGCCGATCATCGGGAAATTGGTGTCGCCCCAGATATCGGCGAACTGAAGGTCCACTTCCTGGGAGCGGATGTTGGTGTTGATGGCCTTCTCGTACTCACCCACGCGCAGATAGATGTGGCCTGGCATGTGCACCATGTGACCGGAAATCGGCGCGGTGCGCTCCAGTTTCTGGGCGGCCGGCATGGCCAG
>JBNJGU010000059.1:0-13843 GCA_051747985.1 Pseudomonadota bacterium | reverse complement strand
CGACCGGGGCCAGCTGCGCATCGAGGAAATGCGGCAGAGTCTGCGGATCATCCAGCAGTGTATCGACCACATGCCGGCGGGTGACTACAAGGCGGATCATCCTCTTACGACACCGCCGCCGCGCGAACGCATGCTGCAGCACATCGAGACCCTGATCACCCACTTCCTGCAGGTATCCTGGGGACCGGTGCTGGATCCCGGCGAGTCGCTGCAGATGATCGAGGCCACCAAGGGAATCAACAGTTACTACCTGACCAGCGATGGCAACACCATGAGCTATCGCACCCGGATCCGGACGCCGAGTTTCCCGCATCTCCAACAGATTCCCGCCGTGATGCGTGGCGGCTTCCTGCCGGATCTTATCGCCCATCTGGGCAGCATCGATTTTGTAATGGCCGACGTGGACCGCTGATGATGAACGAGACGACAGCGACACAGACAATCGCCAGCGACGGGGACGGCTTCACGCTGCACCCGGGGGACCGGGAAGCCATTCTGCGCGAATGCGGGCACTTCGAGCAGCCACAGGCGGCCTGCATCGAGGCCCTGAAGATCGTGCAACGCCGCCACGGCTGGGTCCCGGACGGCGCCATCCAGGCCATTGCCGATACACTGGGCATCGGTCCGGCCAGCGTGGAGGGCGTGGCCACGTTCTACAGCCTGATTTTCCGGCAGCCGGTGGGGCGCCATGTGATCCTGCTCTGTGACAGCAGTTCATGCTTCCTGACCGGCTACGAGTCACTGCGTGATGCACTGTTCCGCCACCTCGGCATCGAATTCGGCCAGACCACGGAGGACGGGCGCTTCACCCTGTTGCCAGTCTGCTGCCTGGGCGGCTGCGACCGTGGGCCCGTGCTGATGATCGACGACGAGACTTTCGGTCCGGTACAGCCGGAAGATCTGGAAGAACTGCTGGAGGCCTGGTCATGAGCCGTATCGATACCCTCCGCTACCGCAGCCAGTTGCGCCAGAATGCAGACGAACGCAAGAAGGACACCCATCCGCTGACCTGGCGTCTGAACGATGACGGTTCGCCGGTATGGCTGCAGGAATACCAGGAAAAAGACGGTTACGCGGCAGTGCGCCAGGTACTGGGGCAGCAGAGCGCAGACGATGTCATCGCCACCATGAAAGAAGCCAACGTCCGAGGACGCGGCGGCGCCGGCTTTTCCGCCGGCGTCAAGTGGAGCCTGACCATGCGCGGCGACGACGTCCCGCGGGGTTACCTGATCTGCAATGCCGACGAAATGGAACCCGGCACCTTCAAGGACCGGCTGCTGATGGAGCAACAGCCCCACCTGCTCATCGAGGGAATGATACTTGGCGCATACGCCAACAATTCGCGCTTCGGTTACATATTCCTGCGCGGTGAATACGTGGACGCGGCCCGTTCCCTGGAAAAAGCGCTGGAAGAGGCCCGGCAGGCCGGCCTGCTGGGTGAGGATGTCGCTGGCACCGGTTTTGATTTTGATATCGCCCTGCACACCGGGGCCGGTCGCTATATCTGTGGCGAGGAAACGGCTCTGATCAATGCCCTGGAAGGCGGCCGAGCCAACCCTCGGGCCAAGCCCCCCTTCCCCGGCCAGTCCGGCGCCTGGGGCAAGCCCAGCGTGGTCAATAACGTGGAGACCCTCTGCAATGTGCCAGCAGTATTGTTGAACGGTGTGGAGTGGTATCAGGGCCTGTCCGGTGATCGGAGCAATGATGGTGGTACCAAGCTGTACGGCGTTTCCGGCCAGGCCCGGCACACCGGTCTCTGGGAGCTGCCCATCGGTACGCCCGGCACCGAACTGCTGGACCGGGCCGGCGGACTGCGCGACGGGAAACAACTCAAGGCCTGGCTGCCCGGCGGCGCCAGTACCGGTTTCCTGCTGCCGGAGCATCTGGAGCTGGCACTGGATTTCGACACCATCGGCAAGGCCGGCAGCCGCATGGGCACCGGCCTGCTGACCCTGGTCACCGAAGACCAGAGCATGGTATCGCTGATGCGCAACCTGGAGACTTTTTTCGCCCGCGAGTCCTGCGGCTGGTGCACGCCCTGCCGTGACGGACTACCCTGGACCGTACGCCTGCTCCAGGCACTGGAGAGCGGAGAAGGCGCCGAGGGTGACCTGGAACTGCTGGACAAGCTGGCCGCCGACTGCGGGCCTGGGCTGACCTTCTGCGCCCACGCGCCCGGCGCGGCGATGCCACTGAGCAGCGCATTGCGTTACTTCCGGCACGAATTCGAACAGGGTGTGACCCGGCCATCGCAGCCGGCCCATGCCGATCCGATACCGGTGGGAGGAGAGTAGCGTCATGGCGACGATACACGTGGACGGCCGGACCTACGAGGTGGATGGCGCCGACAACCTGCTCCAGGCCTGCCTGTCGCTGGGGCTGGACATTCCCTACTTCTGCTGGCACCCGGCCATGGGCAGTGTGGGCGCCTGCCGCCAGTGCGCCGTGCGCCAGTACCGGGACGAGGACGACACCCGGGGCATGCTGGTGATGTCCTGCATGACACCGGCGAAGGACCAGACCCGCATTTCCATCGACGACGAAGAGGCCCGGCGGTTCCGGGCCAGCGTCATCGAGTGGTTGATGATCCATCACCCGCATGACTGCCCGGTATGCGAGGAAGGCGGACACTGCCACCTGCAGGACATGACCGTGATGACCGGCCACGACCGGCGCCGCTATCGTTTCCGCAAGCGCACCCACCGCAACCAGTACCTGGGCCCGTTCATCGCCCATGAGATGAACCGCTGCATCACCTGCTACCGCTGCGTGCGCTTCTACAATGACTACGCCGGCGGCGACGACCTGGGAGCTTTCGGCGCCGGCGACAACATCTACTTCGGTCGCCAGCAGGAGGGCGTACTGCAGAGCGAATTCTCCGGCAACCTGACCGAGGTCTGCCCCACCGGGGTGTTCACCGACCAGACCCACTCCGATCATTACACCCGCAAATGGGACCTGCAGTTCGCCCCCGGTATCTGCCACCAGTGCGCCGTGGGCTGCAACATCAGCCCGGGCGAACGCTACGGCGAAATCCGGCGCATCGAGAACCGTTTCCATGGTGAGGTGAACGGCTATTTCCTCTGCGACCGTGGCCGCTTCGGCTACGGTTATGTCAATCGTGACGACCGGCCCCTTCAGCCGCTGCGGGGCGGCCGGGATGGCGGCGAGCCAGTCATTGCCGAAGTGGAAGACGCTCTGTCCCATGCCGGTAGTGTTTTGCGTGATGCCGGCCGGGTCATCGGCATCGGCTCCCCCCGCGCCAGCCTGGAGAGCAACCACCAATTGCGCCGGCTGGTCGGCGAGGAGAACTTCTCCACGGGCATCGCCGCCGGGGAACTGGAATGCCTGACCCTGATGAACAGCCTGCAACGCGACTGCGGCCTGAAGACTCCCACCCTGCGTGAGGTCGAGGCGCATGACGCCATCCTGATACTGGGCGAGGATCCGATACAGAGCGCCGCCCGGCTGGGACTGTCCCTGCGTCAGGCCGCGCTGGGCCGGCACCGCGAGCTGGCCGGGCAGCGCGGCATTCCCGACTGGAACGCCGAAGCCATCAAGACCATCGGCCAGGACAACTACCACCCCCTGTTCATCGCCTGGCCCGCCGCCACCGGTCTGGATGCCGTCGCCCGATCGCGCCAGGCGCTGCCGCCCGATGACATTGCCCGCCTGGGCTACGCGGTGGCCGCATTCCTCGATGACAGCGCTCCCGCCGTGGAGGATCTCGACGCGGCCCTCCGGGAGGCGGCCCGGGAGATTGCCGACGTCCTGCTGGCGGCCCGCCGCCCCCTTGTGGTCAGCGGCGGCTCGCTGGAAAGCGCCGCCATCCTGGAAGCAGCCGGCAATGTGGCACGGGCACTGGCCAGGCGCGAGCGAGACGGCGGCCTGCTGTTGGTGCGGCGCGAGGCCAACAGCACCGGCGCAAGCCTGATGGGCGGTCTGTCACTGGAGCGGGCGCTGGACGAGTTGACGGCACAGCGCGCCGACACGCTCGTGGTGCTGGAAAACGACCTCTATCAACGCCTGCCCGCCGCGCGGGTGGACGAAGCGCTGCGGGCCGCACAGCACCTGCTGGTACTGGACCATCAGACGACACCGACACTGCGGCAGGCGGATCTGGCTCTGCCGGCGGCGAGCTTTGCCGAAGGCGACGGTACCCTGGTCAGTCTGGAAGGCCGTGCGCAACGTTTCTTCCAGGTCTACGAGCCCCGCCTCATGCGCCCGGAAACCCGCATCCACGAGAGCTGGCGCTGGCTGCACGCCCTGCAGGCCAGCCGGCAGGAACAACCGGTGGAGGACATCACGCTGGATGCCGTGACACGGGACTGCGCCGAGTCGTATCCCGCACTCGCCAGCATCATCGAGGCGGCCCCCGGGGCGGATTTCCGGGTGGAAGGGCTGAAGCTGGCCCGTGAACCGCACCGGTACAGTGGACGCACGGCCATGCGGGCCAACCAGGATGTCAGCGAACGGCGTTCTCCGCAGGATCCCGATACCCCCTTCGCCTATTCCATGGAGGGCTACAGCGGCTTCGACCGCCCCCGCCAGCAGGTGGCCTTCGCCTGGGCACCGGGCTGGAATTCGCCCCAGGCATGGAACAAGTTCACCGATGAGGTGGGCGGTCACCTGAGTGGTGGCGATCCCGGTGTGCGACTGCTGACGCCAGCACCAGGCGATACCACAAAGCCGGGTGACACTTACTCGACGAACATTCCGGAAGCCTTCACCGCCGACCGGAACCAGTGGCGGATCGTGGTACTGCCCACCCTGTTCGGCGGCGAGGAAACCTCGGCCCGGTCGCAACCCATCCGGGAGCGCGCCGGTGAGGTCCGGCTGACACTGTCCACTGGCGATGCCGAACGGCTTGGCATCACTGACACCGACCCTGTCACGGTAACCCTGGACGGTGACACGCTGACCCTTGCCGTGCAACTGGACCCGCACTGGCCCGACGGCCTGCTGGGTATACCCGCCGGCACGGCTCTCCCCGGCATACAGGGATCAGAGGCGAGCCTGGCACCCGCGTCAGGACAGGCCCAACCGCGGGCCCGGCAGCCCGGGGAGGTGCACCCATGAGCTGGCTGTCTCCGGAACTCGGCGCCATTCTGTTCGCGATGTTCCAGGCCCTGGTGATCCTGCTGGTGGTGGTGTTGCTGGGCGCGGCCATGACCGTGGTGGAGCGCCGCCTGCTGGGACTGTGGCAGGACCGCTACGGCCCCAACCGCGTCGGTCCTTTCGGCAGCCTGCAGCTGATCGCCGACATGATCAAGATCTTCTTCAAGGAGGACTGGGTACCGCCGTTCTCCGACCGCCTGCTGTTCGTCCTGGCGCCCGTCATCGCCATGACGTCGCTGCTACTCTCGTTCCTCATCATCCCCTTCACGCCCGGCTGGGGGGTGGCGGATATGCACATCGGCCTGCTGTTCTTTCTCGCCATGGCCGGCATCAATGTCTACGCGGTGCTGTTCGGCGGCTGGTCCAGCGGCAATAAATATGCCCTGGTTGGCGCCCTGCGTGCCTCGGCCCAGACCCTGTCCTATGAAGTGTTCATGGGACTGTCACTGATGGGCGTGGTGGCCATGGCCGGTTCCTTCAACATGCGCGACATCGTCGCGGGACAGGAGGGACTGTGGTATGTGATTCCGCAGTTCCTGGGTTTCTGCACCTTCCTGATCGCCGGGATCGCGGTAACCCACCGCCACCCCTTCGATCAGCCGGAGGCCGAACAGGAGTTGGCGGACGGCTATCACATTGAGTATTCCAGCATGAAGTTCGGCATGTTCTTCATCGGCGAGTACGTCGGTATGGTGCTGGTCTCGGCGTTGATCGTGACCCTGTTCTTCGGTGGCTGGCACGGGCCGCTGCTGCCGCCCGTCGTCTGGTTCGCGCTCAAGACCGGCCTGTTCCTGATGCTGTTCGTGTTGCTGAGAGCCTCACTGCCGAGACCGCGTTATGACCGCGTCATGACTTTCGGATGGAAGATCTGCCTGCCGCTGACACTGATCAACCTCCTGGCGACCGGCGCCATCCTTTTACTGGTCGCCCCGGAAGGCTGAGAGGAGACAACGCATGCTGACATCGTTTTTGAAAGGCCTCTGGTTGAAAGACATCTGGTCCCAGCTGCGCACCATGGGCATCGTGTTCATGCACGGTTTTCGCAAGCGCGAGACGCTGAACTATCCCGAAGAGCCGGTCCCTCTGCCACCCCGCTACCGGGGCCGCATCGTGTTGACGCGGGACCCGGACGGCGAGGAGCGCTGTGTCGCCTGTAACCTGTGCGCCGTGGCCTGCCCCGTCGCCTGCATTTCGCTGCAGAAAGGCGAGCAGGAAGACGGACGCTGGTACCCCGAGTTTTTCCGGATCAATTTCTCGCGCTGCATTTTCTGTGGCATGTGCGAGGAAGCGTGCCCGACCTCGGCGATCCAGTTGACACCCGATTTCGAGATGGCGGAGTACGATCGCCAGCAGCTGGTCTATGAAAAAGAGGACCTGTTGATCGATGGCCCCGGCAAGGACCATGACTACCATTTCTACAAGGTGGCCGGCATGGCCATCGGCGGCAAGGACAAGGGCCAGGCACGGAACGAGGATGAACCGAAGGACGTACGCACACTGCTGCCCTGACCGGGCGGAATGGAAGAACGGACAACAACAGACGGGAATTCGTTTATGGAAATCGCCTTCTATGTCAGCGCCCTGGTCGCTGTACTGGCGACCCTCCGGGTGGTGACCAGCTTCAGCCCCGTGCACGCGGTACTGTACCTGATCGTCTCGCTGCTCGCCGTGGCCATGGTGTTCTTCGCGCTGGGCGCACCCTTCGCCGGCGCGCTGGAGATCATCGTCTACGCTGGCGCCATCATGGTGCTGTTCGTTTTCGTGATCATGATGCTGCAACTGGGGGGCGAGGCCGCCGAGCAGGAACGGATCTGGCTGCAGCCGCGCATCTGGATCGGGCCGTCCCTGCTGGCCGCCCTGCTGCTGCTCGTTCTGCTCTCCACCGTGTTGCGCGGGGAGGCCGGCGAAGTGATCAGCGGCGAACTGATCACCGCCACGGCGGTCGGCAGCATGCTGTTCGGCCCCTGGCTGATGGCGGTTGAACTGGCCGCCTTCCTGCTGTTGGCCGCCCTGGTCACCGCCTCGCATGTGGGACGACTGGAACGTACGCCGGATGACGAAGCCGGTAAAGGAGGGCGACAATGAACGGTGTGCCCGTTGAGCATGGCCTGATACTGGCGGCCATCCTGTTCACGCTGGGGCTGGCGGGACTGATGTTCCGGCGCAACATGCTGTTCGTGTTGATGAGCCTGGAAGTGATGCTCAATGCCGCCGCCCTGGCCTTCATTGTCGGCGCCACCGCCTGGGGTCAACCGGAGGGACAGGCCATGTTCCTGCTGGTGATCACCCTGGCGGCCGCCGAAGCCGCGGTGGGCCTGGCGCTGATGATCCAGCTCCACCACCGCTTCCGCAGTCTTGATCTGGATGCCGCAAGCAGGATGCAGGGATGATGATGGATTCACTCACCACACTACTGGTCATACTGAGCTTTGCACTGCCACTGGCCGGCACAGTGATCCTGGCTTTTTCGGGCGGCGCGCTGGGTGAACGTGGCAGCGCCCGGGTCGGCGTGACCAGCGTCGGTCTGGCGGCCCTGGCCACCGCCTGGCTGATCGCTGGTTTCGCCAGCGGCGACGGCACTCCGCGCACGGTGCACCTGTGGACCTGGATCCGCGTGGGCGATTTCCAACCGGCCATGAGCCTGGTGCTGGACGGTCTGTCCCTGACCATGATGGCGGTGATCACCGGCGTCGGTTTCCTGATCCACCTGTTCGCGGCCTGGTACATGCGCGGCGAGGAAGGCATCACGCGGTTCTATGCCTACATGAATCTCTTTGTGTTCAGCATGCTGCTGCTGGTGATGGCGGACAACCTGTTGCTACTGTACCTGGGCTGGGAAGGCGTCGGCCTGTGCAGTTACCTGCTGATCGGCTACTACTTCCAGAACGCGGCCAACGGCCAGGCGGCCTTCAAGGCGTTCCTGGTCACGCGCATCGGTGATGTGTTCCTCGCCCTGGGACTGTTCCTGCTGTTCAGTGAACTGGGCACGCTGAACATCAGCGAGATTCTGGCTCTGGCGCCGCAGACCTGGGAAACCGGCAGCGCCACCGTGAACCTGGCGGCGCTGCTGATCCTGGGCGGAGCCCTGGGCAAGTCGGCCCAGTTACCCTTGCACACCTGGCTGCCCGATGCCATGGCGGGTCCCACCCCCGTCTCCGCGCTGATCCACGCCGCCACCATGGTCACCGCCGGTGTCTACCTCATCGCCCGTCTGCACGGCATCTTCACACTGGCACCCGACGTGCTGTTCCTGGTGGGCGTGATCGGCGCCGCCTCCATGCTGCTGGCCGCCTTCGCCGCGCTGGCACAGACCGACATCAAGCGGGTGCTGGCTTTCTCCACGATGAGCCAGATCGGCTATATGTTCCTGGCCCTGGGAGTGGGTGCCTTCGATGTCGCCGTCTTCCACCTGGTGACCCATGCCTTCTTCAAGGCCCTGCTGTTCCTGTCCGCCGGCGCGGTGATCATCAGCTGCCATCATGAACAGGACATCCGGCGCCTTGGCGGCCTGTGGAGGACATTGCCGGTGGCCTGGGGCGGCTTTCTGATCGGCGGCGCGGCGCTGGTGGCCCTGCCGCTGGTCAGCGCCGGCTACTACAGCAAGGACGAGATTCTCTGGGAGGCACTGGCCGCCGGCGAGCCCGGCCTGATGCTGGCGGGCCTGGTGGGCGCCGCCCTGACCTGTCTGTACACCGTACGATTGATACTGGGCATCTTCCACGGACCCATGAACAGCGATGGGGCTCGACATGCCGAAGCCGGTACCGGTCTGGCCCACAACCTGCCCCTGATGGTGCTGGCCGTGCTGTCGACCGCCATCGGCGCCTGGCTCTACCCTGGCCTGCATGGCGGCGTACTGCCCCCCAATCCGGGCGAGTCGGCCGAGGGCGGCCATACCATGGTGGCGATCATTGCCAGCGCCACCGTGATCGCCGGACTGGCGCTGGCCGGCTGGTTGTTCCATTACCAGCGGACCTGGCTGGCACGGCAGGTCGAACGCGGCATGGGCGCCCGGCTGTGGATGCTGTGGCATAACGCCTGGGGCTTCGATGCGCTGTTCGACCGCCTGTTCGTCCGGCCCTGGCAGGCGCTGGTGCGCTGGCTGCGCAATGACCTGCTCGACCAGACCATGAGCCTGTCGGCCGTGGCGGCGCGCTGGCTCAATGTGCGGCTGGTGCGTAGCCAGACGGGACAGCTGCGGCACTATGCCGTGATCATGGTGCTGGGTGTCACGCTCATCCTGCTGTTCCTGGCCCTGGCTCCGGCCTTTGGAGGTGGCGCATGACCCTGGTCTGGCTGATCGTCCTGCCGCTCATCGCCGGTGTGCTGTGTTGGCTCGTCGAACGCTGGCACGAACAGGCGCCGCGCTGGATCGCACTGGCCACAATGACCCTGCTTTTCCTGATCGGGCTGGCACTATGGTGGCACGGAGACGTCGGCCAGGGCCGCTGGCTGACAGAATGGCGTGCGGCCTGGATTCCGCGCTTCGGTATCGAGGTGCATCTGGCGCTGGATGGTCTGTCCGTGGTGATGGTCACGCTGACCGCCCTGCTGGGCATGCTGGCGGTACTGTGTTCCTGGACGGATGTCACGGAGCGGGTGGGTTTCTTCCACTTCAACCTGCTCTGGGTGCTGGGCGGCGTCATGGGCGTGTTCCTGGCGCTGGACCTGTTCCTGTTCTTCCTGTTCTGGGAAATGATGCTGGTGCCCATGTACTTCCTGGTGGCGCTGTGGGGCCACGCCGGCGCCGAAGGCAAGACGCCGATCCGCGCCGCCACGCGTTTTTTCATCTATACCCAGGCCAGCGGCCTGCTGATGCTGGTCGCGATACTGGCGCTGGTGTTCATCCACCAGTCCGGCAGCGGCGTGTACTCGTTCAATTACGAAGTCCTGTTGAATGCTGACGTCCCCGAGGCGCTGCGTATGCCCCTGATGCTGGGCTTCTTCATTGCGTTCGCGGTCAAGTTGCCGGTACCGCCGTTGCACGGATGGCTGCCCGATGCCCATGCCCAGGCGCCCACCGCAGGCAGCGTGCTGCTGGCCGGCATCCTGCTCAAGACGGCGGCCTATGGCCTGCTGCGGTTCGCGCTGCCGCTGTTCCCCGAGGCCTCGCAGGTCTTTGCGCCGGTGGCGATGGCACTGGGGCTGGCCGGTATCATCTATGGCGCGGTATTGGCCTGCGGGCAACACGACATGAAGCGCCTGATCGCCTACACCAGCATCTCCCACATGGGCTTCGTGCTGATCGCGCTCTATGCCGGCACCGCGCTCGCGCTGCAGGGCGCTGTCGTGGTGATGGTGGCGCATGCCTTCTCCTCGGCCGCGCTGTTCATGCTCAGCGGTCAGGTGCGCGAACGGGTGCACTCCCTGGACATGCGGGACATGGGCGGTCTGTGGAGCCGGTTGCCGGTGCTGCCGGTATTTTTCCTGGCCTTTGTCGCCGCGTCCCTGGGCATGCCCGGCACAGCCAACTTCGTGGGTGAGTTCATGGTGCTGTTCGGTGCCTTCCCGGTGGCGCCGGTGGTGGTGGTCATCGCCTGCACCGGCCTGGTATTGGCGGCCATCTACTCGCTGCTGCTGATGCAGCGCGTCAACTACGGTCCGGTGCAGAGCGAGGTTTTACTGCCGGGTCCCGACCGTCGCGAATACGGCACACTGCTGGCATTGCTGGTACTGGTCATCCTGTTCGGCCTGTATCCACAGCCGCTGCTGGATACCACCGCACCGCTGGCGGATCGCCTGGAACTGTTGTTCACCGCGGAGGCTGAGTGATGCTGACCCTGGAGCACCTTGTCGCACTGACACCGCTGATCCTGATCGGCGCCGCCGCCGTCACCGTGATGCTGGGCATTGCCTGGCGGCGTCATCATGCGGCCACCGCGCTGACCACGGGCCTGGGTCTGATACTGGCGCTGCTGTTCCTGCCCATGGTGGCCGGCCTGGGCGATATTGAAACACCACTGCTGGTGGTGGACGGCCTGGGTCTTTTCTCCTTCACACTGATTCTGCTATCGACGCTGGTCATCACTCTTCTGGCCCACCCGTACCTGGAGGGTCACGAAGGAGCCCGCGAAGAGTTCTATCTGCTGCTTCTCTGTGCCGTGGCCGGCGCCATGACCCTGGTCAGCGCCCGCCACCTGGCCACGCTGTTCCTGGGGGTGGAACTGCTGTCGATGCCGCTCTACGGCATGCTGGCCTATCGTTTCCGCGAGTCCACTTCCCTGGAGGCCGGCATCAAGTACCTGGTGCTGTCTGCAGCAGCGACCGCGTTTCTGCTGTTCGGCATGGCCCTGCTGTACGCCCGCACTGGCGAGCTGGAACTGGCGGCGCTGGCGGCGGAACTGGCTGGCAGCCGCGATGCCTGGGTGCTGGCCGGTGCCGCGTTGATGATTGTCGGGCTGGCCTTCAAGCTGTCGCTGGTACCCTTCCATCTGTGGACGCCGGATGTCTACCAGGGCGGCCCGGCACCAACGGCGATGTTCCTGGCGACGGTGAGCAAGCTGGCCGTATTCGTGATACTGCTGCGGGTGGTACTGGCCGCGCCGCTGTTCCATGGCGACTGGCTGCAACCGGTACTGATCACCCTGGCCCTGCTCAGTATGCTGGGCGGCAACCTGCTGGCGCTTTTCCAGGACAACCTCAAGCGCCTGCTGGGCTACTCCTCCATCGCCCACTTCGGCTACCTGCTGGTGGCCCTGGTAGTGGCCAATGAACTGGCCGTGGAAGCCACTGGCGTCTACCTGCTCACGTATGTGGTGACCACCCTGGCCGTATTCGGCGTGGTCACGGTGTTCGCCAGCCCCTCCGATGGCGAAGACCGCGCTGACCTGGCCGGCTATCGTGGACTGTTCTGGCGGCGGCCCTGGCTGGCCGGCGTCCTGACCCTGGGTCTGCTGTCACTGGCCGGCATACCACCGACGGCCGGTTTCATCGGCAAGTTCTACGTCATCGCCCTGGCCGTGGAGGCCGGGCAGTGGTGGCTGGCCGGTGGTATCGTGCTGGGCAGTGCCATCGCCCTGTTCTACTACCTGCGGGTCATGGTCGCGCTGTACCTGCCAGTATCAGACCACAGTCCGGCCCCCATGGAGGACAGTCCGGACAACAGTCATCGAGCGAGCACGGCGATATTGCTGGTACTGGCCGTGCTGATCATGGTGCTGGGTGTCTATCCCGCGCCGATGATCGAATGGGCCAGCGCGCTGTAGCAACAACGCTATTGAACCACCACCCTGTTACGACCGGCGTTCTTGCCATCGTACAACGCGGCGTCGGCCCGTCCGACCAGGGATTCAACATCATCACCCGCCTTCACACCGGTGACACCGAAAGTGGCCGACAGCGCCGTATCGGCCACCGGAGAACCGGTCACTGCCTCCAGGCATCGCTCGGCCAGCTTTCGGGCACTGTCGGCATCGGTTTCCGGTGCCACGATCAGGAATTCTTCGCCGCCCCAGCGGGCCAGCATATCCGTCTCCCGCAGACATTGCCTGACGCGCACGCCCAATGCCCTGAGCACTTCATCGCCCTTGAGATGTCCCTGCGCATCATTGATCGCCTTGAAATGGTCCACGTCCAGCATGATGACCGCCAGCGGCCGACCATGGCGCATTGCCTCGGCGAGACGGGCCCGAAGCGCGCGGTCGGCGGCCCGGCGGTTGGGCAGACCGGTCAGTGCATCCGTGTTCGCCCAGCCTTCCAGCATGTCGGCGCGGATCAGGGCCCGCTGCCGACTCACCTGGGCAATGGACGTGATGCTGGACAGCGCCAACAGCATGATCAGGAAAAGATGGACACGCAACAGGAAAACCAGTTCACGGTCCGATACGACACCACGCCTCCACTCCGGCCCCAGGCCGGACAGCGCGATCAGGCCCGCCACCAGCAGAATCGCAGTGCCGATCGCCAATCCCTGATAACGATCAAAGAAGACGAAACTGGCCACCATGATGACGGCCACGGCCCAGTAATGCCCACCCACCAGTGGCAACAGAGTATCTTCAATGGGACCGGAGAAGTGATAGTGCCAGGCCAGCCTGGCCAGCACCAACCCCACCGCCAACACGAAAGCGGCTCTGGTCAGCAGGGTCAGTGACAGACGCGTGGCGACAAGCAGGACGGCCAGTACGGTCATCAACGCAGCGCAGACCGGATACATGTAGGCAATGAAGCTGTCACCGGCGCCGCCCATCCACCAGCTCAGGACCAGGACGCCGACGCCCAGCAACAGAATGATCAGCAGGGAAAGGCGTTTCCACCGCTCGAACCGGCCCTCGTCCTCCCCTTTGTCGACGGAGAACAGCAATGACATGAATCGGTTCAACTACCCAGCTCGACCAGCTCGACCCGCCGGTTCTCGGTACGCCCCTCTTCCGTCCGATTGGTCGTCACCGGGGCCATCATGCCTGCTCCGGCCGACTGCAGGCGGTCCCTGTCAATACCCAGCTCGCCATCCAGATGCTCCACCACGGCGGTCGCGCGCTCCATGGAAAGACGCAGGTTGTAATCGAAATCACCCACGCTGTCGGTATGCCCGACCACCAGCAAACGCAGTTCCGGCTGCTCCCGCATCAGATCCGCAATGGTCTGGAGCGCGTCGGTCGATTCGGGCAGGATTTCATCACTATCGAAGGCAAAACGGATATTGCGGACAGCCACCCGACCATCCTGGACCAGACCACTTTCCATCTCGTCCGTTGTCAGCGGCTGATGCTCCGTGGCAAAGTCC
>JBNJGU010000058.1:0-13849 GCA_051747985.1 Pseudomonadota bacterium | reverse complement strand
CCGGGGAGTTGCTGCTGGCCTGGGCGGCCGGCAACAGCCAGGAGCCCGCCCGGCGAACACCACCGGCGATGTGTCGCATCACTTCCGTTGAGGTGTTCACGGACTCGATGTTGGCATCCAGTCCAAACAGGGCGCGAAATTCCGGATCCACTTCCAGTGGCAACGGGGTGAAAGTCGATGGCGCCGCATCGGCCAGCAGCAGGCGGGCAAGCCGGCGCAGCCCGTCACGAGTGATTTCCAGACCATAGTCAGGCCCCAGGGCGTCGAGTGCCCGCAGCGCATCACCACCGGCCATGAAGGCAGCCAACCTGAAATCCACGTCCAGACCCGGGGTCTCCAGGCTTTCCAGTTCGCTCATCAGGGGCCGCAGCCGCTCCCAGGTGACCAGGAAAAGTTCGCGAACCGGGTCGGAACCGGGATCATCGAGCGTCAGCGCCTCGGCAATCGCGTATCGGGCGTCCAGCAGCGTGGCGAGCAATTCCGTTCGCAGGTCATGGGACTCGGTTGAGCGGGCCAGGGTCGAGATGATCGTGGTCAGGAAGCCGTCCAGCTCATCCTCGATCGTCTGCCATTGAGCCGTCTCGGCGGCGTCAAGAGCTGGCTCGGGCACCTGATTGGCCTCGTCAAGAGTGCGAACCTCGAAAGCCAACCCGGCCCTGATGCCGGTTTCTTCGGTATTGAGGCGGGTAATACGGGTGCGCTCAACCAGGGACGGCTCACCCGTATGCCTCGGGCCCAGCAATTGCTCGATCATCTCGTCAAGGGCATTCAGTGGCTCGGCCAGGTCAATTCGAACGCTGTTCATGCGCGGTACCACCAGCGCATCGGCAAGGACCCGGGCCGGTACGCTTAACACACCGGGGCTGCCATCCGGACGGAACAATTCGATCGAATCAGGCACAAACTCAATGGCCAGTCCCGATGCCATCACCCGGGGCGTCAGTCTCAATGCGAGTCGGCCCTGCCATGGTGCCGGCCCCCGGCAGGCACCGAGCACGCGGACCCCGGTCGTTGCGGTCAATGCCATGCTGACAGCCAGTTGATCGTCCTCGGGCGCCACGCCCAGATCGGACAACTCCAGCCGGTTGCACAGGTCGTCGCCAAGCGTGCTCTGGCCGTTCTGGTCGAGTTCAAGAGCGCCACCGACCACGGCATGGACCTGGGCGGTTTCAGCCAGCAAGGGAATTTCCACCTCGTCCGCGGACAGCGCTTTCGAACTGAACAGGACGCAGAGCAGCCAAACGAGTCGTTTCATTCCATTATCCAACCATTACTGACAAGATTATCCAGCATGTTATCAGCATCAGGCGCCTGGTTCTTGAACCTGGTGCCTGCCCGATGTATTGCAGACAACAGCCCGCTTCATTCTGGTACATTGCATGTTCATGAACAGACAGGAGTACACAGATGAGTGACAACGAAAGTCCGGTTCTGGTCATCACGGGCGCGTCCTCGGGCATTGGCGCGGCCACCGCCCGGGCGGCGGCCGACGCCGGGTACCGGCTGGTCCTGGCGGCCCGCTCCGCGGACAGGCTCAAGAAGCTGCAAGAGGAGCTGGGCGGCGCCGAGAAGGTGCTGACGGTGGCCTGCGATGTGCAACAGGTCGCGGAGCAGAAGGCCATGGTGGATGAGGCCGTGAAGGCCTTTGGCCGTATCGATGCGGTATTCGCCAATGCCGGGCGCGGCGGGGAGCCGGGAGGCTTCAGTGGTGCGGACCCTGATATCTGGAAGGACATGATCCTCACCAATATCCTGGGTGTCGGCATCACCCTGCAGGTGTGCCTGCCGGAACTCAGGAAGTCCCGGGGCCACGTGCTGATCACCGGCTCGGCCGCGGGCCGTGCGACCCTGCCGGGCTCCATGTACAGTGCCACGAAGTGGGCCGTATCGGCCATCGGCTACGGATTGAGGGAAGAGCTGCGGGGCAGCGGCATCCGGGTGACGCTGATCGAGCCGGGCATGGTGGACACGCCATTCTTCGACGAATCCCCCGACAATGCGCTGAGGCCGGAGGACATTGCCGGGGCGGTGACCTACGCGCTGCGGCAGCCTGCCCATGTTGATGTGAACGAGATTCTGGTGAGGCCGACGCCGAACGTAGAGAAATAGGGTTCCATGAGTTGTCGGGTTGAACGGTACGACTGTTCAGTAGCCGCGGGATTCCACGTGGAAGGTCCACCAGTGCTCGGGGCGACTGGCGTCGGGTTCCGGAACCGGGTTGTAGGGGCCACCGCCATGGACCTGCAGTTTTTCCACCCGGGCACGCCAGGCCCGATCCATTTCCCCGGGATCCGTCACACGGTTCAATACCACGGGATAGACCGTGCCATTGAGGCGGATGACACCCCGCTCATTGGTTTCTACCTTGCCCGCCCAGTATTTGCGGGTACAGACCGAGCAGCTCAGGTAGAGTTCGCCTTCCGGAGTGGACATGCAATTGAGGTTCACGGAATGAGGGCGGATACCCGCGTAGATCTGTAGCTGGCACAGGGGTACCTCGTTGGCAAAGTTCCAGTCCTGTACGGGACCTTCGGCCCTGTCACCGAACAGAAAGCCGCCGGGTGTGCGATCGCAGGGACACACGGAGGAGTAGATCAGGAAGCCGGCGATCGCTGCCAGGAGCAGGGCTGCAAGGCCGGCTGCAATGGCCAGTTTCCGGTTGCGCGGGGAATCTGTAGTGGCATGATCAGTCATGGTTGTTCGTACCATTGCTTTTGTTATTGATTGCGCTATTGACCGGTTTCGGGACGCAGGCGAGTGCGTAAAGAGTAAATGGCTGTTTCAACCATCGTCAACCTGTAGCCGCGGAAGTACGGAGGGATTACACTGTTTGAGTACACAGATTCCGCTGAGTCGTTACACCCGCTTCTGCAAGGGTCTTTTCCCAAGAGATACACCTATGGCGCATTCCCCTCCCGAGGACCGCTTTCAAGCGTTCATCCGGCCGGAGATCGCAATGATTCCGCCGTCCGCTACCCTGGAGATCAACGAACTGTCGATGAAGCTCGAAAACGAGGGAAGAACCGTCTACCGCTTCGGTTTTGGACAGTCGCCGTTCCCCGTTCCCGTTTCCGTGGTCGAGGAACTGAGAAAGCACGCATATCGCAAGGAATACCTTCCCGTGCAGGGCCTGGCCGAGCTGCGCCGCGAGGCCGCCGCCTATCTCTCCCGCAAGACCGGGGCGTCCTGGGAGGCTTCGCGTATTCTGGTGGGCCCGGGATCCAAGGAGCTCATGTTTCTTTTGCAACTGGCGAGCCGGGCCACGCTGTTGCTTCCGGCTCCCTCGTGGGTTTCCTATGCGCCGCAAGCAGCGGTCGCCGGGGGCCGGGTGGAGTGGATTTCGACCCGCCGGGAGCATCGATGGCAGGTTCAGCCCGGGGAGCTGGAACAGGCCGCGCAGGCCGCCGGTCCGGGAACGAAGGTGCTTGTCCTGAACACCCCTTCGAATCCCACCGGACACGCCTATGAGCGCGAAAGCCTTTCTGAGCTGGCTGACGTCTGCCGCAAGGAAAATCTCTGGGTCCTGAGTGACGAAATCTATGGTGACCTGCATCACGAAGGCAACCACGTCTCCATCGCCTCGTTTTACCCGGAAGGGACATTTGTCACCACCGGCCTGAGTAAATGGGCCGGTGCCGGGGGCTGGCGTCTCGGGATCATGGGGCTTCCCGCGGGCGCGCACTCGATCGCCCACGCACTTGCGGCGCTGGCAAGCGAGACATTCAGCTGCGTGGCGTCTCCCGTCCAGTGGGCCGCCGTCCAGGCCTTTCGGCAGGAAGGCGACGTACCGGTTTTCCTGGATCACTCCCGCCGCTTCCTCAAGGCTTTGGGGCAGTGGGTGGCCACCTCTCTTCGCAAGGCAGGTATCGAAACCGAAGACCCGGCCGGCGCGTTCTATCTGTTTCCCGACTTCGAGGCGCACAGGAACGCACTCAGGGCCAGAGGGATCGAAACCTCCGCGGCATTGTGCGAGCACCTTCTGGAGGAAACAGGCGTGGCTCTTCTGCCTGGTTCGGCTTTCGGTATGCCCGGGACGAGCCTTACCGCCCGTCTGGCCTACGTGAATTTCGACGGCCAAGCGACGCTCGATCGCCTTGCCAGGAACGGCGGCGCGTGTGATGAGGCGGTGTTGCGGGAACTGGCTCCCGATGTCATCAGAGGGATTGAAACCCTCTGCGAATGGTTCCGCGCCCTGTATTACACTGACTGATTCAACCGCTCGGCCAGTTCATCCACAACGGCCGGGTCATCGATAGTCGATGGTACTTTGTATTCTTCGCCATTCGCCAGTTGGCGAAGCGTTCTACGCAATATCTTGCCGGAGCGTGTCTTTGGCAAGCGAGAGACTACCCGGGCCTGATTGAAACAGGCCACGGCGCCAATCTGCTCCCTTACCAGGGCAACCAGTTCCTCACATACGGCCTGCTCAGCTTGCACACAACCGTCCTTCAGTACGACCAGCCCCAGAGGCACCTGCCCCTTGATGTCGTCGTCTGTCGCAAAGACGGCGCACTCTGCGACTGCAGGATGAGACGCTACTATCTCTTCCATTTCCCCGGTCGACAAGCGATGACCCGCGACGTTGATGACGTCATCAATACGCCCCATGACAAAGAGGAAGCCGTCTTCATCGAAATAGCCTCCATCACCAGTCAGGTAATAGCCCGGGTAGGCTGAGAGATAAGAGGTGAGAAAACGCTGATCGTCCTGCCAGACAGTCTGCAGACAGCCGGGCGGTAAAGGCTGCCGAATGCACACTGCGCCCTGTTGAGCCGGTGCACAAGGCTGCCCGTCGGGATCGAGCACGCTGACGTGAAAGCCGGGGGTTGGCACAGTGGCAGAGCCGGGCTTTTCTGTCATCACCTCAAGACCTACGGGATTACACGCAATGGCCCAGCCCGTCTCTGTCTGCCACCAGTGATCCAGTACCGGCAAGCCGGTCTGTTCCTTTAACCAATGATAGGTGGGTGGGTCGAGGCGCTCACCGGCCAGAAACAGTCGTTTTAAACAGCCCAGATCGTATTTTGCCATTTGCTCACCGTCCGGGTCCTCTTTCTTGACCGCACGGAACGCCGTTGGCGCTGTAAACAGAGCCGTTACTCTGTGTTCGCTGACGACTCGCCAGAAAGCCCCGGCATCGGGTGTTTTCACCGGCTTGCCTTCGTAGAGAACCGAAGTACAACCGTATATCAGGGGGCCATAGACAATATAGGAATGACCAACCACCCAGCCAACATCAGATGCAGCCCAGAACACTTCACCCGGCCTCATGCCATAAACCACTTCCATACTGTAATGCATGGCTATGGCGTGGCCGCCATTGTCCCGAACCACACCCTTGGGCTTTCCGGTAGTTCCAGAGGTATAGAGAATATAGAGTGGGTCGGTTGCCTTGACGGGTGCGGCATCGGCAGGGGTAGAGCGCAATTCGAGCGTCATCCAGTCATGGTCCCGGCCTTCCAGAAGTTCGGCTGTGGACTGGGGCCGTTGCAGTATCAGGCAGGCTTCTGGCTGGTGGCTGGCCGCTGTCAGGGCGCTATCGAGCAAAGGCTTGTAGGGTATGACGCGGTCGACTTCGATTCCACAGGAAGCAGAGAGCACCACCCGGGGCCTGGCATCATCGATACGAAGCGCCAATTCATGCGCCGCAAAACCACCAAAGACGACGGAATGAATGGCACCAAGGCGGGCACAGGCCAACATGCCAATAACGGCTTCTGGAACCATTGGCATGTAGATCACCACACGATCGCCTCGCTGCACACCCAGTCCGGCCAATGCACCGGCCAGTTTCGACACCCTTTGGGTCAACTGCGAGAAAGAAATATTCTGCTGACTTTGCGTAACAGGGGAGTCGTAAATCAGGGCCGTCTGGTCACCCCGACCCGCAGCGACCTGAGCATCCAGAGCCAACCAGGCAGTGTTCAATTCGGCGTCGGCATACCAGTCGTGACCACCATGTTCATTGGGAGTGAGTGCCTTTTGAGGAGGTTTGAACCACTGGATTCGAGTGGACTGCTCCATCCAGAACGATTCCGGGTGGCTGTCCGCCTGTTCATAAGCCCGTTGGTAAAACGAACGTCCGTTTTGATCCGCATTGGAGATATCAGCCATGATCTGCCCCGGTGCCCATGTTCCTGCAAGTACAGGCACTATAACCTCCCCATTTGCCGAGTTCCAGCAGTAGCCGGAGCCGCGCCAACCCTGCGTCTGGCCTCGGTTGGAACCGCGCCACTTGTGTGGTCACTCGATCACGTATCGCGCATCAGCGCGCCCCACCCATCGTTACCGCAGTCAGAAACACATTCCTGGCGGTGCGCTGCATCACCTCAATGCTGGCCCACTCATCGGCAAAGCCACGCTGGCCACCACGCTCACTGGAAATACCGATCGCTGGCGTGCCCTCGGCAATGGCCACGTTGAGGTTGGCGGAGCCGGCGTCGGACAGCGCCGGGCTGCTGCCCAGGTAGTCAGAAATCGCCAGTGAAGTCTGCACCAGATCGCTGTCACGCGCGCCTTCGATCTGCCCGGGTGGCATCATGGAAAACGGCTCCATGCGAAAGCGGATGCCCAGCTCGTCGGTTACATCCGCCAGAATCTGCCGCACCTGCTGCTCCATTGACTCGATATGCTCGGGATCCAGCGAACGTACATCCAGCGAGAACCAGCCACTCTCCGGCTTGTGATTGAACACGGCGCCGCTGCTGAGCATGGCCACGTTGAGGCGGGTGCGGCGATCGTCGTAGAGCTGCGGATCCTCAATCTGCAGGATGCGATCAACGGCGCGACCAATGCCCTGGTTCACGTTGGGCAGGCCGCCATTGAGTGTGTGCCCGGCCGGCCCCTCGGCATGCACGCGCCACCAGTGGATGCCGAGCGCGCCGTAGCTGATGCCACTGCCTTCACCCAGGATGTCGACAAAGGCAAAAGCGCGCTCGCGATAGTCCGCATAGAGAGCCTTCATGCCCTGCAGTCCGGTCTCTTCCTCAGCGACAGCGGCGAATACCAGGTCATGTTCGGGTGTCAGTCCCTGCTCCAGTAAAGCGCGCGCGGCTGACAACATGGCGACGGTGGTGAGCGAGGTGTTGGTGCCCGGCCCGACCACCCGCTCGCCATCAATGACCGGTGGGCCGTCCGCTGCGCGCTGATGCTCGGCCACGGTGGCCAGGTCGTCCAGGGTGGAAACAAATACCAGCGCCTGCCCGGAGCGTCCGGGAATACGGCCGACCGCATTGGGCGCGGCCGTGACCTCGACATCGCTCAGTCCGATTTCGCGCATTATCTGCGCTACGGCGGCGGCGCGCTCATGTTCCTGCCCGGAGGGCGAGATGATACCGCCAATGTGCACCAGCGTGCGGGCTGACAGCTGTGCCGTATCATCAATACGTGCCAGCCCCTGTTGCACGGACTCATCAGCCAGGGCCTGGTCCAGTGGTCGTGGCTGCGCCTGCAGTGGCACTGGCAACAGCACAGCAAATAACAGAAAAAACAAGGGCAATCGGGGCATGGGACGTTCTCCGGTGGGTACGGCAGGCAATCGGGTTGACTTTGAATAATCCCAGAGCCTCTCGGGCTGGTCAACCGGGGAAGACGGACTATGAGATCACAGCGACGGTGGTGGATAGTGAGCAGCTGACGTGGTGGTTGCAGGGGTTCGGGGATGATGTGTGGGACATCAGCAGGGAACCGCCTCACGCTGCTCCGGCGTCAGCGAGTCGATGGTCGTGATCGTCAGAGTGTCCTGCTCAGCGCCGGCCATGGCCGGATCCAGTGTGATGTCCACACGGGGCGGCAGGTGGCACATGGCACCCGTGGCGGGATCCACGATCAGCATGCAATGCCGCCTATTCGGACGTATGTTGCTGTGTACTCGCTGGAGGAGGTGATCGAGCTCCCCCGATTGCTGGAAGTGGCCTTGATAAGGGGCGGCGTGATACAGCCCTCCTTTGAGACGGAGCGTTAGCAGTCCGCGTAAAATATTTGCTCTTTTAAAACAATGGGATAAATGAAATAATCAGCTAAGGTAAAAGTTTTTATATTAGGTGGCTCCGATGGCTGCAGGCTATGAATGGCGGTTCTATGGCCGTCATCTCGAACTGGAACAGATGACGCGTATTCTGGCGCGCAAACGCTGGTTTTTCCTGCAGATTTCCGGGCGAAGGCGAATCGGCAAGACGGCGCTCATCCAGCAGGCGCTGAGCGCCCGTGGCCAGGAAAAGACGCTGTATATCCAGATTCCTGATTCCGATGCAGTGGGTGTGGTGGCCGCGTGTAACGGCTATCTGGAGACGTTCGGCCTGGAGGAGCGGGTGTCCAGCCTGGCGAATCTGGCCGCTCTCATTGGCAATCTGGTGCGCCAGGGATATGTGATCGCGCTGGATGAGTTCCAGTACTTCCACCGCAAGCAGATCAGTGATTTCTGCTCGTACCTGCAGGCAGTCGTTGACCAGTTGGCAGCGGTGGGGCGCGATATCACTGGTGGATTGATCGTACTCGGGTCACTGCATGCGGAGATGACGGCGTTACTCGAGAACCGGGATGCTCCGTTGTTCAACCGGACCACGGATACCATAGAGCTTTCGCATCTGGATATCCGGTCCGTACTGGAAATCCTGGAATCGCATGCCGATACCCAGCCGGAACGGTTGCTGTTTCTGTGGAATCTGTTTGAAGGGGTGCCCAAATTCTATCGCGACGCCTACGAACAGGGGGTCTTGAGCGCTTCTCGCGAGGAACTGCTGGAGCGACTGTTCTTCGCCAGTTCATCGCCTTTGCGGAACGAGGCGGATAACTGGTTTCTGCGGGAGTTGCGTGGCCGTTATGACATGGTATTGCAGTATCTGGCTACCCATCCTGGTTGCAACAATGCCGAGATCGAGGCTGCGATGGAGAAAATTTCCGGCCCGGGAGAAGTAAAGCAGGTGGGGGGATACCTGAAAATTCTGGCGGAACGCTATCAGATGATTGAACGACGTCTGCCAGTATTCGCCAGGCCCAGGGCGCGGTCGGGACGTTATTACATCAAGGACAACTTTTTGCGAGCATGGTTGGGGGCGCTGCAGAAGCCTGTCTCCGCGTCGGCTTTCCGCCCGATGGGTGAACTGGTCCGGCAGGCAGATGAGCGACTTTGTGTGGTGGAGGGATATGCGCTGGAGGATCTTGTTGCGCAGATCTATGAAGAGCACAGTCGTCTGGGATTTGGCGATTTCTCGCTCACCGATCGGGTAGCCGGATACTGGGATCGTTCGGATGTTGAAGTCGATCTGGTGGCATTGAACGGAGATCAACGGATAATCCGTTTCGGTTCGTGTAAACGAAGTGCCGACAGGCTGCCCGGGTCGGTTAAGGCCCTCAAGGCAGGGTCCGCCAGATTCCTGGCCACACACAAGCGATTCGCGGACTGGTCCGTGGAATATGTGGGGATAGCTCCGAGGATTCCTGATCGAGTCTGTAAGCAACTGGATTCAGAGTCAGTAATCCCTCAGAGTCTTGCGAGCCTGATCGCTGTCTATCAAGAGCACTGAACCAGAACACACACTATGGCCACACCCAGATCACTATTGTTTCAGCTGCATCGACACTGGAATCTGGTCGAGCACCTGACCCGTCACTCGCGTAATCTGCCTTCCTTCGAAGAAGAGCAGGTCATGGCGCTGATCGGGCGGTTCTCTCCACAGGCGGATGAGCAGGAAAAGGCTGCCCAGTTGCGCAGCCTCTGCAACGCGGATGTGCTGCAATGGCTGAGTCGCAGCAACAGTCTGCAACTGAACCCCCTGGTACTGGAGTTTGCGCGCGGCCTGACGCGTGAGCACGAACTGGGACTGTCCTCGGTGCTCAAGGCCCGGGTGGAGGCGATCCGCACCGCCACTGAAGCCCTGCAGCAGGGACTGGAAGAGCAGGACAACGACCGGCTGCGCCGGGCCGCCACGCAGTTGTCGGAGCTGTTCCGTCAGATCAGCCAGCAACTGGACCAGGACCGGCATGCCATCATGGAACTGGCCGAGCAGGCCAAGGCCAGCGATGCGGCCATGCCGCTTGGCAAACGCTACCGCGCCGTCCTGGAGGCATACGATCAACATGTCGAGCCGATGAACGAAATGATGGACAGCGGTCTGGGCGGCACCTTCTATCCACACCTGGAAGCGGCGGAACGGGCACTCGACCAGGCCACGGAACAGCTCTCCGTGCGCGGTGCCCTCTACACGCATCGCCTGCAACTGCGCCAGGTGGCCTATCAGGCCAAGGAGCTGCGCCGCACGGGGCGGCTGGTGGCACAGCAGTGCGCCGAGACGCTGCTGCCACTGCGCGAGGAGGCACGCCAGCACAATCAACTGACGACGGCGGTCAGCGCACTGTTGGGCCGGGTTCGCAAACAGGGTCTGCGACGGGCGCTGCGCAGCCCGGGTCTTGAGTCCACGTTGCCGCTCTGGCTGAGCAGCCGCCAGCGGCGGGTGAGTGCCGGTGATGACGTCAAAAGCATCATGGCCGAGGCGCGGGACTTTGAACCGGTCCGGTACGATTTCCCGGAGGAAGCCAGTGCCGGTTCGCTGCCACTGACCGAGTGGGTGGATGAACTGGCACTGAAGAAGGCGCTTCGCAGCGCCCTGCCGGTCGACAATCTGCTGCACTGGTTGCAGAGCCAATACCCCCGGCTGCCGGATGCCGTTGTGTTGAGGTTGTATCATGAGCTGGTGCGCGACGAACAGTGGTCGGCGCAGTTGCACGATGAATCAACCCGCACGGAGCTGAAAACGGTTCGCGTGCGCTATCATGCTCACCGCCTGCAACCTGCGGCGGAAGGGGAAGGACCGGCTGCATCATGACTTCGGTGACCGTGGACCTCGAAAAACTGCCTTCACTGGAGGAACTGTTCCGCTGGTTCAACAGTGGCCGGCACCTGAACCGGCTGTCGGAGCCCGCCCTCTGGGTGGAACTGGAGAACAACCTGGAGGCCTACCGTTCCCTGTTCAGCGCGCTGGGCTACGAGCTGCGCGTGGACGAGCGCGGTTTTGCCTGGTTCCACACCGGAGACGCCAGCAGCAACACCAGCAAGACCACCCGCCAGCTGGCATTGCTGTTCATGATGATTTTCGACACGCAGGCCGATGCGGGCAAGGCATTGCTGCGCTTTGACGAGTGGCGGCTCGACTCCCCGTTTCTGCAGCAGCTGATGGAACAGCATCAGAGTCTGCTGGAGGCCGAAGACCTGGACCGGGAGGGCCTCGGAAGTCTGCTGGATACCGCAGTCCGCTTCGGGTTCGCCCGGCGGGAAGCCGGTCACTGGCGGCTGTTGCCGGCCGTGTGCCGCTATCTGGATCATTTCGAGGCGCTGGCCGATCACCAGCAGGAACAGGCGCGTGCCGATGTCCTGCATGACGGAGACGGGGCATGATGCAGTTCGGTTTTCAACGTCTCGTCCTGCTCGGCAGCGCCGGCTATCAGCGCGCGGAACTGCCTCTGGATGACTCGGTATCGTTGATCGCCCCCAACAACACGGGCAAGACCAGTCTGATCAACGCCCTGCAGTTTCTGCTGATCATCGACAGGCGGCGCATGGATTTCGGCGCGCACGAGTTCGACAAGACCCGTCGTTTCTACTTCCCCAACAACAGCGCTTTCATTCTCCTGGAAGTGAGCCTGCCACAAAGCGGCACCGTGGTGCTGGGATGTGTTGGCAAGGGCGTGGGGCACGACTATGAATACTTCGCCTACCAGGGCCCGCTGGTGGTGGAGGACTACCGCCTGGCGGATGACCGGCTGGTGGCCCAGCCCCAGTTGATCGAGCATCTGGCGCGGCGCGAGCGCCTGGTGTACCGCTATACGCCCGCGGAGTTTGCCGAGCTGGTCTACGGGGGTCGTCGACAGAAGGCGCAGGGAGAGCCGGATTTCACCGTGTTCAGACTGGAGAATCCGTCCGATGCCCGGGCGTTCCGCCAGGTGCTCACCCGCACACTGAGACTCGACAAACTGAACTCCCGGGACGTCAAGGACTACCTGTTACAGATCTTCAAGCGGGACCTGCCCGACGCCAATATCGATTTCAAACAGGAGTGGGACAGGGCGTTTGCGGAGGTCAACGCCGACCGCGCCCAGTACGATGCCGCCATCAGGCAGGAGCGGCGTATTGCCGAACTGGAGAGCCTCCATGAGCAACGTCGTGAGCTGCGCGGCAAGCTGCTGGACTGGCGCCCGCGCATTGACCAGGGGCTGACCGACTGGCGGGCCTATTACGATCAGCAGAGGGCGGACTTCGCCAATGTCGAGGACCGACTTCGAGAGCAGGAAAAGCAGCAGACGCAGCGGGACCGGGAGCTGACCGTACAGCATACTGATCACAAGCGCACCCTCGCCACACTGGAAGAGCAGGCCGGGGAGCAGCAGGAGCTTGCCGAGCACTTCGCACTGGTCACCGGGCGCGACATGCTCGAGCAGCAGGCACAGGCCATCCAGCAGGCGCTGGAGACACAGATCACCCTCGTCCATCAGGCCGGCAGCCGGTCCGTGAAGTCGATTCGCGACGAAATGCAGCGCAACGAGCAGGAGTTGTCAGCGCTCGAGCGGACCCTGGCCAACCTGGATGACAACCTGTACCTGACACTGGCCCGGCACCTGAGTGATGCCGAGTTGCAGCGTATGAACCGGGTACTGAGCCGGAGTGTTCTGACGCTGGGCCGGGAGCAGTTTCACGTGGATGCGGCTGCCCTGCGTTCGATGCTGGCTGGCAGCACTGACGGGCAGGTTGAACTGGCGGGGCTGACCCTGAAGCTGGAGGGCCTGGACGCACAGCACCAGCAGGCGAGCCGGACCGAGTTGCAGAGCCTGCTGGATGACCTGCGCCAGAGTCAGGAGGCGCTGGCCGAGCAGCTGGAGGCGGCCCAGGCCATGGATGCCGCACGCGCCCGAAAGCAGCAACTGGAGCAGGAGCAGACCGCCATCAAGGCCGATCTTGAGCGTTTCGACCGGCTGACCGAGCTGAACGCCAGTACCGCCGTGCGTGAGGCGGAGATACAGGAGCTGAACGGGCAACTGCGCGAGATCGACACGCAGCTGAGCGAATCGGAAGCCCGCGCGGACCAGCTGCGGCAGGCGCTTCATGACGTGCAGCGGCAGCAGAACCTGCTGGATGACAGGAACCGCCAGATCGCCCGTATCCGGGAAGCGCGCGGTGATGACGGTGAACCTTTCAGTTACCTGGCCGACCTGGATCATCAACCCTGGCTCGGGGAGCCGGAGTGGTCACTGGACGACCTGGCTGCCAGGCTGAGTGAATACCAGCAGGATTGTCGCCGGCTGCTGGAACTGGACCGCCAGCTCCATACCGGACTGGCGGAGCTGCATGCGGCGGGGCTGACCCGGTTCCAGTTCAGTGACGATCGCGAGACGGAACTGCAGCGCATCATCCGGTTCAGTCATCAGCTCGATCAGGAAGCTGAAGCCCTGGAGAAGAAGGCCCGCAGCGCGGTCGTCAATGTCACTGCCAGCCTGCGGGAGCTGCGCGATGGCCTGCTCGCGTTCAAGGGGAAAATGCGCGAGTTCAATCGGCTGATCGGCCACCGCCAACTGTCCGACCTGAAGACCTTCAGGATCGAACCGGTGGACGCACCCCGGCTGGTGGAAGCCATTGAAACGTTGATCGAAACGGCCTCGCGGGTCGACAGCGGCGACACGTTCGAGCTGTTCAACCATGGCAGCCTGCTGGATGATGCGGATCTGGACCGGGCCAAACAGCTGTTGATCGAGGAGGGCACTGCCCGGCAGGGCCTGAAAGTGGCTGACCTGTTCCGCCTGGTCTTTGTCGTGGGCAAGGTCGACCAGCCTGCCGAGGAGTTCGATGACATCGACAGCGCCG
>JBNJGU010000057.1:0-14046 GCA_051747985.1 Pseudomonadota bacterium | reverse complement strand
GCTCTACAGGGATGTATTCACGAGCGTCTTCTGACGGGCTCTTATCCCCGCCAGCCGACAAACTCCGGAATGGAGGGTACGCCCCCCCGGGAAGTCACATCTTCATGGCTTTGATGACGATGCGATCGGTATTGCGCTCCAGCGAAGGATCAAACGGCCCCAGCGTGTGGTCATCGGACTCCACATGCAGCACGTTGCTCAGACCCACCACGGCGAATCCGGCTTCGTTCAGGGCCATGATCGCGTCTTCCAGCGCGATGCGGTGCAATTCGGCGTTGTCGGCGCCCAGGTCACCCTTGTGATCGATCAGGCCGAGCACGCCGTCATCCTTCAGGACCTCACTGACCGCGGCCAGCATGGCCTGGGCAGCGGCCGGGTCACTGTTGTGCAGATCGTGGAAATTCAACGCTGTATGCGCATAATCGACGGAGTTCACCGGAATTCCGAGGTTATCGAAATTACGGTCCACACGTTCGACGTTGGGCAGGCGATCACCGGCCAGACGTTCCTGCACCGCCTCTTCCGTGCCACGCATCCCCAGGGAACGCGGGCTGTTCTGCATCAGGACCGTGCCTTCGGGGCCCACGGCGTAAGACAGCACTTCGGTGTACCAGCCGCTGGAGGCCATGATGTCCAGCACGGTCATGCCGTCCTCGACACCCATGAACTGCAGCACTTCAACCGGCTTGCGAGAGTCGTCCCGCTCACTGTCCGCATCGGGGCGCGACGGATCGTTCAATGCTTCCGTGACTCGCTCCACGTCCAGCGCGGCAGCCTGGCCGGCCAACAGCAGGCCGGCGGTAAACAGGGCAATCAATGATTTCATGGTCATTCCTCTTTGTCGTTGTTGATGGAAACAGGAAATCGTTCCCATCCAGAGTAACAGAGAAATGGCCGTGACAGCAGTCCCGTACCGTACGGCCGGCGTATCAATGCAGACGCCGCACCGCCTTCAGCTCGTCTTCGAACAGCTGCCGGACCCGCATCAGCTCCCCCAGGTCCCCCTCATCCTCCATCAGCGGCAGATGCGCTTCAATGTCAGCAAGTATGTTGGTGATACTGGCGGTGTCCAGTACAGTCAGGTCCACATCAAAAGGCCATTCAGGCTGGCTCCGCATTGCTCACCTCCACAGAATATTCAGACTACTGGAGGAAATATCGACTGCCGAAGGCGAAGCTTTACCCGGTCACACCGGAGTCTGTCACACCCATGGCCTCGCGCATGATGCGGTGCTTCAGTGGCCCAAGGCGATCCACCGTGCGCATGCCGGTATTACGCAGCCACCGCAGCGCCAGCGGCTGGTCGGCATACAGGCGCCGGAAGCCCTCCATGACACCGGTCATGGCCAGATTGTGCCCGATACAACGACGCTGGTATCGACGCAGTACCACCGGATCATCCCAGGGCATTCCCTGGCGGCGCGCCTCCAGAATCACATCGGTCAGTTCGCGGACATCCCGGAAGCCGAGATTGGCCCCCTGTCCGGCCAGGGGATGGATGCTGTGCGCGGCGTCTCCCGCCAGCGCGATCCGGCCCTGCGCGCAATCGGTGGCGTGGATCTGATGCAACGGAAAGCTGAAGCGCTCGGCCACCGACTCCACCGCGCCCAGTCGGAACTCGAAGGCGCGCCCCAGCCGCTCGGCAAACGCCGTCTCATCCAGTGTCAGATAGGCCTCGGCACGCTCCGGCACCAGAGACCAGACAATGGAGCAGTACCGGTCCTCCATGGCGCGCGGTCCCCGCAGGGGCAGAAAAGCCAGCACGCCGTCATCGGAGAAACGTTGCCAGGCCGTATTCTGGTGGGACTTCCCGGTCCGCACGGTGGTCACGATGGCACGATGGCCGTAGGCCCATTCCCGGGTCCGGAAACCGGCCAGTCCGCGCACCGTGGACCTGGCCCCGTCCGCGCCGACCAGCAGCGCGGCACGCAAACGACGCCCACCCTCCAGATCGACATGGACACAGTCGGCACCATGCCGGATGCCACCGACGCCCTCCGTCTGCAGCCGTTCCACCCCGGACAACCCGTCCAGGCGCTGGTGCAGGGCGGTCAGGATGATGCGGTTCTCGACGATGTGACCCAGCGCCTCCGCATGAATCTCTGCAGCGTCGAATGTGATCGAGGCCGTGCCATCGGCCTCCCAGACATGCATGCGGGTGTACGGACTGACCCGTTGCCGCGTCACCTCTTCCCACACACCCAGCCGCTTCAGCAGTGTGACCGACGCCGAAGTCAGCGCACTGACCCGGGGCTCGAACCGTTCCGGCTCCAATTGCACCGTCCGATCCGGCATGGCGCGGTCCAGCAGGGCAATACGCAGACCGGCGTCGGCCAATGCACAGGCCAGACTGGCTCCGACCATGGAGGCACCGACGATGATCACATCAAAGGGCTCATGGTCGCCGGTGTGGCTGTCCGCGGCGGGGTTCGGGCTCATCGTCATTCACTCTGCATCAACGGGATGCACCAGTATAACGGCCCATGAAGGTCACTGACAGCCGATGGTTGATGTCCACTGCGTTCTGTCCAATACTGTGGCGCCGGAGACCCTGACGGTCCCGACAGAGTCGTCCCCCGGAAACAGAAGGAACACCGCCATGCCAGAGGTCAACACACTCGCCGAAGCCCGTGAATGGATCGACAGGGAGGTCGGAGTCAGTGACTGGCTGACCGTAACCCAGGACGACGTTGACCGGTTCGCGGACACCACCCGCGACCATCAGTTCATCCACCTGGACCAGGAACGGGCCGAACGGGAAACCCCGTTCGGCGGCACCATTGCGCACGGCTTCCTGACCCTGTCGCTGCTCAGTCATCTGGGCGCGTCAGCCGGTACCGTGCGGCTGGCCAGCACGAAAATCATGATCAATTACGGCCTGGACCGGGTGCGGTTCCTGAATCCGGTGCGGGTCGGCAAGCGCGTGCGCGGCCGCTTCGAGCTGATCAGTGCGGAAGAGAAAAAGCCGGGGCAATACCTGCTGAAGCACCGTGCCGTCGTGGAAATCGAGGATGAGGACAAGCCGGCCATGATCGCCGAATGGCTGGGGCTGTCCATCACCGGTTGAGTCAGCGCGGCCCCAACCCCATGGCGGCACGCACGAACGGCTGGCGCACCGGCGGCATCAGGTCGATGGAAAACAGCCCGAAACGCCGGGTCCACCGCTTCAATACGCCAGCACCGGAGAACAGCCCGACCAGGTGGTGACTGAAGGCAATCGTACGGTCTTGGTCCGGTTGTTGTTGCCGACTGTACGCCTCCAGTATCCGCCGATCGCCCGGACTGCAACCTTCCGCCATGGCCTGCCCGAGATGATACGCCAGACGGCTGGCATCGCGCAGCGCCAGGTTCAACCCCTGTCCGGCCACCGGATGCAGGGTGTGCGCCACATTGCCAAGCAATACCAGACCCGGCCGCACCTGTTCCCGCGCCAGGGTCAACTGCAGCGGGAAGCAGTGACGTCGACCACAGTGCTCAAAGGCGCCCAGGCGATAACCGAAGTGCTGTTGCAGCGCGGACAGGAATTCCGGCTCGGGCAGATCCAACAGGGCTCGCGCCTGCTCGTCGGGTTGCGTCCAGATCAATGCGGCGCGGTGCAGCCCTTTCCAGGGCGACAGGGGCAGCAGCGCCAACGGGCCTGACTCCGTGAAACGCTCGAATGCCCTGTGCTCATGGGACTGGCGGAACCCCACGTTCGCGACGATGGCCTGCTGACCATAGTCGGTCTGCCGCCGGGCGATACCCAACTGCTGACACAGCTTCGATCGCCCTCCGTCGGCCAGCACGACCAGCCCCGCCTCCCGTTGTTGGAGAGCCCCATCAGCCCCCGTCGCGTCGTTGACCCGGACCGACAGTCGCATGCCATCCGCCAGCGGCGTCAGTTGTTCGGTGACCGCGGGAGACAACCAGTCAATGGAACGGTCGGCCCGGACGGCCTGCAGCAGGGCGGTTCCCAGACAGCGGTTCTCCACCACCTGCCCCAACGCTTCGACACCGACGTCATGCCGGTCCAGCCTGACCGAACCGGGACGGTCGCGTTCCGAGACATGGATCGTGTGGATCGGAGTGGCCCGCGGTGCCAGCCGGGGCCATAGCCCGAGCTGCCCGTAAATCTGCCGTGACCCATGGGACAGGGCCGTGGTGCGCACATCGAAGTCCGGCGCAAACTCCAGCGCCCCTCCGGCATCCACCTCATGTCCAGCACTCTCCACCACCAGAATGGAAGCCTCCGGCGGCAACGTCTGACGCAGCATCAACGCGGCACTGCAGCCCACCAGACCTCCACCGATGATCACGACATCGTGACGCGACACCGCGGACTCCATGTCAGGTTCCCGCCATCAGTGTCTCGATGGCCTCGGTCGATTTCGGCACATCCTCGCTCAACACCCGCTGACCGGAGCGGGTCACCAGCACATCATCCTCGATCCGGATCCCGATGCCCCGCCATCGACTGTCCACGTCCGTGTTGTCGGGTGAAACATAGATGCCCGGCTCGATGGTGGTGACCATTCCCGGCTCCAGCAGGCGCCAGGAATCATCAATCTTGTAGTCACCGACATCGTGCACGTCCAGACCCAGCCAGTGACCGACCCGATGCATGTAGAAGTCACGGAAGGCCCCCTCTTCGATCAGCATATCCACATCGCCTTTCAACAGACCCAGCCGGACCAGCCCTTCCGTGATGATGCGCACCGAGACAGCATGCGGCTCGTCCCATACGGCGCCCGGCCTGACCGTATCGATGGCGGCCAGATTGGCCTCCAGCACGATGTCATACAGCGCCTTCTGCTCTTCACTGAAACGTCCGCTGACCGGGAACGTGCGGGTGATATCGGAGGCATAACCATGGTATTCGCAACCGGCATCGATCAGCACCAGATCACCGTTCTTCAATGTGTCCCGATTGGTGACGTAGTGCAGGATGCAGGCATTGGCGCCAGACGCCACTATACTGTTGTAGGCAGGTGCCTTCGCTCCCGAGCGCAGGAATTCGTACTGCAGCTCGGCCTCCAGGCTGTACTCGCACAGCCCCTCCCGGCAGGCCAGCATGGCCCGCTCGTGGGCACGCGCGGAAATCTGCGCGGCCCTGGCCATCAGCTCCACTTCCGGGTCACTCTTGATCAGGCGCATTTCGTGCAACAGGTGGTCGAGCACCATGAACTCGCCCGGAGGATGCGCCCCGGTCCGCACCCGGCCACGGATGGTGTTGACCCACTCGGTGACGCGCTGATCAAACTTCGGATCCCGCCCCATGGCGTAATAGACCCGTTCACGCCCCTCGATCAGACCGGGCAGGATGTCATCGATGTCACCGATCGGGAAGGCGTCATCCACCCGGAGCGCCTCACAGGCCCGCTCCGGTCCCAACAGAATTCCGTCCCACAACTCACGGGTCGGGTCCCGCTCCTGACAGAACAGTACCACCTCGCCCTGTTCACGCCCCGGAATCAGTGCCAGCACGGCATCATGCTCCTCGAATGCGGTCAGGTAGAAAAAGTCACTGTTCTGTCGGTAGGGATACTCGGTATCGTTACTGCGGGTCACCTGTGGAGCGGCGCCGACCAGGGCGATGCTGTCCGGCTCCATCTGCCCCATGAGTTCACGGCGCCGGCGTTGCGCCTCTTCCACCAGGGTTACTGCGATTTCATCGGTCATATGACGGTTCCGTATGTGCTGCTGTCATCGGTTGACCCCCCACCACGGCGCCTCTATAGTAGCGGTCTGAAGCCCATCTGGCCGCAGCCCGGACCCAAGCCGTATGAACGACGAGAACTTCAACACGCTGAATGAAAAAATCGACGCGCTGATCGCACTGTGTGCAGCGATGAAGCAGGAGAATCAGCTGTTGCGAGCCAACGAGCATAACTGGCAAACCGAGCGTCAGCAACTGCTGGAGAACAACCGCCAGGCCAAGCACCGGCTGGAGACCGTACTGACGCGACTGAAGTCGCTGGAGCAGTCATGATGATGGACAGCGATCAGGAAGATACCCCCAGCACCGTGCTGGTGAAACTGCTGGATCGCGAGTACCAGGTCAGCTGCCCCCCCTCCGAGCAGGAAGCGTTGCTGCGATCGGCCCGGCACCTGGACGAGAACATGCGCCGGATCAAGTCCCGGGGCACCATTCACGGCCTGGACCGGATCGCTGTCATGGCCGCCCTCAACATCACCCACGAACTGCTGCAGAAGAACCGGGTGCTGAACCAGCACCGTCACGAAACGGCGCAACAGGTCAAATATCTGGAAGACAAGATCGACCGGGCATTGCAGGACAGCCGCCAGATCGACCTCTGAAGAGCGCCAGCGCAGACCCGGCTCCGGATTGTTTTGCCCCCCACCGCCGATCTGCTTTATACTGAAATCATAGTCGCCTGGAGCATTCGCCAGCTGAAAGTGTTCTTGAGCCGATAATCGATACCGAGGAAGCCCTTCCGATGGTGTCAGCGAGCATGTCCGCCCTGGAGCGGAAAGCCTGAGACACTACTGGGGCCTCCGACCTGAACCATTGGGTTCAGGACCATTTCGGCAGCGGTGCTTCGGGTGACTTTCATCTTCACAGGCAGACCCGTACCGATACCCTGATGACCCACCTGCCTTCCACCGATTCCCCGGACCTTTCCAGCCAACGCAGACAATTGCGACAACACCTGCTCCAGCAGCGCGGGGCACTGGATGCACAGGCGCGGCGACGGGCCGCCGCCGCGCTGTACGAACGGGTATTGCGCTGGCCAGGTCTGCACCGGGCCAGAAGACTGGCTTTTTACCTGCCCGCCGGGGGAGAGATCGACCCTCGTCCGCTATTACATCACTGTCTTGGCAGCGGCGCGCAATGTCACCTGCCGGTATTGTCTCCACTGCTGGAAAGCAAAATGTATTTTGCCGAGGTGCGGGCGGGCGATTCATTGCAGACCAACCGCTGGGGCATTGCCGAACCGGCTCTGCGTCGGCTCACCTCGCCCCGGGTACTGGATGTGGTGTTTGTCCCGCTGGTCGGCTTTGACCCGCTGGGCAATCGGCTGGGCATGGGCAAGGGATTCTACGACCGCTGCTTCGCATTTCGCGGTACACGGCCGCGCGGAGACTGGCCGGCTCCACACCGACCCATTCTGGCCGGACTGGCACACGATTGTCAGCGCGCCCGGCACATTCCTTCCGAAGACTGGGATATCCCGCTGGATGTGGTGTTCACACCCGGCGCCACGTTCACTCCTTCCGGCTGAAGCCCGGCACCCGCTACAGCAGGGCGCTCTGCGCCACGCCGCTCACCAGTACTCCCAGAGCAAAGAGAATGACCACAATGGTCAGCATGTCAGGCTTTTGCCTCATGACATTAACCTGCAAATCCAGTTAATTGAAATTGTTATTTGATGAATTTGAACAGCCGAAAGCGGTAACTTTCTGAAGAATAATACAATCATGCTTTGTTGACAATTCCCTGTACGCGTTTTTCCTGATTGCACTTTCTCCCGTGGGCCCGTTCAAAAGCCAGCGCACCATTCCCTGGACTCACTGATGGAATCAGGTGCCATTGGCTTTCAGCTGTTGGACAACAGAATTCCGGACTTGTCACAGGAAATTTTACTGTATATATTTACAGTATGACTCCAGATCTTTTTGACAATCCGCCCCCCTCCAGCCCGACATCCGATGCCGTGCAGCAACTGTTGACGCGTCAGCCGCGGTTACGGCGTGGCGCCGGGCACATGACACAGCATGTCGACACCGACGGACTCCCCACCGGCTTCAGGGCACTGGATGACCTGCTGCCCTGGCGGGGATGGCCGGAACGCGGCCTGGTGGAAATCATCCAGCCACAGTCCGGTACCGGCGAGCTGCAGCTGCTGATGCCCCTGCTGCGCCACTTCAGCCAACAGCGCAAGCCCGTACTGATGATCACTCCCCCCCACCAGCTGTATGCGCCGGCGCTGTTACAGGCCGGTATCGACCCTTCGCAACTGCTGATCATCCGCCCCCAGGACCGCTGCCAGCAGGCCCTGTGGAGTACGGAAAAAGCGTTGCAGGCCCACGAATGCGCCCTCGTGCTGGTCTGGCAGAACTGGCTGGGCAGCCGGGTCATCCGGCGCCTGCAACTCGCAGCCAGTCAGGGGGGTACACCGGGATTCCTGCTCCATCGCAGAGCCGCCCCGCACTCACCGGCCACGCTGCAACTGCAACTGGAGCGGACCGTGAACCATGTCGACGGCCGCCGCCTGCTGAACCTTCAGGTGTTGAGGACCCGTGGCGGTCATTGTCGGGGAGCCGTGGAGATCGAACTGGATGGATGAAGCGTTCCGTCTCGGGTCGCCCTCCATCGTATCGCCCGACCCGACACCACACAGCCGATCCTCCGCACCGGATCATCCCCGGGACCGTCCCGTCGTATGGTGTGCCTTGCACCTTGCCGGCACATCCGACCACCCCCGGACCACGCTGGAAACAGCCGCCAGCCTCTGCCAACAGGTCAGCGACCACATCAGCCTGCTACCGCCAGACACCGTGGTGTTCGAGGCCGGCAGCAGTCTCCGCCACTTCCGTGGCATTCATGCATTACGCCGGCATCTGGCGCAATGCCTGCAACCACTGGAGCAACCCTGGACGCTGGCGGCCAGCCCGGCCGCGGCAGCCAGTGTGTTGCTGGCCCGCAGCGGCCACGACACGCTGGTGGCCGATACCGGTGCCCTGCGGGCGGCTCTGGGGAAACTGACACTGGATCATCTGCCCATGCCCCCCCGCACATTGAAGCGCCTGCGACACAGCGGGCTGAAGCAGCTGCGGGACCTGTGGCGACTGCCCTCCACCGCATTGCGTCAGCGCCTCGGTCCCGGACTGCATGAACATCTGCAGCGCTGCCTGGGACAGCGCCCCTGGCCACTGCCACGCTGGCAACCGCCACTGTATTTCCATCGCCACCGGGAAACGGACTGGCCACTGACCGACACACAGCAGGTGCTGTATATCAGTGAGGAGCTGCTGGCCGACCTGCAGCAGTTCCTGCATCGTCATGATGTGATCGTGGAGCAGATGGTACTGCAGCTTCATGACACGGCAACCACTGTACAGAACATGGTGCTGCGCATGCGCAGCCCATCCCGGCGGATGACCGACTGGTATCCATTACTGACGATAAAACTGGAACAGACCCCGTTGGATGAGCCGATATACGGCATCACCCTGGAGGCGCGACATTTCCAGCCCTTCAGACCGGATACCAATGGCTTCCTGGCATGCCGACACCCGGAACAGCAACAGCTGGCGGACAACCATTCATGGCAAAGAACCCTGGACCTGCTGGAGGCACAGCTGGGCCAGCAGGCCCTGTACCGCCCGACGGCACGGGAAGACTGGTCACCGGAGGCCGGGAGCGAAGAAACGGTGGCCCTTTCGGCACCGGCACCCGTAACCTCCGAAGCCTTCAAGCAGGTTCCCCCCAGACCCACCTGGCTGCTGGAGACACCGCGGCACCTGCCGACTCACCGGGGACAACCCTGTATGGCGGGACCACTACACCTGTTGTCCGGACCGGAACGGATACAGACCCACTGGTGGGGCAGCGTTCCGATACAGAGGGACTACTATGTGGCCGAAACCGGCCAGGGCCAGCGGATCTGGCTGTTCAGGGAACTGACCGGAGCGCGCCACTGGTATCTGCACGGACTGTTCGGCTGATCATTCGCCGGCCGCATCCTGTTCCTGACGCCGGGCTCCAGCCAGGGCGCCGACCAGTGAATAGTTGCCTTCGTGGCAGGCATACTCCAGGATGCGTTCATTAGCCGGCAGCCGACGCATGGGCACTTCTGCCGTCCACGGCTGACCGAACACTTCCGGGTCATGGACCGTGATCCGGTAATTGATCTGCCCGTCCGACTCCATTGTGAAACGTTCCTCGGTGGTCATGGCATCCGTGGCCCCCCGGAACGACTGCTGCGGATGCAGATTGCGCGTACGGACCACCAGCGTATCGCCTTCCCAGTGGCCGACCGAGTCCCCCATCCATCGGTACAATGCCGGATCCTGATGCTCGCCCTGCATTTTCACGATGCGCACATCGTTGACCATTTCCGTCATGATCATCACATGATCCGGCGTCTGCACGATCTGGTAGTTGCTGTTATAGGACATCGGAAACATCGGCGGACCCGCCGTGGACAGCACTGACAGCAGACAGCGCTCACCCGTGGGACGGATTTCCGGGCCGTCGTACTCACCCACCGACTCCCGCGCCAACAGGCGGGAACGCCAGTCCCTGCCCCGGCCATCCTCGGCATAGGGGATACGCCCGTCCGGCGGATCGATCACCAGGGAAGTGCGATACTCTCCATTGATCCGCGCCACATAACCGGAGGAGAAAAACCAGTCCGCCTCCAGTGCAATGCGCGCACCCCTGGGTGGTGGCCCCCGATCAGGATCGAGAAAGGCTTCTTCGTTCAGGTCCGTCAGGCCGGCAGCTGAACGGGGACGCCATGCCGCCGCCTCTTCAGGCGTCATGGTCATGCGATTTCCGAATTGCTCCGGTCGTTCCACCGGTGTCAGGGTCGCATTGGTCCAGTTACCCTGAAGGTCGGGACGTCCTTCGGGTGTTCGTGGGATCCCGTCCGCGGACACCACGGCGGACAGACTGCATGCAGCCAGAATCAGGACCAGGGCCTGGAAACGGATCAGTCTCATGATGCCGGATTCTCCTGTATCGACGTGAAGACAGATGGAGCGCAGTGTAGACAACCCCGCTGCATCAATCTGTGGCAAGCTGCAACATCCATAGCCAACCTTGATGCGGATCAAGATTTCCCGCCTCAACAGAAGTCACGCGACACAGAACGCAGCCCCGGAAACAGCGGCCCCAGATCCTGCAGGCGCCTGGCAACGACATGCACCACTCCATCACTGTGCTGCAGCGAACCACTCACCATGACAATACCGGCCTGCTCCACCTCCCGGCGCTGACGCTGCAACAACGAGGCCCATACCACCACGTTGGTGAAACCGCTTTCATCCTCCAGTGTCAGAAACGTGACCCCGGAAGCCGTTCCGGGACGCTGTCGGCAGGTGACCAGACCGGCCACCCGCACCGGGTCACCGTCCGACATGGCGGACAGGGTGTCAGCCGCCACAACCCCGGCCTGCCGCAGGCGGTCCCGCAGCAAGGCCATCGGATGCCGGCGCAGAGACAGGCCGGTGCTGTGATAGTCGGCGACGATGCCGTGTGCCTCGTCGGCACGGGGCAGCATCAACGCCACATCATCGCGATCCTGACTGTAGCGATCGTCATCCGCCGCGAAAAGAGGCGGAACCTCCTCGACTCCGGCGGCCATCCAGAAGGCCCGGTGTCGATCCCCGACCAGGGTGGCGAAAGCATCCGCTGCCGCCAGACTGTCACGGGCCCGTTCATCCAGGGCCGCCCGACGTACCGCATCCGCTATGCCGCGATAGGGCCTGCCCTCCCGCCGCTCCACCAGACGCCGAGCCACGTCGCGGGAAAGACCACTGATCATGCGCAGCCCCAGCCGCAACGCGGGCTCATCATGGCTGCCAACTTCCAGCGTACAATCCACCGCACTCGCATTGATGTCCACAGGGCGTACCTCCACTCCATGGCGGCGGGCATCCTGCACCAGCTGGGAGGGCCCATAGAAACCCATGGGCTGACTGTTCAACAACGCACAGGCAAAGGCTGCCGGATGATGGCATTTGAGCCAGGAGGAGACATAGGCGAGCAGGGCGAAGCTGGCGGCATGCGACTCCGGAAAGCCGTAGTCACCGAACCCGCAGATCTGCTGGTAGATCTGCTCCGCGAATGCCGCCTCGTAGCCCCTTTCCCGCATCCCCCGCAGCAGCCGGTCCCGGAATGGCTCCAGTCCTCCCTTCTTCTTCCAGGCCGCCATGGCACGCCGCAGCTGATCCGCCTCTCCACCACTGAAACCCGCCGCGACAATGGCAATCTGCATGACCTGTTCCTGGAAGATTGGCACTCCCAGCGTCCTTTTCAGCACATTTTCCACTTCCTTTCCGGGATATCGCACCGACTCCCGTCCCTGCCGCCGGGCCAGATAGGGATGCACCATCTCCCCCTGGATCGGTCCCGGGCGGACAATGGCGATCTGGATCACCAGATCGTAATAACAGCGCGGTTGCAGCCGGGGCAGCATGCTCATCTGTGCTCTCGACTCGATCTGGAACACACCCACCGTGTCCGCCCGGCTGATCATGTCATAGACGGCAGGGTCCTCCGCCGGGACCCCGGCCAGCGACAGGGGATGCCCGCGCAGTCCTCCGACCAGGTCCAGCGCCTTGCGGATGGCGGTCAGCATACCCAATGACAGCACGTCCACCTTGAGCAGACCCAGCGCCTCCAGATCCTCCTTTTCCCACTGGATCACGGTACGGCCGGGCATGGCGGCATTCTCCACCGGCACCAGTTCGGCCAGCGGACGCTCGCTGATCACGAAACCGCCCACATGCTGGGAAAGATGACGGGGAAAGCCGATCAGGGTGCCGGCCAGCTCCAGCAGCAGCGACCATTGCCGGGGCGTCAGCGGCAGCTCCGCGGCCTCATCAGGATCCGGCACCAGCCGTCCATCGGCATCACTGCGCACCATCTCCGGCAGCACGGCGACCAGGCCGGGATCCAGCCCCAGCGCCCGTCCCACATCCCGCAAGGCGCTGCGCCTGCGATAACAGATCACGGTGGCGGCCAGCGCCGCGTGGTCACGACCGTATTTGCGATAGATGTACTGAATGACCTCCTCGCGTCGTTCATGCTCGAAATCGACATCAATGTCCGGCGGCTCATCACGCTCCTTCGAGATGAAGCGCTCGAACAACAGCTGCATGCGGGACGGATCCACCGCAGTGATACCAAGGCAATAGCACAACGCCGAGTTGGCCGCTGAGCCACGCCCCTGACAGAGAATGCCGCGCCCGCGGGCGAAGTCGACGATGTCCTTCACCGTGAGAAAAAACGGTTCATAGCGCAATTCGGCGATCAGCGACAGCTCCCGCGCGACCAGCGAACGCACCGCCTCCGGCACACCACCCGGCCAGCGTTGCTGCATGCCGCGCCGGGCCAGCTCTGCCAGCCAGCTTTGCGGGGTATGGTCCTCGGGCACCAGCTCACGAGGGTATTCGTAACGCAACTCCGACAGCCGGAACCGGCAACGGGCGGCGATCAGCACCGTCTCCTCCAGCCACTCCGCCGGATACAGCGCGGTCAGCTTGCGGGGCGTCCACAGGTACTGCTCGCCATTGCCGGCCACGGTCAATCCCAGCCGGGATACCTCACAGCCCGCACGGATCGCAGCCAGCGTATCGCGCAGACCATGACGACGGCGATCATGCATGAGTACGGTCGGCGCAGCGCACAGGGGCACTGCCAGATGAGCCCCCAGCCACTCCAGTGCCCGCAGCCGCTGACGGTCCCGTCCGGACAGGTCTCGCGACACGGCGATCCACAGCCGCCCGGCCAGGAAACGGTGCAGCCACTGCAACTGCCTCTGCCCTTCCCGTTCCTGCTCCGCACGCCCCGTATAGTCGTATGGTGGTACCCACAACGCCAGACAGCCGCTCAGTGGTTGCCGTTCCAGAGCCCGCGGCGTCAGCCTGTACTGCCCCTTGACGGCTTCCCTGCGCGCCGTGGTGATCAACGTCGACAACTGTCCATAACCTTCCCGATCACAGGCCAGCAACACCAGCCGCACACCATCCGTGGTGGTGAACTCACTGCCTGTCAGCAGCCGGAATCCGGCGGCCGACTCGCCGGCGTCCCGCACCGCTTTCCAGGCACGCACCACACCGGCCAGCGAACACTCATCGGTGATCGCCAGCCCCTCATATCCGTACTTGAGGGCCTGCGCCACCAGTTCCTCGGGAAACGAGGCACCACGCAGGAAACTGAAGTTGCTCAGACAGTGCAGGGCGACAAAAGGGAAAGCGGACATGACCAATCACATAAATACTGTTTATCCATACAGTATTTCATGTGCGGGGCGGTGACACAATGGCCTTGCCCCGGATACAGAAAAGCGCGGACCGGGCCGTTACCCATCCGCG
>JBNJGU010000056.1:0-14146 GCA_051747985.1 Pseudomonadota bacterium | reverse complement strand
AGATACAGCGTGCCCAGCCCCACCTCGGCTCTGTCCGCTATGTCCTGGATCGTGGTATTGGTGAAGCCCTTGTCCATGAACAGGGTCTCTGCCGCGTGCACGATGCGACGCAGACGCAGACGCTTCTTGCGCTCGCGAAGACCCAGGCCGGCCAGGTCGGCCTCACTCCTGTCCAGGTCCACCAATGGTTGCCGTGGTGTATCCATACCGCTCATGATTGCGTGCTCTCTTGTACTGATCGTGAAAACCGGATGCCAACGGCGTCCCGGTAGCGGCCGTCTTTATGCCACAATAGCGTGTCGAATACCGTGACCCCGTTCCTGCTGGAGCGTTCACGGACTGCCGTATCACTGCCACCGGAATCCACACCGATGTCATTCACCCTCATCCGCATGTTGCATCTGCTGGCTGCCCTGATACTGGGCATGGCCATCCTGGTCACCCAACTGGGCTTTTCCCGGGAACTGTCCCTCGATGATCGCCGCTCACTGAACAGAATGTTGCTGGTGCAGTTCATCGCCGCCATCGCCGTGGCCCTGGCCGGGATGGCATTATGGCTGGCGACGGGGCGGCCTTCCGACATCTACATGGGGAATCCGCTCTTCCATGCCAAGCTGTCACTGTTCCTGGTGATGCTTTTGCTTTCATTACCAGCCGCTGTTTACCTGAAACGCGCCGCCACCCTGGAAGGAACCGCAAGGGTGCCGCGCCCGGTGATATTCGCCCTGCGCCTGCAACTGATCCTGCTGCTCTGCATTCCGGCTCTGGCCTGGATGATCGCCCGCGGTATCGGCTACTGAACCGGCAATACCGTCTGCAACCAATCCGAGATGTCACGGATCTCTTCGGGACAGACGGCATGGGCCATGGAATAGGTGGTATAGGTGACCGGATGGCCCATCGCTTCAAGCTTCTCGGCACTGCGCCGCCCCAGTGACTGCATCACCACCGGGTCCAGTGTGCCATGACAGATCCGTATCGGCAGATCCCGATTGACCGGCGACGGGTCAATGGAGTCGGCCGTGGCGAAATAGCTGGACAATGACAGCAGACCGGCCAGGCGTCGGCGAAAGGTCAAACCGGCCTCCAGTGCGACCGCCCCGCCCTGAGAGAATCCCGCCACCACGATACGTTCCGGGTCGATCCCGCGCTCGACCTCCCGATTGACCAGATCATGCACCCGACGCGCCGATTCGCGTAATTGCGTTTCATCCACGCGGCGGTGAATATCCATCTCCAGAATATCGTACCAGGCCGGCATGACCATGCCCCCGTTGATGGTGACCGGCATGGCCGGGGCGTGCGGGAAAATGAACCGTATGGCACTGGATCCGGGCAGTTTCAGTTCGGGGACGATGGCCGCGAAATCATGACCATCCGCGCCCAGACCATGCAACCAGATCACAGCGGCATCGGCCGCCACATCCGGGCGGGTCTCTCGCACTTCACAGGGCAGGTAATCCATGGTCTCGCTTCCTTTCCGGGAGCCTGACAAAACGGGCATTTTAACACGCCTTGCCGGTCAGTGGCAGGATACTGCTATACTGGTTTACGCATTCACTACCGTCCGGATTCTGTCATGCTTCCCGGAAACCGCCGCCATGCCCCCCTGTTACGCACGCTGGGCACCCTCCTGTTGATGGTCATTGCCATCCCCTTCACCCATGCTCAATCACTGGATGCGGATACCCTGCGGAGCGCACTGGACAGCCCGCGGCGTGACATCGCCGACCGCATCCGTGATCCTGATCGCAAACCCGTCCAGGTGCTTCAGTTCCTGCAACTGGAACCCGGCATGACGGCGCTGGATGTCTATGCCGCGGGCGGTTACTACACCTGGATCCTGTCCCACGCCGTGGGTCCGCGGGGGCGGGTCCTGGCACAGAACTCTCCCCGGGCCCTGCGCTACGGTGAGGATCGCAGCGATATCACCCAGGGCGACGCCCTGGCACAGAAGTTGGCGAAAGGGGCACTGGAAAACGTACAGCGGATAGACCGCCCGGCGACGCGAACTGGACTGCCGTCTGAGTCCGTGGATTTCATTCTGGTCTCGCAGATCCTGCACGACCACTACAATCGTGACCCGGGCCGCGCCCTGGTGTTGTTGCGGACGTTGCACGGCCTCCTGAAGCCGGGCGGCATCCTGGGAATCATCGACCATTCCGGCATGGCCGGCCTCGACAACCGACGCCTGCATCGCATGCTGGAATCCGACGCGCGCCGGGTTGCCGAGGCGGCAGGGTTCATCGTGGAGGCCGATAGCGAACTGCTGGCGCAGCCCGATGACAGCCTGCGCCGCTCCATTTTCGATCCGATGCAGGCCCGCCGGACAGACCAGTTCCTGTTGCGACTACGCAAGCCGGAATGATCCGGCCTGCCGATCAAGGATCCCGGGCATAGATCACCCCCCCATCGGGGAACGCCATCCGGTCAGTCTCACTGACACCCTCCCGACATTCTCCGCGCAGGGTGAGTCCACCGCTCACCGACTGCCGATACAATTCAAAGAAACCGTCGCGGCAGTAGCCGGTCTCCGCCAGCACGTCCTCCACCCGGCGGGTCAACACTTCCTCTGGCAGGGGACCCTGCTCCCGCCGCCGAGGATCGGTCACATGTTCTCTGTTGAACTCGAAAAACTTGGAACCATCATCGCTGATCTGCGCAATCATCCGCTCACGGGCGGACGGCAACACAGACAACGGGTCGGGCGTGGCACAGGCAGCGATCAGCAGCAACGCAACCGGCGAGAGCCAACGACAGCCGCGCGATTCACGCATCCTGACCTCCCTGGCCCGGCCCGGCCCCTTCCATCCAGGCCCTGAATGCCGACGCCTCATCCGCCGTCATATGCAGGCCGATCTTGGTCCGTCGCCACAGCACATCCTCTGCCCTCAGCGCCCACTCCCGGGTCTGCAGATAGCGCACTTCCCGTTCATACAGACCGGCGCCAAAATCCCGGCCCATATCCTCAATGGCGCTCGCGTCACCGACCAGATCCAGGGCACAGGTCCCGTAACTGCGCACCCAACGCCTGAGCACTTGGTCTGGCAGCCATGGCCACAACGACCGGTACCGAGTCAGCAGGCCGGACGGGGAATCGAAGTCACCCCCCGGTAATGTGGTGTCGGCGGTCCAGTCGTCCCCCATGTGCACGAACACGTCGCCCAGCCTGAACATGGCCGCTTCCGCCAGCCGACGGTAGGTGGTGATCTTGCCGCCGTAGACGGTCAGGAAAGGGGCCGGCTGCCGGGTGAACGTCAGGTGGTAATCACGGGAAAGACTGGTGGCGGAGGCATTTTCCTCCTCCATCAGCGGCCTGACGCCGGAAAAACTGTGGCAGACCTGATCCGCGGTGATCGGCACACGGAAATGACTGTTGACCGCCTCCAGCAGATACTCCACCTCCTGTCCGGAGATGTGCGCCTGCCCGGGATCTCCGGTACAGTCCACTTCCGTGGTACCGATCAGGGTAAAATCATTTTCGTAGGGAATGACAAATATGACACGCCGATCGGAATGCTGGAACATGTAGGCATGTTCGCCCTCATAGAGCCGGCGAACGACAATATGGCTACCCCTGACGAGACGGACGCCACGCCCGTCGGCCGGGCTTCCGACCGTATCGGTGACCTGGTCCACCCACGGACCGGCGGCATTGATCACCGCACGCGCGGTCACCTCCCCGGTACGCCCGTCAACCGCACTCCGCAGCGAGGCCACCCAGCCCCGCCCCATCTGCCGTAACCCGGTGCACGCGACCCGACTGCGAATATCGGCCCCATGATCGTGGGCCATCATCGCATTGAGCACCACCAGGCGCGCATCATCCACCCAGCAATCCGAGTATTCGAATCCATGCTGCCATTCCTCGCGCAGCGGGCCGTCTCCCTTCATATTGATCGCCCGGGAAGCCGGCAATGTGTTGCGGCGCCCCCCCAGCAGGTCGTACAACCCCAGCCCGACCCGAACCATCCAGCGGGGGCGCACACCCGGCCTGTGTGGCAATCGGAACCGTAGTGGCCAGATGACGTGCGGCGCCATGCCCAGCAACACCTCCCGCTCCATCAATGCCTCACGCACCAGTCTGAACTCGAAGTATTCCAGGTAGCGCAGCCCGCCATGAATCAGTTTGGTACTGGCGGACGAGGTCCCTCCGGCCAGATCGCCCTTGTCACAGAGCAGCACTCGTAACCCGCGTCCGGCGGCATCCGCCGCGATGCCAGCACCGTTGATTCCGCCGCCAATGACAAGCAGATCAAATTCAGACTCCTCCGGGTGCTGCACCGGTCCCTGCGAATCACTCGCGGTGTGTAGTACCATGCTGTCACCTCGTTCTGTAATTGCAGGCATTTCACCATGACCGATTACATCATGGCAATCGACCAGGGTACGACCAGCAGTCGCGCCATCATTTTTGATGCCACCGGCCACCGTATCGCCACCGGTCAGCAGGAATATCCCCAGCACTACCCGCGGGATGGCTGGGTGGAACATGATCCCGAGGACCTCTGGCGGACATCACTGAGCGCGTGTCGCACCGCCTTGAAACAATCCGGCCTCGCGGCGGAATCAATCCGCTCGATCGGCATCAGCAATCAACGTGAAACCACACTGCTTTGGGACCGCGTCACCGGCAAACCTGTTCATCGGGCCATCGTCTGGCAGGACCGACGCACCAGCGATTACTGCCGCGGACTGGCTCGGCAACTGGAACAGGAGGGCCGGGGGGATCTCATCCAGCGTAAAACCGGCCTGCTCCCCGACCCGTATTTCTCCGCCAGCAAAATCCGCTGGATACTGGACGAGGTACCCGGTGCCCGCCATTCTGCCGAATCCGGACAGCTGGCCTTCGGTACAGTGGATACATGGCTATTGTGGAACCTGACCGGCGGTCGCCGCCATTTCACCGATGCCACCAATGCGTCCCGCACCATGCTGTTCAACATCCATACACAGCAATGGGATGAAGAGCTGTTGCAACTGTTCGATATCCCGGCCGCCATACTCCCCGAGGTCCTGGACAGCGCAGCCGATTTTGGCCACTGTGACAGCGAACATTTCGGTACCGCCATTCCGATACAGGGGATGGCCGGCGATCAGCAGGCAGCAGCGTTCGGTCAGTGTTGCTTCTCGCCGGGCATGGCCAAGAGCACCTATGGTACCGGCTGCTTCCTGCTCCTGAATACTGGCGAAGAGGCACTGCAGTCACAGCATCGGCTGCTGACCACCATAGGCTGCCGCCTGGACGGCACGACCTACTACGCGCTGGAAGGCAGTATTTTCATGGCGGGCGCCACGATGCAGTGGTTGCGGGATCAGATGCGGATGTTCGCGGACGTGCGGGACACCTCATCTCTTGCGCGTGCCGCCAGTGATCACAACCCGGTCATACTGGTCCCGGCCTTTACCGGCCTGGGGGCGCCCTGGTGGGACGCAGACGCACGTGGGGCCATCTATGGGCTCACCCGGGATACCGGAATCGCCGACATCGTGGCGGCGGCCCTGCTTTCCGTCTGCTACCAGACGCGCGACCTGCAGGAGGCCATGGCGGCCGATGGGCAGAAGCCAGTGACATTGCGCGTGGACGGCGGAATGGCCGGCAATGACTACACCATGCAACACCTGGCCGACCTGCTCGACTGTCGCGTGGACCGCCCGCGGATTACCGAGACCACCGCACTCGGCGCCGCCTGGCTGGCTGGCCTGCAGTGCGGATTGTATGATTCTCTCGATGAAATCGCTTCGTTCTGGCAACTGGACCGGCAGTTTGTTCCACAACGGAATGATCACTGGCGTGATACCCGATATGCGCGCTGGCTGGATGCCGTGGCCCGAACACGCAGCACAGCATTTTCATCCGACTCTTCGTCAGACTGACAGGAGACCATTACTTGACGACGCGCACCCTTCACCTGATCCGCCATGGGCAGACCGACTGGAATCGGGACAGACGGGTTCAGGGACATGCCGAATCCGAATTGACGGAACTGGGCCGACAACAGGCTGCCAGTCTCGCTCCGTTGTTGCGCGGACACCCTATCGATGCGGTATACCACAGCAGCAGTGTACGCACGCGTCAGACCGCGGAAATCCTGTTCCGCGATACAGCGCTGGTACTGTCACCCTGTGACCACCTGAAGGAGATCTACCTGGGCCCATGGGAGGGTCGGCTGCAGGCCGAGGTGCGGGACAGTCACCCGGACCAGTTCGAGTACTTCTGGAGTCGCCCGGATCGATTCTTCCTGGAGCAGGCCGAGACCTTCGAACAGGTCCAGCGACGGGCGATGAAACGTATCAAAGAGTTGCTGGAGTCACCACACCGGAATCTGGCCCTGGTCAGTCATGGGGTCTGGATCAAGACCGTACTCTGTGCCATCGAGGGGCGTGATCTCGGCCGACTGTGGGAGCCGCCGATCATGCATAACTGCGCTCACAGCATTGTCGAAGTACGGGGTGACGACATGCGCATCATCCAGTTCGCACAGAAGCCGCCCGTGAATCAGTAGCCGCCGGACGGTGCCACGGGTAGAATGACTGACCGTGCCACCAGGGCCGGCTCCATTACCGGCTTCCGCCAATGAATCGAGGGGACACTCAACATGACCGAACCGACACAATCCGACTCAAAGCTGCACAAGATCCTGAATATACTCGGACTTGTCGTACTTTTTGCGGCAGTGGCCACTGCCGTGTACAGCCTGTCGGCACCGATGGGAGTCTGGCTGGATCTCTGGGACTTCAGGGGCGGCTTCGACATTCTTCGCACCGCCAACACGGCCGCTGCCTGGACAGCGGTAATCGGCCTTGGCACCGCATTCCTGCTACTGGCGGCCGGTCGCGCCCCCGGACAACGACGAACCTCACTCATCGGCGCCTGGACGCTGGCCGCCGCCATCGTGGTCGGGATCGCGTGGATGATCCCGCAAAGCTACAGCCCACCGGAGGGCACTCCACCCATCCACGACATCACCACGGACACGGATGACCCGCCGGCTTTCGTCGATGTGCTCCCTCTCCGCGGCAGCAATTCCAACCCGGTCGAGTACGGCACCTTCGGCGATATGACCCCGGAGCGGCAGGCCCGCATGCAGGCTGAAGCCTATCCGGACATCCAGCCCCAGTACTTCGATGCAGCCCCCGAAGAAGTTTTCCAGCGGGCGCGGGAGGCGGTCGATCGATTGGGATGGGAACTGGTATCCGCCACCCCGGATGAAGGGCGTATCGAGGCCACGGACACCACTTTCTGGTTCCGTTTCAAGGATGACGTCGTCATCCAGATCCGGGAAGAAGATGGTCAGACCCGGCTTGATGCACGCTCCACATCACGAGTCGGTGTCAGCGATGTCGGCAAGAACGCGGAACGGCTACGTGCACTGTTTGCCGAGCTGCAATGAATGAAGGCTGGAAGCGTGAGCGTATTGCCGGCGAATGAGAAACGTCGTGGTTTACTGCTCTTCACCACCATCAGCCTGACGATACTGGCTGTCTCGCAGTTTGGCAGCTTCCTGGTGACACGACGGATCCCTGTTGGGGATACCGTCGTCGTCAATGATCTGTTGCACCTCACTCATATCCGCAACCTGGGTGGGGTGTTCGGCATATTCCAGGGACAGGGATGGCTGTTCGGGGTCATCAGCCTTCTTCTCATCACCGGTCTGGTCGTCTATCTATGGAAAAGCAGTGATGTCCGCACATCCGAGTTTGTATGCTTCGGATTCATCGCCGGCGGTGGCTGCAGCAACATACTCGACCGCCTGGTCTACGGAAGCGTGGTCGATTTCATCAACCTGCAGGGCATACCCTACTGGCATTATGTGTTCAACACAGCTGACGTGATGGTCCATGTCGGATTATGGCCACTGGTGTACCTCAGTCTGCGCAGCCCCTCTGAATCCGTCCACTAGTGGGCCATGCGGGCAATAAGGTAATGTTCAGAGCATTTGTGCGAACGCAAGTCGAGGCGCGATCCGCAGGCAAGGGTGGTTCCCTTGGCAAGGATCGCAACGATGGATTGCGTTCGTACAAATGCTCTGAACATTACCTTATTGCCCGCATGGCCCACTAGCGGCACACAAAAAAGCCGGGACATGCCCGGCTTTTTTATGAAAGTAATCGCGGCGCAATGATCAATCACCGCCTATCCTTTTGAATCAATCAGCCTGTGCCTCGACGGCACCTTCGTCTTCCATCATGTCCTGCACGGGCCGATCCACCAGCTCCACATAGGCCATCGGGGCTTTGTCGCCGGTACGTAGACCACACTTGAGAATGCGCAGATAACCGCCGGGACGATCCTTGTATCGCGGACCCAGGTCTGAAAACAGCTTTCCTACGGCAGCCTTGTGCCGCAGACGATCAAAGGCCAGCCGACGGTTGGCAACGCTGTCTTCCTTGCTCAGCGTGATCAATGGTTCCGCCACGGTCCTCAGCTCCTTTGCCTTGGCCAGCGTGGTCTTGATCACTTCATGTTCGACCAGAGACGCGGTCATGTTGCGAAACATGGCTTTACGATGCGCACTGTTCCTGTTCAGTTGACGCCCACTTTGACGATGACGCATAACTCAATTTCCTGTCCGGGCCCCGTCATGACAGACAACGGAGCGAATCTTCAAAAATACTGTTTCCGGGCCGTCATCACGACGGCGCTGTAATCACCGGTCAATGACCCGCTTTTTCCTCGTTACGCAGACTGGCCGGCGGCCAGTTCTCCAAGCGCAGGCCCAGCGACAGTCCGCGCGAAGCCAGTACGTCCTTGATCTCGGTCAGCGACTTCTTGCCCAGGTTTGGCGTTTTCAACAGCTCCACCTCTGTGCGCTGAATAAGATCACCAATGTAATAGATGTCTTCGGCCTTCAGGCAGTTCGCGGAGCGGACGGTAAGCTCCAGATCATCCACCGGACGCAGCAGAATGGGATCAATCTCATCTTCCTGCTCTTCCGGCTCGCTGGCCTCCTGACTCTGCAGATCAACAAACGCACCCAGTTGATGCTGCAGGATTGTCGCCGCACGACGGATCGCTTCCTCGGGATCGATGGTGCCGTTGGTCCGCAGATCCAGAATCAGCTTGTCGAGGTCGGTGCGTTGCTCGACCCGCGTGCTCTCGACGTTATAGGCCACAGACTGCACGGGCGTATAGGTCGCATCCAGAAACAGACGGCCGACCGCCCGGTTTTCGTCGTCCTTGGTCACCCGCGTATCAGCCGGAGAGTAGCCTCGGCCGCGACGGATGGTCAGGCGCATATTCAACTCGCCATTGCTGTTGAGATTAGCGATGACGTGATCGGGATTGACCACCTCGACCGAATGATCAGTCTGGATATCACCGGCGGTAAGCGTTCCGGCACCCTTACTGGACAGGATTAGTTCCGCTTCATCCTGGCCGCTCATGCTGATCGCGACGCCCTTGAGATTCAGAAGAATCTCCATCACGTCTTCCTGCACGCCTTCAATGGTGCTGTACTCGTGCACGACACCGTCAATCTCCACTTCCTCGACAGCACAACCCGGCATGGAGGACAGCAGAATACGCCGCAGCGCATTACCCAGTGTATGGCCGAATCCCCGTTCCATGGGCTCCAGGATGACCCGGGCATGGAAGCGATCGAGCTCTTCCACCTTGATCAGCTGTGGCGTTAAAAATTCCGATAGAGAAATCTGCATGAATTCACCCTTCACACTTGGCCTGGTGCATTTACTACTTGGAGTAGAGCTCGACGATCAGGTTTTCATTGATGTCAGGTGACAGGTCGATACGATCCGGCTTGCGCGCGAATTGCCCTTCCAGCTTGTCCGAACTGACGGAAATCCATTCCACCGGTGTCCGCTGTGCGGCCAGTTCCATCGCCGCTTTGATACGCAGCTGATTCCGGCACTTTTCGCGAACCGATACCGTGTCGCCTTCAGCCACCTGGTAGGAAGGGATGTTGACAACCTGACCATTGACGAGAATGGCCTTGTGCGAAACAAGTTGACGGGCTTCAGCACGAGTCGAGCCGAAGCCCATGCGATACACCACGTTATCGAGACGTGATTCAAGGAACTGAAGCAGATTCTCGCCGGTGGCACCCTTCTGGCGAGCCGCCGCCTTGTAGTAATTGGCGAACTGCTTTTCGAGCACACCATACATCCGGCGTACCTTCTGTTTCTCGCGCAGCTGGACACCGTAATCCGATAGACGTGAACGACGCTGCCCGTGCTGACCGGGAATGTTGTCGGCCTTGCACTTGCTTTCCAGCGCACGTACGCCACTCTTGAGGAACAGGTCTGTGCCCTCGCGGCGAGAAAGTTTGCATGTAGGGCCTATGTAACGGGCCATATTCTGTCTCCTATACTCTTATCACGGAGATAAGCAACTGGGTATACGGTTTATACGCGACGCTTCTTGGGCGGACGGCAACCATTATGTGGAATCGGTGTCACATCGGTGATGGTGCCGATCTTCAGTCCGCAGCCATTGAGTGCTCGCACTGCTGACTCGCGCCCCGGTCCCGGCCCGTTGACCCGGACATCCAGATTCTTCAGTCCATACAGCTCAATGGCACTCTTGCCAGCCCTTTCGGCGGCGACCTGGGCAGCAAACGGTGTACTCTTTCGAGAACCACGGAACCCTGATCCACCCGACGTCGCCCAGCTCAGCGCATTGCCGGCCCGATCTGTAATCGTGATGATCGTGTTGTTGAATGAGGCATGAATGAAGGCGATGCCATCGGCAACGGCCTTGCGTGCCCGTTTCTTCGTTGCTGCTTTAGCTGCTGGCTTGGCCATAAGTGTCCATTTCCCGAATAATTCTGATAACTGACTCTGATATTACTTGCGGATCGGCTTACGCGGACCTTTGCGTGTTCTCGCATTGGTCTTGGTCCGCTGACCTCGCAATGGCAACGAACGACGGTGTCGGATACCGCGATAACAGCCCAGGTCCATCAATCGCTTGATGTTCATGGACACTTCACGCCGCAGGTCCCCTTCGACAACAAACTTGCCCACTTCCCCCCGGATCGTATCCAGCTGCTCCGGCGACAACTCACCGGTCTTCGTGGTCGGCGCTATACCGCTGCTTTCGCAGATGGATCTGGCCCGCGTACCTCCGATCCCGTAGATATAGCTGAGGGATATCACAAGGTGCTTGTTGTCGGGGATATTGACACCGGCAATACGTGCCATAGCTTCACTCCAGTTCTAGATATTCTGTTAACGTATCAGGGCGCGGGCAGCCATTTTGAAGGCCGCACACTATATACCCTGATGCAATAAAAATCAACCGCGACTCAGCCCTGACGCTGCTTGTGACGAGGCTCTGCCTCACAGATCACCCGCACAATGCCTCCACGCTTGATGACCTTGCACTTGCGGCAGATTTTTTTGACTGATGTTCGTACTTTCACTGTTCTGCTCTCCGTATTTCCGTACCCGGCCGCGCCGGGCCGTCAATTACTGGTCATTACCGGCTGAAACTGCCGAGGTTCGATTTCTTCATCAACGAGTCATACTGGTGGGACATCAGGTGCGATTGTACCTGCGACATGAAATCCATGGACACCACCACAACAATCAGCAGCGCCGTCCCCCCCAGGTTGAATGGAACGTTCGCCATCATCTGGAAGAAATTCGGCAACAGACACACGATGGTGATATAGATCGCACCAAACATGGTCAATCGTGTCAGTACCGAATCAATATATTTCGCTGTCTGCTCTCCCGGTCGGATCCCCGGAATGAAGGCGCCGGAGCGTTTCAGGTTATCCGCCACGTCGCGCGGATTGAACACCAGGGCCGTATAGAAGAAACAGAAAAAGATGATCATGGCGCTGAAGATGATGATGTACAGCGGCTGCCCCGGACCGATCAGCAATGCCAGATCCTGCAACCACTCCGCCCCTTCCGACTGACCGAACCACTGCCCGATCGAGGCCGGAAACAACAGGATACTGCTGGCGAAAATCGCCGGGATCACGCCTGCCATGTTCACTTTCAATGGCAGGTGGCTGGACTGGGCCTGATACATCTTGTTGCCCTGTTGCCGCTTGGCGTAGTTCACCGTGATCCGGCGTTGTCCCCTCTCGATGAACACGATGCCGGCAATGACAATCACGGCAATGACGCCCACGATCATCAACAACAGACCACTGATCTGCCCTTCATAAGCCTGGCCCAATGAGCTGCCCACTGCCGCCGGCAGCCCGGCAACGATGCCAGCGAAAATCAGCATGGATATCCCGTTACCCACACCTCTTTCAGTAATCTGCTCGCCCAGCCACATCAGGAAAATCGCCCCGGTGACAAGGGAGATGATGGCGGTGATGATGAATGTCGGACCCGGGTTATATGCCATTGGCGACAACAGGCCGACGGCCATCCCCGTACCCTGCACCGTGGCCAGCGCCAACGCGCCATATCTGGTGTATTGCGTGATCTTGCGACGACCGGATTCACCTTCCTTTTTCAACTGCGACAGATGCGGATTGACCGCTGTCAGCAGCTGCATGATGATGGAGGACGAAATGTACGGCATGATACCCAGCGCAACGATACTCATCCGCTCCAGTGCGCCCCCGGAAAACATGTTGAACATTCCGAGGAACGTGCCCTCGTTCTGCTGGAACATGTTGGCCAGTTGATTGGGATCAATCCCCGGAACCGGTATATGCGTGCCCACCCGATAGACGAATATCGCGAACAACAGGAACAACAGACGAGCTTTCAGCTCGCCCAGCCCCGCGCCGCCCATCATGCCTTCTCCGGGTCTGTTGGGTATCTTCGCCATGATCTACGCTCAGCCCTCTGCGCCAGTGGCAGCCTGCTCTTCAACGATTTTTCCGCCGGCCGCTTCGATGGCCTGACGGGCTCCCTTGCTTACACGCAAGCCTTCGATGGTCAGTCCGCGGGTAACGTCCCCGGACAACATGATCTTGGCCCGCTTGATATTGCGCGCCACCAGGTTGGCCTTCTTGAGGCTCGCCAGATTGACCACATCACCCTCCACGCCGTTCAGTTCGGACGTGCGGACCTCGGCGGTGAGGCGGCCGACACGGGAACTGAAACCGAATTTCGGCAGGCGACGCTGCAAGGGAAGCTGGCCACCCTCGAAGCCGGGACGTACGGTGCCACCACTACGTGACTTCTGTCCCTTGTGACCACTGCCGGCAGTTTTGCCCAAACCACTGCCGATTCCACGACCGACGCGCTTGCGGGCTTTGGTGCTGCCTTCTGCAGGGCTCAATGTGTTCAGTCGCATCTCTTATTCCTCGCCTTCCACGGACAACATGTAGCGCACCCGGTTGATCATGCCGCGAATCGCGGGAGTATCTTCCACTTCAACGCTCTGGTGCATACGTCGCAGACCCAGTCCCGTCAGACACTGCCGATGACGCTGCATGGTCCCGATGGGGCTGCGGATCAATCTGATTTTTACCGTCTTCTTGGCCATAACTTCAGTCCAGTATCTCTTCAACTGTCTTGCCGCGCTTGGCTGCGACACTGTCAGCAGAACGCATGTCGCGCAGCCCCTTGTACGTGGCATAGACCACGTTGACCGGATTGGTGGAGCCATAACACTTGGCCAACACGTTCTGAACTCCGGCAAGTTCCAGGATGGCACGCATGGCACCACCGGCAATCACGCCGGTACCTTCCGACGCCGGCTGCATGTACACCTTGGAAGCTCCATGCCGCGCTTTCACCGGATACTCCAGGGTATGCCCATCCAGTGACACCTCGATCATGTTACGCCGGGCCGTCTCCATCGCTTTCTGGATGGCCAGCGGCACTTCGCGCGCCTTGCCACGGCCGAATCCGACCCGGCCGTTGCCATCACCGACGGCACACAGCGCCGTAAAACCGAAAACGCGGCCACCTTTTACCACCTTGGCAACACGGTTCACCTGGATCAGCTTTTCCTGCAAGCCTTCCTCGTTCTTTTTAGCGTCGTCTTTCAATGCCATAACGTTTCAAACCTTTAGAATTCGAGACCGCCCTCGCGGGCTGCGTCAGCCAGTGCCTTTACCCGGCCATGGTAGTTATAGCCGGAGCGATCGAAAGCCACCTTGCTGACACCGGCGGCCTTGGCGCGCTCGGCAATCAGCATGCCGATCCGGCCCGCTGCGTCCACGTTTCCTGTCGCCGACGAACGCTGATCCTTCTCGACCGT
>JBNJGU010000055.1:0-14173 GCA_051747985.1 Pseudomonadota bacterium | reverse complement strand
GCAGCGGCCGGATGTTGACCGTCTCCACCACCAGCGTGTCGCCTTCGTACCACCCGCGTGAATCCCCGAACCATTGCTCCCAGGCCGCGGGGCGGGTGTTGGCCCGTGCCTCTTCAGCCGAATCATAGAGGGGCACGATGCGGGCGTCGTGCACCATCTCCACGGAAATGACAAAGTAGTCGTCCGTCTGTACGAACTGATAGGTGCTGTTATACAACGTGCCCATCATGCCGGGCCCGGCCGTATTGCCGAAGCCGATCAGGCAACGCTCGGATAGTGGCAGCGCCTCTGGTCCCGACGCATCGCCCTGTCCGGTGACGTAACGGGCACCGAAGTTCTGTCGCTGGAAATCCCCGGTCGGGTTCTCGCGTCGCGGAATCTGTCCGTCCTCCGGTTCGATGATGTGCGAGGTGCGGAATTCTCCGCGTACTCGTGACAGGGTCGAACCGGGGTCGATCCAGAAGGAGTTGTAGCCGCGCAGGCCGAAGTCGAAACTGCCCGCCGGCGGCGCTTCTCCCGGTGTACGGGCTTCCGGGGCGTCGACCTGGTCGGCCGGAAGACCGGCCACGGAAGCGCCGGCCGCGATGTTCCGGGCGCGCTGAGGTGACACCACCAGGTCATCCACATCGTCGGGGCGCTCGAGGTTGGTCAGCGACGCATTGGTCCACAGGCCTTCCAGGTCCGGACGCTCAGCATCCTGTGCCTGGAGGGTCAGCGGCGTCAGACTGAGTCCGAGAATGGCGGCGGTTGCCGCCAGAGGGCTTGTTCTACGCATCGGTAATCTCCTGAACGGGTGTTCCTGTTCCCTGCTGGAATATGAACGCATTCATGAAGAAGGTATCCGGCCGCAATGAAATTGTAAAGAGTGCTGAATCCCGGTGTGGTATGACGGGTACGGAACGGCTGATCGCGGTGTGGTGTCGCATCGCCCGTGGGGTCAAAGGCGCTCCCGATCTGATACCCTGTGCCCCAGCAATCAGAACCTGACCACAGGAGGTATCATATGGGTTTCGCGTTGTCCGACATGCAGGTCACCACCGCCGGATTCGAGCCTGGTGCGGCCATCCCCGTCAAGCATACCGGAGAGGGAGACGACGTCTCCCCGACCCTGTTCTGGAAAGGCGTGCCGGAAGGCGCCCGGTCCATGGCGGTATTCTGCCACGACCCGGATGCGCCGCTGGTGTCGGACCGGGGCGATTATGGTTTCGTGCATTGGGTGGCCTACAATATCCCGGCCACCGTGGGGCACCTTGAGGAAGGCAATCGTGACTTCGCCGAGGGGATCAACAACTTTGATAAAAGAGGTTATAACGGTCCCATGCCACCGGAAGGGCATGGGGTCCATCATTACTATTTCTGGGTGCTGGCCCTGGAAGTGGAGCCTGACCTGCCCGACGGCCTGAGTCTCGCGGAGATGCTGGAGAAGGTCGAGCCACACATCCTGGGCATGAACCGGGTGGTCGGCACCTATCGGCGTTGATGGATCATTCGCCAGCCAGCCGTTCCCACAGCAGCTGATGCGCGGGAAGCGGCCGGCTGATGTCGGCGCTGCCGAAAGGTGCCAACAGGCAGAACACTAGCAGTGCCGAGCCCGCCAGCCGGGGAGGCTGGAGCGGCTGGCGGCTTCCGAAGTAGAGCAGGGCCAGTAGCGCCAGGTTGGCGGACATGCCGATCCACCGGTACACATCGGCCGCCACGAACGTCACCAGTAGTGGCATCAGGCAGCACAGAGCCAGCAAAGTCCTCAGCCGACCTGACAGGCTATGCAGTGAGGCTGTCAACGTCATGATCAACAGCAGGGCGTACGCCAGTGGCAGAAATGGCCAGGGCAGTGACTGCCGTATCCGCTCCAGCGTGCGCACCCCCTCGGACAGGTTGTCCTCCATGGACGCAGTGACCTCGAAATAGCCACTGCCGTTGCCGGTGGGAAATGCTGAACCGGGGGTCCGTTGTGCCATCAGCTGATCGTAGGTCTGCCGCGCCACTTCCAGGTCTCCCATGAAGATCACCACAACCGCCGCCAGGCCGGCGGGCAGCGCCACCAGGGCCAGTTGTGAAAGCACCATGGCCAGTGATTCGCCTTGATGGCGTCGCTCCAGAAAGTGAATCAGAAGAATGAGTGGCAGCAGGAAGAGAAACAGCTCGTGCATGAGCACGCCGACCAGGGCGCCGATCATCAACAGGTACCGGTTGTGGACGAACAGCACAAGTACCGTGGCCAGAATCAACAACTGCAGGTCCTGGCTGCCGGTCACATAGCTGCCCTGCAGGAGGAAGGCCGGTGACAGGAAAACGAGGGTGTACCATAACGGGTTTCGGAAAATGCGGTGGCGCAGACACCAGTACGTGACCAGCCCCGCGAGAAGAATCAGCTTCGCTGCATAGAACAGGTAGGCGAACAGATAGGGGTCATCGATCAGTCGGTTGATGCCGGTCTCGCCCAGCACGGTCCCGGTCAAAGCCCGTCGCGAGAATCCGAAATCGGTGTAGCTCAGATAATAATGCCAGAGGCGGCCGAATGACTGTACTCCCTGCTCTGTCACCATCCAGCGATTCAGCATCACCAGCGCGGCCACAAGGGCCAGGCCGGACACGGTAATGACCACGCGGTCGTGTGAGAAAAACGGCCGGCCTTGCGGCCGGGTTGTATCAGGGTACGACATCTCGTTGGCTACCTTGCCGTCCGCGGGGCCATTCAGTGGATCCGCGAATGCTGGAGAAATCCCTGTGGGAATATTTCTCAAAAATTATCGCATGCCCACCTCCACGTTGCAACGGCTTGCCTGTCCGGGTTGTGCTCTGACAGAGTATCGGTTTTCGATACCGGGGAACGAAATGCGTCGGGCGCCGTTGATATTCGGTGACTGCGCCGTAAAGCCCTGTTGCGGAGGTGGTGTTGATGAATGACGGGGGGGCAGCGGCGGATGCCGCCGAGGATGCGGCGCGGGCCAGGAACGAATCAGCCGCGGCAACAGTGGAGGCTCGCGAGAACGGTCGACCAGCCGGTTCGGTATGGGAGGTTTTTCGCGCATTCCTGCTGCTGGGCCTGACTTCCTTTGGTGGACCCATCGCGCACCTGGGCTATTTCCGCACCGAATTCGTGGAGCGTCGACGCTGGCTGGCCGAGCAGACCTATGCCGACCTGTTGGCGCTGTGCCAGTTTCTGCCGGGGCCGGCCAGCAGCCAGGTGGGCTTCGCGCTGGGACTGATGCGCGCGGGCGCGCCGGGTGCGTTGGCGGCGTTCGTGGCATTCACCCTGCCTTCGGCGTTGCTGCTGATGGGCTTCGCGATGGGAGCGGCGGTGCTGGATGGTCCGGCGGGGCAGGGCCTTGTCAGCGGCCTGAAGGTGGTCGCGGTGGCCATTGTCGCGCATGCGGTCTGGGGCATGGCCCGCAATCTGTGTCCCGATCGCGAACGTGCCGCCATTGCCGTGTTGGCCCTGCTCGTCGTGATGACCATCAGCGGACCACTGGGTACCGTCGGGGCGATCGTGGTTGGCGCCCTGGCCGGACTGGTCTGGTGCCGCGCATCCCGGGCGCCGTCCGTGGTGGACCTGCATCTGCCGGTTTCGCGGGGTTTCGCCTGGACCTGCCTGGCGTTGTTTGCGGTGTTGCTGATCGGATTGCCGATTCTCGTGGCCGGCGGCACAGGGCAGGGAATGGCACTGTTCGATGCGTTCTACCGTAGCGGTGCGCTGGTGTTTGGCGGCGGTCATGTTGTGTTGCCCCTGCTGCAGGCGGAGGTGGTGCAGACCGGGTGGATCAGCGAGGATGCCTTCCTGACGGGCTATGGTGCCGCCCAGGCCATTCCAGGCCCGCTGTTCACGTTCAGTGCGTATCTGGGGACGATCATGGGGCTGGCACCCGATGGGGTGGCTGGTGCCGTCATCGCGCTGTCAGCGGTTTTCCTGCCCGGTTTTCTGCTGCTTCTCGCCGTGCTGCCCTTCTGGAATTCGCTGCGGCGTCAGGCTGGCATGCAGTCGGTGATGCGTGGTGCCAATGCAGCCGTGGTCGGCATTCTTGGCGCGGCACTGTATGATCCGGTCTGGACCAGTGCCATCCTGAGTGGACGCGAATTCGTATTGGCCGTGGTGGGTTTTGTATTGCTGGCCGCATGGAAAATGCCACCCTGGGTGGTGGTGCTGGTGGTCGGCCTGGGTGGCCTCGTCACCAGTCTGATGTGAGTCGTGGGAGAGCAGCAGACCGCGGACCTGCCCATGCGGCATTCAAGAGAGCAGAAACAGCATGACCCGAAAACTGACCCGTAGAAGTACCCTGAAGATGCTGGGTGCCAGTGCCGCCCTCGGCATGGGAGCTGGTGGCCTGCTGTTGCCGGCCAGCCTGGCCCGGTCCGGTGAGGAAGGCGGCCATACACCGGAGTCCGGCAACCCGTTGCAGTTGATGCCGGTGGACGAAGGGAAGCTGCGAGATGGCGTGCGGCATTTTTCCCTGCAGATCCAGCAGGGCCGGACCGCCTTCCATCCGGGGAAGCCCACCGACACGCTGGGCATCAATGGCGACTACCTGGGACCCACCCTCCGCATGCGTCGGGGCGACCAGGTCCGTATCGATGTCGGCAACCGCATGGGGCAGCCCACCACGCTGCACTGGCACGGGCTGCATGTGCCGCAGGAGGCCGACGGCGGACCGCACAGCGTGATCGAGGACGGCGCGCAATGGCAGGCCGCCTTCGACGTGCGCCAGGCGGCCGGCACCTTCTGGTACCACTCCCACATGCTGCACCAGACCGGTGAACAGGTCTATCGTGGCCTGGCGGGCATGTTGCTGGTGGATGATGAGGAAAGCGCAGCACTGGATCTGCCGTCCGAGCACGGCGTGGATGACATTCCGCTGGTGGTGCAGGACCGCCTGTTCGATGGCGACGGCAACCTGCGCTACATGGACAACTTTGAAAGCATGATGATCGGTATGTTCGGCGATACCATGGTGGTCAATGGCACCGTGGACCCTGTCTTTGAGGCCCGGCGTCAGCGGCTGCGGTTCCGCATTCTCAATGCCTCCAATGCGCGCCAGCTCAAGCTGGCATTCAGTGATGGACGGCCATTCCGGGTGATCGCCGGCGATGGTGGACTGTTGTCTGCACCGGTAGAGCTGACCGATATGTTGCTGACACCGGCCGAGCGGGTCGAGATCGTCGTGGACGTCAGCGACGGCCAGCCTGTCCGCCTGATGAATCTCGCCAGCCCGATGGATTTCCCCGAGTTCCGGGGGGCACTCAGCCAGATGATGCGCAGCATGAATACCGAGACCATGACCATTCTTTCCATCGTGCCTGCCTCGACCCTGGAATCCTCGCCAGGTCTTCCGTCATCACTGGTCGAGGTGCCACCGCTGCCGCCGGCGCGGGCGGTTCAGCACCGGAACATGTGGCTGAACATGGGGTACGGGCCGCGCAGTGGAGGCAACCGGGGACCGGGGCTGGGCAACCGCAACGGCTTCGGCGGAGGACACGGAGGTGGCCACTTCGGCATCAGTGGCCGCGCCATGGATCTCGATTACATCAATGAACGGGTGCCGCTGGGCAATACCGAGATCTGGACCATCGAGAACCGCACACCGATGATGCATCCATTTCATATCCATGGTGGCCTGTTCCGGGTGCTGGACCGCAATGGCCGTCCACCGCCGGCCCACGAGGCGGGCTACAAGGACACGGTGCGGATCGATGCCCGGCAGACGGTCAGCGTGATCATGTCATTCACCGACTACGCGCACGAGACCATCCCCTTCATGTTCCACTGCCACACGCTGGAACATGAGGACCGCGGCATGATGGGGCAGTTCCTCGTCCTTGACGCGTGACAGCCGTCATCGCAATCCGACGATGCGATCGGGAGAAATGGGCAGGTCCGTGAACCGTTTGCCGGTGGCACGGGCGATGGCGTTGGCCACCGCGGCAAGTGGTGGGACAATGGGCACCTCTCCAACACCACGCACACCGAATGGATGTTTCGGGTTGGGTACCTCGATGATCACGGTGTCCAGCATGGGCAGGTCGGAAGCCACCGGCATGCGATAGTCCAGGAATCCCGGGTTCTGCAGATGGCCCTGCTCATCGTACACATAGGCCTCGTTCAGCGCCCAGCCGATTCCCTGTGCCGCTCCGCCCTGCATCTGGCCTTCCACATAGGCGGGGTGGATGGCCCGCCCCACGTCCTGCATGGCGGTATAGCGCAGGACTTTCGTGTCCCCGGTATCCGGGTCCACTTCCACGTCGCAGATGTGCGTGGCGAACCCCGGGCCGGCGCCCTTCGCGTTGATGGTGGCCTGGTGGGAAATCGGCCCGCCCGTTTTCGCGCTGCTGGCGGCCAGCTCTTTCAGTGACAGCTGGCGCGGTTCGCCATCCACCACGGATCGGGCATTGCCTTGCTGCCACTCCACTGTCTTCGCATCCACGTCCCAGAGCAGCGCGGCACGCTCGCGCAGGATATCCACGACATGCTGCGCAGCCTCGCTGACTGCCATGCCGATGGCAAAGGTCACGCGGCTGCCACCGGTGAGGTCCGAGTAGGCACTGGAATCGGTGTCGGCGATCAGGGGTTGCACATGTGCCACATCAATGCCGAGTACCTCGGCCGCCATGATGGCCATGGAGGCGCGCGAACCGCCGATGTCGGGATTGGCCGTGGTGACGACAGCCGTACCGTCCTCGTTGATGCTGACCCGTGCGCTGGACTGGCCGCCAATGTTGAACCAGAACCCGGAAGCGATGCCGCGCCCCTGGTTGGGACCCAGTGGTTCCTTCATGTGCGGGTGTTTGCGGGCCGCTTCCAGGGTCTCGACATAGCCGATTTCCCGGAACCTGGGGCCGTAGGCGGTCTGCGTGCCGGCTGTCGCTGCGTTCTTCAGGCGCAGCTCGACCGGGTCCATGTCCAGCTCCTGCGCCAGCAGATCGATCAGGCTTTCCGCGGCAAAGCCGGCCATCGGCGCGCCGGGTGCCCGGTAGGCGGCGGCCTTGGGCCGGTTGCTGACCACATCGTAGCCGACCAGTCGGGAGTGGGGGATGTCGTAGGGGGCAAAGGCGGTCATGCAGCCGAGTTTCACCGGAGAGCCCTGGTAGGCACCGGCCTGGTAGCACAGGGTGCCGTCTACGGCGGTAATGGTACCGTCCCTGCGGGCACCGATTTTCATGGTGATGTAGCTGCCCGAGGTCGGCCCGCTGGCCCGGAATACTTCCTGACGGTTCATCTGCATTTTCACCGGTCGTCCGCTCTTGCGGGACAACAGCAGCGCCAATGGTTCCAGGTAGATGGTGGTCTTGCCGCCAAAGCCGCCGCCGATTTCCAGTGGGAACACACGGATCTTCGAAAGGGGCATGTCCAGCAGGCGCGCCGTGTAGGCGCGGACCATGAACTGGCCCTGGCTGCTGCACCAGATGTCGGCGTGGCCGTCGGCATTGCTGCGCACGGTGCAGGCGTGCAGCTCGATGTAGCCCTGGTGTACCGGTGCCGTGGTGAACTCCCGTTGCAGTACAACGTCGGCATCCGCCATGGCCCTGTCCGGGTCGCCCAGCAACTGTTCGTGGCGGCTGGCAATGTTGGAGGGTTGCTCCGGAGCCGGCCGGATACCCTTTGTACGCATGTCCTCGTGCAGGACTGGCGCCTCTTCGGCCATGGCGTCCAGCACGTCGATGACATGGGGCAGGACTTCGTACTCGACCTCTATGGCTGCGAGGCCCCTCCGGGCCGCTTCCATCGACGTGGCAGCGACGGCGGCGACCGGGTGTCCCTCATAGAGCACCTTGTACCGGGCCATGATATTGTCGGAAAGATCCTGGAAATCCGGTGGTCCGCCGTTGTTGCTGGCCAGTTCATCGGGGATGTCCGGAAAGTCGGCCGCGGTGATCACCGCCTTGACGCCCGGAATATCCAGCGCCCGGCTGGTATCCACCCGGACAATGCGGGCATGCGCATGGGGACTGCGCAGCACGGCGCCCTGCAGCAGGCCGGGTAACGTGAAATCCGCCGCAAAGGCGGCGCGACCGGTGACCTTGTCTTCGCCGTCGGGACGGACCGGGCGCTGGCCGATCCAGCGGAACGAAGGCGGTTGTTCAGTCATGCGGATTCCACCTCCCGGTTCTGTTCGCGGATCTGTCGTGCGGCATCCAGCACGGCGCGGATGATCTTGTCATAACCGGTACAGCGGCACAGGTTGCCGGCCAGATAGTAGCGGACCTGTTCCTCGGAGGGGTCGGGATTCTCGTCCAGCAACGCCTTGGCGGCGACCAGAAAACCGGGTGTGCAGATGCCACACTGCAGTGCGGCCTGCTCCAGGAACTGTTGCTGCAGTGGGTGAAGCCTCTCGGCGGAGGCCATGCTCTCGATGGTCTCGACATCGGCATTCTGCGTTTCCGCGGCCAGCACCAGGCAGGAGCAGACGGGGCGCCCGTCCAGCAACACGGTGCAGGCGCCGCAGTCGCCGGTGGCGCAGCCTTCCTTGGTGCCAGTCAGTCCCAGGGTGTCGCGCAGGGTATGCAGCAACACTTCCTGCGCCTCGCACAGAAATTCGGTGGGTTCACCATTGATCCGGCTGGTGACATGCAGCTTGCTCATCACTCCTCCTCGTGTGCCTGACCAGCCTGCCGAGCGCGGTTCCAGGCGATGCCGGCGGCGCGTCCGGCGAGCACGCCAGCGACATGACTGCGGTATCCGGCCGTGCCGCGCTTGTCGCTGATCGGCCGGCAGATGCTCTGAACGGCCCGTTGGAAGTCCGGCAGAACGGAATCGTCCGGCCGCCTGCCTGTCAACAGCGCGGCCGCTTCGTTCGCCAGCAACTGGGTCGAGGCTACGGCGCCAAGTGCCACACGTACGTCGGCGATATTGTCGTTCTCATCCAGCGTCAGGCTGACGCCGGCGCCGGCCACGGCGATGTCCATTTCCGTGCGCGGAATCATGCGCAGGTAGGCGTCACTGCTGCGTGGCGGGCGAGCCGGCAGGCGAAAGCCGGTCACGAACTCGCCGCGTTCCAGGCTGGTCTGTCCGGGACGGGTAACGATGTCTTCCACGGCCACGTCACGCCGGCCTTCCGGTCCGGCGATCAGGCAACGTGCGCCGGCGGCGATCAGCGCGGGCACAGCATCCGCCGCTGGCGAGGCGTTACACAGGTTGCCGCCCAGGGTGGCACGGCTCTGGATCTGGGTAGAGCCGATCAGGTTGGCTGCTTCGACGACGCCGGGCCAGACCGCCTTCAGCGCTGTGTGCTCGCCGAGTGCGGCGCCACTGACCGCCGCGCCGATGATCCAGCCGCCGTCTTCTACCCGGATCGTGGTGGCCTCGTCAATGCGCTTGATATCGATGATCGCGGCGGGCGCAGGCGTGCCGCTGTTGAGTCGGGTCAACAGGTCCGTTCCGCCGGCCAGGATCAGGGCGTCGTCCAGACGGGCCAGCTGTGCGCTGGCCTGCTCTGCGGTGTCTGGTGTCAGGTACCGGGTCATGGTTCAGAACTGCAGCACGACGGTGAAGGACGTTTCCGTGTCCAGTTCCTCGCGATCAATTGGCACCTTGCTCTGATGGCGCATCCGTAGCGAAAAGCGCAAGGACAGATTGTCCATCACGTCCGATTCGATGGTGGACTCCGACCGCGTCACCGTGGCGCTGTCACCGGCATCCGAGCTCAGCTCCTGCAGGAAACGGACATTGTCATTGAAGTCCCATGTATATTCGGTGGAAACCCGGAATATGGGCTCGTTGGTACTGGTCACACCGTCATCTGAATTACGTACCCCGGCACCCACCGTGTAGTCCAGTGTCATGTCTTCGCGATCACGCAGCAGCAGTTGACCGTAACTGACCACCAGGTCCGACTGTTGTTCAAAGCCGCTGAACTCGTCGCGCTCATGTGAGGCTCGGAGCTGCCCGAAGTTGTTGTCGTCGTAGTTGTACTGGGAGGTTCCCACCAGATAGGCGCGCTGGGCGGTCAGTTCGTCATCCGTCGACGAACGCAGTCCGTCGAACTCCACGGCGTAGTCCCAGGCCTCGCGGCTGGCATCGAATTCAGCACCAATGCGCAGGTTCTCCTCATCGGTATTGCCGGAGGTATAGACAGCTCCCAGTTCGAATTCCGTGTCGGTCTCCCATTCCGGGTCACCCTGCTGGGCAAAGGCGGTTCCCGACAGGGTGAAGGCGATCAGCAGGCCTGCTGCACAACTGCATGCCAGCGATGGGCGTAAGTGCATGAAATGTTCCTCTGAAGTCTTGGAGTTCACATCGGATTCTGATGAAATCGGCGGGTGATGTCCAGCCGATACATTGCCGGCCGACTACGTTACAATCCCGGTCATGGATTTCCACCGACATGCGGCGCGCAGTGTGCCGAGCGAGCACATGAATGACGAAGATACTCTGGTTGGCAAGACATGCCCATGCCGCTCAGGCCGGTCCCGGAGAGCGTGATTTCGATCGGCCACTGAGTGATCGCGGTCGTCGGGATGTGCCGGCGGTGGCGGCAAAACTGAAGGCATATGAGGCGGTGTTGCCGCGGCGCATCATATGCAGTCCCGCCGCCAGAACACTGGAAACGGCCTGTCTTTTTGCGCTCCAGTTCGGTCTGGAGGATGCCGATGTGCAGCCGGAAGGCGCCCTGTATCTGGCCGGGGAAAACCGGTTGCTGCAGAGCTGTCGTCAACTGGATGACGAGTACGACACCATCATGCTGGTGGGGCACAATCCGGCGGTCACCGAATTGTTGAACCGGTTCTGTGGCAACGTCAGTATCGATAATGTACCGAGCGGGGGTTGCGCCTGTCTGTCATTCGCCGTGACATCGTGGACGGACCTGGCCGCTGACATGGCGGAGTTGCATGGCTTTGATTATCCCTCCCTCATCTAGGATTGTCGGCGGCATTGCGGTGTTGCTGATGCTGACCGCCTGTGCCACGGATCCTCTCCCTGACTGGCAGGCCCCGCGGTTGCAGGAACACCCGCTGGCAGGCACCGTCCATGATGTGCAGCGTGACCGGAGCCTCTCTCCGGCCAGGCTGCGGGCCCGGTTGCAGAATGCGGACTTCGCACTGCTGGGAGAGAAACATGACAACCCGGATCATCATGCCCGGCGTCTGGCATTGCTCGAGCCAATGCTGGACGAGGAGGATGTGGTATTGCTCAGCATGGAGATGCTGACGGGCAGGCAGCAGGCCCGGATCGATGCGCTGGACCCGGAGCTGGCGGTCGAGGACGCCCGACTCAATGAAGCCCTGGACTGGGAAAGCGGGTGGCATTGGCCATTCTACCGGCCGGTACTGCAGGCTGTGCTGTCCCGTCCGGGTGTCCGACTGAAAGCCGGCAATATCGATACGGATGAAGTCATGTCGATTTACCGGGGCGAGCCGGCGGAAGCGACCAGCGGGGCGCTTGACGGTGCCTTGCTGCAGCAGCTTCATGATGACATCCGCGACAGTCATTGCGGCCAGCTGCCTGATGACCAGATCCCGGCCATGGTGCGAATACAGCAGGCGCGGGATCACGCCATGGCGGAAAGTCTACGGAATGGCGGAGCGTCGGAGGGTGTGCGTGTTCTGCTTGCCGGCAATTACCATGTGCGGAATGATGTCGGGGTCGCGGCCTATCTGCCCGACGGCGCCGATGTGGTGACCGTGGCTTTCCTGGAAGTGGAAGAGGGGAAGCAGACGCCGGAGGCGTATCTGTCCCCGGGCGAGGTCCCGCCCTGGGACTACGTCTGGTTCACTCCCGCCACGGAAGAAGAGGATTACTGCGCCGGCTTTCAGTGACTTCTAGTGGGTCAGTGAATAGATCAGGTAGTTCAGGCCCATCCGGTACGCCAGGTTGGCGAATCGTGTCGGATACCCCGGATGATAGGTGTGTTCCCAGCCGTCACCCATATCCGTATTCCAGTTGATCAACACCATGATGCGATCATCATCATCCAGAATGGCACGGACTTCGGCATGAGTGGCGTCGCGCTCCGGTCGATTGGACGGATTGCCCAGCGCGGGGATCATCTGGGGTCCGTCGATATCATAATAGATACTGAAAATCTCGTGATCCGGCGGGATATCCACGATGTCCCGGTCCGGAAACACGGCGGAAATCGCCGCTTCGAACGCGTCCCATTCCCGCGATCCCCAGAAGTCGTCCACCAGCAGGAAGCCGCCTCGCAGCAGATATTCCCTCAGGTTCTCCACTTCCTCCGGCGAGAACCGCGGGCCGCCGCCGCGTCCCATCTCCAGTGCATAGAGGATCGGATATTCGAAAATTTCCTCATCATCGAGCCGCAATACGATCGGGTCGGGCATGACGCGGATGTGGCTGAGTCGGGAGACACCACGCAGGAAATTGTTGTCGGCGGCCGGAAAATCGGTGGACCAGGCGCCGTAGCCCCAGCGACCCTGGTAAAGAGAGTCGTACTGGAGGCGGACGAATGCAAATTCGCCGGCCAGTTCGTCGTAGGGATCGCCAGACTGGATGGCCGGCGGGGCGCTGAATCCGCCCGAGGCGGGCTGGGCCGTGCTCATCTGTGATGCGGCCAGCATGAGGCTGAAGAGCAGAATACGGGACAGAGCGCTCGCCGAGCGGAACAGGTTCATCGGGACAGCCACCGGAACTGGAGTACAAGGCCTTCCAGTGTCCATCAGCTCGGCGTTTGATTCAATACCTGCTTCATGCGACATTAATGGCATTGTCAGTGGGGAGAGAAGAATAATGAAGCTGCAATGCCTGTTTCCGGTCGTGTTGACCACTGTGGCCACGCTCTCGGCCTGTTCCGAACCGGCTCCGTCTTCACCGGATCAGCTGAGCATGGAACTGCTTTCGGGTCAGCCCCACCTGGTCACCGCCGGTGATGCGCTGCTGGAAATCCGTCATCAGGGTGACAGTACACCGGGCCTGCTGGTCAATGACATGCCCTCCACGGATCGTCTCAATCTGTACGAAGAGGATGGCGGGCAGCGTGTCTACCGGTACAGAGTGCGTGATCTGCGCGACGGGGAGAACCGGGTGACGGTGGTGGCCGGGCAGGCGGAAGCGGCCATGTCACTGGTCAATTATCCGGCCAGCGGGCCGGTGATCTCGGGGTCCCATCAGACGCCCTATTATTGTATCGATCAGCTGGCGCCCGAGGACGATGGTTCGCCCAGGCGTTTCGCCGTCGGCAATGGCGAGTTCCTGGATACCGGACAGGCGGATGAGGATTGCATGTTGCCGACCCGGGTCGACCATGTCTACATGGCGGAAGGTGAGGAGTCATTCCGACCGATGGACAATCCGGATGCACCGCCCGACGATGCCGCCATGACCGAAACCACGGAAGGGCGGCAGGTACCGTATGTGGTGCGACTGGAAACCGGCACCCTGAACCGGGCGATCTACCAGATTGCCATGCTGTATGATCCGGTCACCGGTCGACCCGATCCGACCCGCTCGCTGGAGACCACTCCCTCCACCTGGAACGGTCGGTTGGTGTATACCTTCGGCGGCGGCTGTGAAGCCGGTTATTTCCAGGGCACATCCACGGGCGGGGTGCTCCGGGACATGATGCTGTCGCAGGGTTACGCGGTCGCTTCCTCGACGTTGAATGTCAATGCGCAGGGGGGATGTAACGATGTGGTGTCGGCGGAGACGACCATGATGGTCAAGGAGCGGTTCATCGAACAGTATGGCGTGCCCCGTTACACCATCGGCAGTGGAGCCTCGGGTGGTGCCATGCAGCAGTTGTTGATTGCCGGTGCCTACCCCGGCCTTCTTGACGGACTGCTGCCGGGAATGACGTTTTCGGACGCGGTGACGTACTTTACCGATGCCCAGGAGTGCAGTGGGCCTCTGCGCCGCTTTGTCAATGATCCGGAGCTTGGGCTGGAAGACGAGACCAGGGCCGCGATCGGAGGCTGGCCGAACTGGTATCTCTGCGATGAATCGCTGGGCCAGCGTCCCGACAGGATATCGCCCTACGACTGTCCGGAGGTGATTCCGCCAGAGGATCGCTATGACGTCGCGGACAATCCTGATGGCGTGCGCTGCTCCATCTACGATGGCATGAGCAACATCTTTGGTGAACGCGACCACCCTGAATTGGGCGGCGAGCGCACTGTGGCGCCCAGTCCCCATGACAATGTCGGTGTGCAGTATGGCCTTGCCGCACTGAACGAGGGCAGGATCAGCAAGGCGCTTTTCCTGTCATTGAATGAGTCCATCGGGGGGTGG
>JBNJGU010000054.1:0-14543 GCA_051747985.1 Pseudomonadota bacterium | reverse complement strand
GGAAAAAATGAACAACCGACCCAGAAAGTGCCTTGGCATGCGAACGCCCAATGAGGTATTTTTCGGTCTTCATTCACCCGTTGCACTTGCCGGTTGAATCCGGGATCTAATTCATATCCGTTAGATTCATAATCTGACCGGACGATAGCCCGAATCGGGCCCTCCGGCAAGTACCCCCCCCGTCGATCAATCAGTGGAGCTATGCCCATGACTACCAAAGCGAAAGCCAAACCCGCCAGCAAGAAAGCAACCCCCGCTAAGAAGTCTGCCGAGGCAACCCCGGCGGAAGGCCCCAAGTCCGCCGTCAAGACCGTCAGCACCGGATCGTGCCCCAGCCTGTCCGACACCGGCGTGCTGGAGTATGAAGTCGGCGCGGATGATGCCGGCGAGACCCACTATCGGATCGTGGGCAACGACGCCACCGGCTACTCGCCCCCCGGCTTCTTCTCCAAGGAGTGGGTCGCCTGGAGCGACATCTACGCCGTATGCAAGGGCCACGACGCCCTGACCTCGATCCCCTTTCGGGGTCTCTTCCGTGGCCGCAGCGTCAACACGGCCGGGTTCCTCGTGGCGGCTCTGATGGATCGAGGCCTGCTCCGGCGCAGGGCCGGCAAGTCGCGTCGCTACGAGCTCACGGAAGAAGCACATAAGCAGGCCCCCTCCGACGCGGCATAGCATCGCGTGGCAGGGATCTCCAGTCCGCCTCTCTCCTTCCCTACGTTTTCCGTAACCCCTTGTTTTGCTTGGTTCTCGGCGCTCCGCCGTCCGGGCCGGGCCCCGCCGAACGACCCAATACCGACCCAAATTTCAATACGAAGTCGATGGGTCGTAACGCGCTGTTTTTCTTTCTCTTTTCGACCAAACGCACCAACCCTCTCGATCGTTCATTCGCCCGACACAGGAGTAATACCGTCATGACCGAAACGTCGATCGCTTCCCTGCTGGAGCAATGCCCCGACCTGGATGAAGGCGGGCGGCTGGTCGTTGCAGATCCTCTACCACTTAGATTCCGACTTTCCCGTCCATAAATGCCCTGGCACATTCATATTGCCAGTTCGTGCGTGTGCGGGTTTCAAATTTCTTCAGGGTGCAGTCCGGTGCGTCCGGGGGTGTCTTGGAATTGTAGAATAGGTAGCGTGGCGCTTTAATCTCTGTGGTGAGTTCGCATGCCAGCGGGACGTATTCCTGGCTGACAAAGAACAAGACCGGGTCTGTAGTATCGGCTGGCAGCATGCGGAAGTCGTTGTACTGATCCTTTTTCCGCCGTCGTTTGTATCTGTCAGCCTGGGCGCTGAAGGTGATGTCATACCTGGGCGTCAGAAAATCCGCCGCGATCAAGCCCCAGCCAGCAGACAGGATATACAGGCGATTCGTACCGTATCTTTCGGCCAGAAGCTCATAAGTCCCGTTCCCATAGAGTTGATAGGCGGGAAGCAGCCTGAACGGATTGTTGTCTGGCGACTCGTTGTAGCGAAGCAGCTCGTTCCGCCACGACGTGCCAGTCTCGGAAGCATCGTCTGGCCTCGCGTAAGCGTAGGGCGATTCCGCCGGCGCTTCTTCCGGGTCAGCCACGAGCATGACCTTTCGTCCATCTCGACATTGCAAATATCCGGCGTCGGGCTTCTTCTTGTTGGCACATTGAATAACGACGATCATGCAACGGACTCCACTTCACGGACAAGCTGCTCAAAGGTATAAAGAAACGCCGGATCATATGGCTCATCGACGTGGTTCTGGTTCCACAAGCCGGATGTCCTGACACGTTTTCTGTTGCAGTGATGGCCGAGCCATCTCCCGGACGGGGGATCGAGCGGTTCTTTGCCGTGATTGCTCAAGAGTGCAATCGAGTTACGTTCGATATATCCCCGAAGGCTCTCCGGACCTGGATCATCATTGATGGCGAGCCAGAGAAATGGCATTTCACCGATCACTTTGCTGACCTCCTGCTCCAGAGGTTGCTCACTCTCGCGGATTTCACGCGGTGCCGAGCTCCCTTTGCCCCAGGCAGGATAATCGTATCCGTCCCGGTCTGATAAAGCGGTACCGACAATCAGGCGGAAAATCGAGCCACGATGATTGCCGCCGCCGGATCGTGCCTGTCCCTTGTGCTGTGAAAGCCGTTTCCAAAGCTTCGTTCTGGAGCCACTCTTCAATGCGTGTGTTCCAACGCGCACAATGCGAGGGCCTGCTCCCGTGTCGCTTCTGCCTTCACCCGGCTCCCGAAAAAAGTAGACCCCTCGCTGCGGCCAACCCATCCGCCCGTCGCATTCCGAGAACTCCCGCACTTCGCCGAGCCGCTGCTCAAGATCATGCAAGAGACCGTAGAAGCGTTCCAGACTTTCTCGTCGCAACTTGCTCATCTCGTTACCAACTTATAAGGCATGAGAGTGGATGTCATAGAATCCCTCCAGCGGTCAATTCGAGCTGTACGTGGAAATGGCTTTCTTTCACGGCAGTAGCTCCTGCTTGAGGATATCGGCTGCAAGCTCGGCCTCCCGGGCGTTCCCCAGACGTATCGCATCAACCAGTGCCAACATCCCGTACATATCCTGATCTCTTCTGGTCGCGTACACCGCTGATCTGAATAACGGTTCGACACGCTGTCCCTGCGTCGTTCCTTCGGAATCCGGCCAGACCAGGGGCACCTCCCCTGCACTCAACAGGCGTTTCTCCAGAACCGGTGCGTATATCGAGGTGACCAACCCCCGGGTCAGTTCTCCGGGACGGGCGGGAAAGACATATTTCAGGCCGTAGACGATGAATTCGTACAACGCCTTGCTGTTGGCTCGCGGGACGCCGTATTTGCGGTCCATCCTGGCCAGGCCGACGTCGATGCAGCGCTTCAGCGCCAGATTGACCTGGGACTTGCTGATCCCGGTCTCCTGCTCCAGCGCCCGCGCGCTGTACCGCACGGATATTGCCTGCGGCTCCGATAGACCCGCCTCGGGCGCGGAATCGAAGGCCTCATCCGCTCCCCTCTCGGCCACCCGATCTTTCCATCTACCGGGCCACATACTGCTCGGGTTACCATGATCCTTCTTGCGCATGGCAACCAGTTTGAGCAGCAGACCTATATCTTGACTTTTCACTGCAACCCCTCTTCAGCCGTCCCATGTCCCGGGACAAAGGACAACCATTTCAGATCACAATGAAAAATGCAAGCCCTTCATCGGTAGCAGCGGATTGGCGCATCGACTCGTATCATGAGACGGGCAAGGAAAAGTTATAGCAACAATAGAAGCAACACAGGAAAGAATAAAGACCCAATATTTGCTTTAATATCATTTATGTATCGGTTTATTTACAGTCCTCACATCAACAAAAGCGCACTCCGGGCTGATTACCTTTTGTTGCTACACCCTCTTCGAGGGGATGGGGCCGATTCAGTCACCTTTTCGTCCTGTTGATTTGTGATTTCCTCTCGCCCCCACCAGAGCCCCTCCCAGAAGGCGAGTTCGCATTGAGCCGCTCTGGAATAGGCGGATTCGATCCTTTCCAATGCATCACCACTTCTCCCGCATCGGTCCAGTTCCGCTTCAAATGTACGCGCTGATGCCTGAAAAAGTGGGTCCATGTAGGTATCGACCCAAGCGGCATAGTCCGGGTCACTGCTGGGCCCTCTTGACTGGAGCTTGCGGGCAATCCTCGCATAACCGACCGCGCACGGAGTCAAGGTGGCCACCAGGGCCGGATAACTTGAATAAGCCATTTCCAGGGTGGTCAGATAGTTCGCAGTCGAGTCATAAGGCCGAGCCTGCTCAAGATCTTCCATGCTCAGACCAAAATGCTGCGCCAGACGCCGATGGAGGGTAAGTTCTTCGTCCTGCGTCAGTCGGGCAAGTTCCTGCCAGAAACGACGAGTGGAATCATTCGGCGCCAACAGCGTCGCTCTATCCAGAGCTTCAAGGTAGCCGTCAAGATAAAGCCAGTCCTGAACAATCCAGCGACGAAAGAACTTTCGCGGCAGGCTGCCATCGCCGATACCTTGCACGAAGGGATGACGGATCGCAGCCTCGAAAAAAGCGTCATTATCCTCGCGCAGCTTTCTTGCAAGACTCATGTCGGGTCTTCGTCGCCGGGTGGTCGGCGGGCGAGGATGGCAACGTAACCACCTGATTCGTGACCATCGCTGGGCATTTCCAGCTCTTCGCCGGCCCGGACAGGATGGGATGTCAGCGTTTGTGCTGTTCGTTCTACGGAGAATCCTGCGGATTCCAGCGCAGCGATGCGCTCGGCCGAGGTGTACCACTTCGCTGCAGTCACGAAAGGTATCGGGTAGGGGCTTCTGGGAGCCACGCCTTCCATCAACGGATGATCCCAGGTTCCCAGTTCCGCTGCGAGGCAGTAGAGAATGCCGAAACCACTCTCACGAGGTATATCAACCAGAAGAATGTATCCGCCCGGTCGAAGAGCGTGCCACGCCCGTTCGCACACCAGGTGTAGATCTTTCACATACGAAGTCGATCCGTTAAACATGAGCATATCAAAAGCACCGTTTCCGAAGTCTCCGTCTTCGGCACCGCCAATAACGACATCCAGCCCCCGACCGCGTGCAATTTCCGCCATCCCGCTGGCGGGCTCAATTCCATCGGTGACGGTAATGTTGAAATCGCGCTTGAGTACCGCCTCGAAGAGGCCTGTACCGCAGCCCACTGAAAGCACTCGAGAAGGAGGCGGATCGGGCCACGAATGGACAAGTAGCTGCACCTCGCTGTCCAGGAGTCGTTGATTATCTACAAACCAGGAATCGTATTCATTGGAAAAAAGATCAAAGCTGCTCAGTTCAGTCATTGCGGGCTGCTCCATACGGCCATCATTGCCAATTGAGGGACAAGGTGTTCTTTATTCCGGCCACTCCGGTACCAGTTCCTTCACCTTTCCCTCCGCGCCATCCCATTTCTCGGCCTCGGGCAGAGACTCTTTCATCTCTGTAATATTGGGCCAGTTGTTGGCCAGCTCTGCATTAATCTTGAGAAACTCCTGCTGATCATCCGGAAGCTCATCTTCCGAAAAAATCGCGCTGACCGGGCACTCCGGCTCACAGAGAGCACAATCAATGCACTCATCCGGATGGATCACGAGAAAGTTGGGCCCCTCGTAGAAGCAGTCTACAGGACAGACCTCAACGCAATCCGTATGCTTGCAGTTGATACAGTTTTCGCCGACCACAAACGTCATCAGATTCTTCCTTACACAGTTGGCGGGAAAGCGACCATCTGGTAATTCGCGCAACCCTGTCTAGTGGACTGCTGTCGCGCAGACTACGCTTTTAAAAGATACTGATGTAGTATAAAAACGATTAGCGATCTATTTCAATACCTTTTTAGTATATATTTCTGAGGTCAATATGCTCCGGATCAGTAAACTCTCGGATTATGCAGTGGTCATCGTCAGCAGCATGGCTTCGGAGAATGAGCGCCACACCTTGGACGAGCTCAGCCACAACACCAACATACCCTTGGCCACGGTTCGAAAATTGCTCCGTCAGTTGACCCTGAGCGGGCTCTGTATCGGTAAAAAGGGCGCCAAGGGAGGTTACAGCCTGGCATTTTCTCCAGAGGAAATTTCCGTGCTGGATGTGCTACAGGCAGTAGATGGAGAGCTTGCGCTCACGCAGTGTGCCAGGTCGCATGGCTGCGACTGTTCTTTGGTGGATGACTGTGGACTGAAAAGAAGTTGGCAGATCATCAATTCAGTCATCCGCGATACCCTGACGCGGCTCAGCATTGCAGATCTTGGTTCCAACGATTTTGACAGCCAGATGGTCCGTAGCCGTTTGATCGCTAGCGCAGACAGCGTAGCTCGAATCTCTGCCGTGAATCGCGCATAAACCGAACTTCCTACAAGTCTCGACTGGAAGCGCTGACTGTGCCAATGCCCTGTCCGGTCGAGCGATGGCCAGGCGTTTTTCTGAAATGCCTGTCAGATCGGGGTAGAACCGGTATAACGAGCGTTGCAGCGCTCGTCGCCCGCATGATGCAGGAAGGGCCACTCCGAATGGCTCGCCGGGTCCGCAGAAATGTTGCCCGACACACCCTCAAAGGCTTTGCCAGGCTGTCGGGGCCTTCCAGCTCCTCAGCCACTTCTCCAACTCCGGCCAGGGCATAGGGCGCGCGATATGATAACCTTGCGCATACTCGCAACCGAGCTGCTCCAGAATCACTCCTTGCTCCTCCGTTTCCACGCCTTCCACGATGCCCCGGTCGGCAGCCTTGTCCGACAACTCCCGGACGAAACTCTGGTCCAGCTTGAGCCAGTCGATTGGCAAGCGTCTCAAATAGGAAAGCGAAGAGTAGCCCGTACCGAAATCATCAATTGCAACACTTATTCCTAGAGAGCGAATACGATCCAGTGACTGCACGGTTCTATCAAGGTTTTCAAATGTATGGCTTTCCAGCACTTCTATCTGGATCCATGAGGGCGCTACCGAGGGAAATTTTTTCAAGCGCCCTGCCCAATGATCGACGAGGTCGGGCGACTGCAGTTCGCGAGAGGTAAGATTGATACCCATTGCGAAACCTTCATCCCGGGGCTGCCATTGTGCCAGATGCTCCAGTGCCCGGGCCGCAACCCAGTCTCCAAATTCAATGGCCAGTTCATGGGTTTCCACGACCGGCATGAACTGTCCAGGGCCAAGCAGCCCGCGCTCCGGATGGTGCCAGCGGACCAGTGCTTCGACTCCGGCCAACGCACCTGTCGGCATGCGCACTTTTGGCTGAAAATACAGTTCGAACTCGTCGTTTTCGAGGCCGCGCCGCACATCGGTCAGCAACGTATGGCGATCCCTCATTCTTGCATCGTAGCTGGCATCAAAAAGGCGATACTGACCCCGGCCCTGCAACTTGGCTTCATACAGTGCATGCGCCGTCTGTCGCAAAAGAATCTCCGTACTCGCGTCCTCCCATGAGGAACACAGATTGATACCGAAGCTTGCTGTCAGGTCGATTACATCCTTGTTTAACACCAGTGGCCGGGCCACGTAACGCTTCAGGTACTCGACCCAATCGCTCACCGGCTTCTCCGATTCCCATGACGGAATCACCAGCAGAAACTCATCGCCGCCCAACCGGCTGACCAGAGCGCGATCCGGCACAGCCGTGGTCAGACGTTCACTGAAAGCCCATATCGCCTCGTCGGCGGCTTCCACACCGATTTCTTCATTGACCATGGTAAACCGATCAATATCTATATAAACCAACAGCAATGGCAGCGCGGCCTTGTCCCGAATCAGGCCATCCAGTTCGCGCTTGATCCCGTTACGATTAAACAAACCTGTCAACGGATCGTTGTACGCGGCCCTTTCCAGTTCCAGCTGATGATTTCGCTCGCGGGTCACATCCCGAAAGACACCGACGAGACATCGGCTTTCCTGCCAGAAAAATGGCCCGCGGACGCTGATCTCGACAATAATCTCCCTGCCTTGAGCCGTGATCAGCACGGTCTCAATCACCTCGGAAATATGTTCTATCTTGTGCATCTTGCTGAGTTTTTGTTGATGCAAAGGCAGGTCCTGATCACGGTGCAGATCGAGTATATTGCGCCCAACCAAGGCCTGGCGCGAATATCCGCTCATCTGTTCCGCTACTGCATTGACATCCAGAATACGTCGCGTACCGCTATCCAGAACGAAAACGGCATCCGGAACTGCTTCAAACAGTGTAGTGAACCGGGAATCCCGAGCCTGAATCTCCTGTTTCAGCAACTTTTCCTGATTCCATCGCAACTCCTCTTCCGCACGTTGACGCGCGAGCTTTTCCTTGAGGAGTTCAATAGTATTCTTGCTCAGCTCCCCATACATATCCAGTACAGCCCGGATGATGACGGACAATGTTCCGGTCATTTCCCTGTCCGCCTGCTCCAAAGCCTCCTCTAGCGGCTGGCCCGCATCGGCTGCCAACGTGGCCAGCGCCATACGACGATCATTATCAAGGATGTGGAATGCCAGCCACCGGGTCAGGAAGCCAAAGAGATCGTCGACAAACTCCTCAATGTGCTCCCGCTGGCTGATGATCTACTTGATGCGTTCAAAAAAATCGTGGTGCGCCTTCTCGTGCTGGACAAGCATCGGGTGGCCCTCGAAATGCCTGTGCCAGATTTCTTCCTCACTGCTGAAATGGTAGTGAGCGTAATCGGCCAGTTCATCAACGATTTTGTTCAGCTCCTCGCCACTGAAGACGCCATCGGCGAACTGCCTCGCCAACCGGTTGAGTATTTCGACCAGTTTATAGTGCTGCTCATCGATCGAGGGGATACCCGTGGCAAAGTTCTCATTCCACGGGAAAATCTGGAAGTGGACAGCACTTTCAGTCATTGGATATTCCCTATTCAACGCACGATATACCCTACGATCTGTTCTCGAAATCGGTTCAATCGTACTTATGGGCACCTCTATTAAAAGAGGTTCCCTTATAACAACAACAGAAGCAACATTAATGAATTTTAATCTGTAGTATTTTTATACTTTCCATATTTTTATAGTCCTCTCCTGTAGCGACGCTCGTCCAGATAACTGCGCACGGCGCGCAGCTCCGCCAGGGTCCGCGCCAGGTGCTCGGGAGGAAACTGCCCGGCAAACTCCGCCAACAGGGGTTCAGCGGCGGCAATGGCCTGCTCCCGCAGGTCTCTGCCGGTGGCTGTCATGGTCACGCGCTTCTGGCGGCCGCTGTGGGCGTCGGGCTCGATGCGCACAAGCCCCTTCTCCTCCAGCTTCTTCAGGGTATTGGTCATGGCGCCGGGCGTCACCTGAAAGGCCGTGGCCAGGCGCTTCGGGGAGGCTTCCCTGTCCACGCGCACGAACCAGTTCAGCACCGAGAACTGGGATTGGGTCAGCCCGCCCGGCAGCGACCGGGCGAAGAGGTTATTGGCGAGTTGCGCGATGATTCCGATCTCGTTGAAGAAAGCGAACAGTGTGTTGCTGTCGTCGGCCGGTCGTCTGGTATGGCTCATGCTCGTCCTCCTCAGGGAGCCACAGTCTAGCAAAATAGGGTTTGACATTAAACTGTTTAGCATTAAACTATATGCAAAAGAACACCGGAGGAAAACCAATGAAATATCTGTTGTGGGGCCTGGGCGGGATCGTCGCCATCGCACTTCTCTTGCTGGGCCTCGAGCGCCTGGCGGCGGAGCGGGTGGAGGTCGTGGAGCTGCATACCACCGATTCGCAGGGCACGGAGATCACCACGCGCCTGTGGGTGGTGGACGACGCCGGTTTTGCCTACCTGCGGGTTGGCGCCGATGGCTCCGGCTGGTTCGAGCGGCTGCGCGCCAACGAGACGGTCCGCCTGACGCGTGGCGGCGAGACCCGACGCTACCGGCCGGAGTTGCGGCCGGACAAGAGTCAGCGCATCAACGCACTGATGCAGGAGAAATACACCTGGGGTGACCGTGTCATAGCCGCGCTCGTGGGCAGCCGGGAGGGCTCCATTCCTGTCGAGCTACAGCCGTTGTAAGGGTCCGTCAGCGGTCAGCGCGCCGGCCGCTCACCGACAACCTCCGCCAGTGATGACCGAGTACATTTCCTGGCCGTTCAGATCAAAAAAATCCTGTTCGGAAACAGGCCGCAAAATCACGAACCCCTGAACCGCGTCGCACCCCATTTCGGCCAGCGCCTCGAGAGTTGCCACATCTTCCACGCCTTCCGCCGTGACCGTCAGCCCCAGTTCGTGGGCCAGTGCGATGGTGGAGCGGACGATGATGCGATGGCGCTCATTGGCCAGCATGTCCCCCACGAACATGCGATCCAGTTTGACCTCATCGATGGGGAAGTCGCTCAGGTAGTACAGCGATGAATAACCCGTGCCGAAATCGTCCACCGAACACGGAATGCCGGCGTCCTGAAGGCCGGACAGCACCTCGCGCGCATGGACCGGATCCTCGATGAACCCGGTTTCGGTAATTTCCACGCGCAGACAGCCGGCTTCCACCTGACCGGCGGCATCGCTGATGAATCTGCGCAGTCCGGGCTCCAGCAGGTCCTGCGCGGTGATGTTGACACTGACGCTGAAGGCGGGCCCGTCACGGCCAGAGCGACGGATCATACGGACCGATTCTTCCACAACCCATCGGGTGACCCTGGTGATGAGCCCGGACTGCTCAAGCAGCGGAATGAAGCGTACCGGAGACACCGTTCCCAGCGAGGGGTGCTGCCATCGGATGAGGGCCTCGGCACTCTGGATGCGTCCGGTCGCCAGGTTCACTTTTGGCTGGTACTGCAGGAACATGTTGTCCGTACCGTAACGGCGGAAGTCGCGCAGCAGCAGAAGGTCGTCGGCATCCGGTTCCAGGCTCGCATCGTAGGTCGCGCACTGCACGCCCCTCTCCTGCGCGGTCAACAGCGCCGTCGAGACACGGCGGACCAGCTCCAGGGCCATTCCGCTATCGCCTTCCGTCCGGGTTTCATTCACCGTACCCACAATGATCTGCGGATCAATATCGATGGAGCTCAGGTCAATCGGCTCGGTGACCAGTGAAACCATTTCATCGGCCGCCATCGGAGTCTTCGGAATGACCATATAGACGCCCCAGGCAAAGTAGCCGACCAGTTGGAATCCCAGTTCCTTCAGGCGTTGTCCGAATACACGCACCAGTTCATCCGTGACGCGGTAGCCGAAAGCCGTCACGAGCTTTTCGATGTTCTCGATCCGGATCGCAACCAGACTCGGCATCCATCCCGGTTCATCGGTGATGCGCCGTTGCAGACTCTCGATGAAAGCGCGCCGGTTCGGCAGGTCGGTAATCACGTCATGCCCCGCCCGGTAATGGAGTTCGCTCTGCAACCTCCTGCCGCGGTCCAGCTCATCCGCCAGGTGGCGGGTCTTTCTCGCGACCTGCTTGCGCAGCGTCCATGACCATGCGGACCCCAGGATCGCCAGCAACAGAAGAGGGACGATCAGCCAGGCGAGCGTGCGAATCCGGTCCACCAGAGCCTGCTCATGCCATTCAAGCTGAGGCAGCCAGGCATTATACAGTTCATGATACGTGCCGCTGACCTGGACGATGGCCAGTTGCTCATTGAGCCATTCCAGCAGTTCGGTCTCTCCCCGGCGGACGCCGAAAACATAGGGCCGTGGCCAGAATGGGGCGCTGGTCTGAAGGACATCGAGGCCGGCGTCGGCTGCATTTCGCCTGGCGGTGTGCGCCGCCTCCACGCAGGCCACCGCGTTTCCCTCGTCAACAAGCACCAGGCAGGCCAGCTCATCTGGCGCGGTGACAAGGCGGATACTGTCACCACGCTCCCTCAGCCGCTGCTCAGCGTACGACCCGGCCACCACGGCAACCCGTTGTCCCGACAGCGCCTCCAGGCGCCCGAAGGCCTGCCCGTCGACATGCGAGAAAATGCCGTGAGCGACGTAATAGAACGGCTGGGAGAAATCGAATGCGTCACGGCGTTCTTCGGAGGTAAAGAGCGCCACCACGTCCGCTTCACCGGAATCCACGGCCCGGAGGGCGTCCTCCCAGTCCATCAGACGGTGCTCGGCCTGTCTGCCTCCCTCTGTGGCGATCGCCTGGGCCAGGTCGATCACGAACCCGTCTGGAACGTCATTGTCGTCGAGCCACTGAAACGGGGGATAATCCGCCGACCCGGAGAAGATGATCGTATCCGGGACTCCCTGGTCACTCGACTGGGCTTCCACCGGCGCGGATGCCAGCGATACAACGACAAGACACGAGAGCAGACCCGACGCTTTAGCCATCTGAATCATCGGGCCTCCCCTGTTGCATGCGCAACTCCATTGTCATTGGCTGTACCGGAGCCACTGAATATCACTGTATCGTCCATAATACCTTTTTGACAGCGTTCCGTATGCCATCTGCAGGGTCATCCATCCGACAGCGCTGACTCCGTCCATTTTCAGCGCACACGAGCCAACCCGGGCACTATCACTGAGGTCTGCATTGATGCTATTTTCGTAGAATGAATACAGGGTATGGGAGTGCAATGCCTGTATGGACAAGTACCGGGATGTCAATCCGCTTCAGGTCAGCGGGCTGAACAAGCGCTACGGACGCACTGATGTGCTGACCGACCTGAGTCTGACGGTGGAAGCCGGCGCCGTGCATGGCCTGGTGGGCCTGAACGGTTCCGGCAAGACCACCACCCTGGAATGCATTCTGGGCATGCTGCCCTATGACCGGGGTGATGTGGCCGTCCTGGGGCATCGCCCGGATCATCTGTGGCGCGCCGCCGGCGCCGTGGTTGGCATTTTTGACAGTCCCTCGTTGCATCCCGGCCTGACCGTCCGCCAGAGCCTGGAACATGCGCGGATTCTGTGTCCGCAAACGGTCCGCAGCCCGGCCCGGGTCGAATCCCTGCTCGGCATCAGCCGCTACAGCAATTATCGCATCCGGCAACTGTCGCTGGGCAACCGACGCCGGGCATCCATCGCCCAGGCCCTGCTCGGGCAACCGGCCTTTGTCATTCTGGACGAACCCTTCAATGGCCTGGATGCCGGTGGCGTCGATGATGTGCTGGCCCTGATCAGCCAGCTCAATCGCGAAGAAGGCACCACCTTCCTGCTGTCCAGTCACCAGCTGCCCTACCTGGAGCGCATCTGCAGCCATCTGTCCATACTGCACAAGGGCCGTATCGAGATCAGTGACCCGGTGGAGCGGCTCTTTGCCGCGCGCCACCCGAGGTTGCTGCTGCGCTGTGATCAGACGGACAGGGTCACGGAGCTGCTCCAGAGCCAGCCCGGCATCCTGGCAGTGACAGCCGCGCCCGACGGCAGCCTGCAGGTGGAGATCGATGAGCAGGCGCCCGACCCGGCCAGCATCAACCGGCAACTGGTGCAGGCGGGCATCGCCGTGTCCGGACTGATCAGCGAAACCCCTTCACTGGAGTCGCTGTTCCGCGAGATCACCGGCGGCGAGACCGACAATGGACAAGGGGAGGCGGCGGCATGAATGGATTCGCCGCCGCCCTGCGCGCGGAACTGTACGTGGCGCTGCGCAGCACATCGGCCCGACTGGTGGTGATCCTGCCCACCCTGCTGGCCATGGCCCAGCTGTTGCTGGTGCGCATCCGTGGCGGCGCTGAACAGGCACGGGACAGCCTGCTGGGCAGTGGCGACCTTGGTTTTGCCGCCGACAATGCCTGGGGCCATTACGTCGACAGCCTGCTCAGCGGACTCACCCTGCTGGCCCTGGCGCTGGCGGCCTACACCGCCTGGTCCTTCGCCAGCGACCGGGACAGTGGCGTCCTGAGGCATCTGCTGATCCGGCGCAGCAGCCGCCGGGCCGTGGTGCTGGCGAAACTGGCGGCAGCGCATGTGGTGGCGCTATGCGCCCTGCTCGGCCTGATGCTGGCGGCGACCGCGCTGGCCGCCGGGTTGTGGGAATTCGGCCCCGTGGTCGAGGATGGCTTTGAGCTGATCGGGGCAGAGGAAATCCGCGAGGAATTCCGTCTGGGGCTGATCCTTGCCCTGCTGCCGCTGCCCGCCACCATCGCCTTCGCCCTGCTTGTGGCCGTTGCCACCAGCAGCGCCACCCAGGCGGTGACGGCCGCGCTGGGGCTGAGCCTGGCCATGGACCTCTTCAAGGGCGCCCTGGGCAATGCCGCCAACTGGCTGCATGTCAGTTACCAGCCCTCGCTGATCGATCAGTCCTACCTCAGCGACGTCAGCCGCCTCGTGCGCGGCTATTCCGATGTCATGCTGGACCCGGACGTGTTACAGCTCAATCAATGGGTGCCCCTGCCATGGTTGCTGGTATTCACCGCACTGGCGCTGGTGCTGGTGCCATGGAGGCGATTGTGATGTGGCCACGCCGCTTTCTTCTCCTCGGTTTCGGGTTCCTGCTCGCGGCCTGCGTCAGTCATGAGCCGAGGCAACTGGTGCCCAGTATCAATCTGTCCCCCGACAACGAACTGTTCTCCGGCAATGATGGCAGTGCACGCAGCGGCGGTGTCGATTTCGGCTTCCAGGCCGAGCGTGTCGACCGTGACGACCGGCCGGGACAACTGGCCGAACTCGACGGCGTTCGCATCAACAGCGTCAGCCCCGGCGGTCCGGCCGACATGGCGGGCCTGCTGCCCGGCGACCATGTTCTGGAACTGGACGGTCATGAGATCGATCAGCCGGATCAACTGGATGCCATCGCCCTGGACATTGACGAGGAGCGCGTCGTGATGGTGAATGTGCGACGCGATACCACCGTATTCATGACCGCACTCAATGTCAGTCCGCAATCCGACAACCGGGTTGACGCCGTGGAGCTGTACCGCGTCGACCCTCTCTACATCCGCGCCGGCTTCACCACGGAACGGCTCGAAGACGCGGAAGGAGGCGCCCTTTCCGGCGCCCGCATAGTACGCCTGCTCGACGAAAGCCCCCTGCGTGCGGCGGGCCTGCGTGAAGATGACATCATACTGGCCATTGCCGGCGAGCCGGTGCGTTCCGCCCAGGGCCTGATCGACCGGATTCACCGCCACCACGGACCAGGCGATCAGGTGACACTGGCTTATGTCCGCGACAATCAGGTGCAGGACCAGGATATTGAACTGTGGCACCCGGGCCGGCGATTGAGCCGGCTGAGCCTGTGGCCAC
>JBNJGU010000053.1:0-14651 GCA_051747985.1 Pseudomonadota bacterium | reverse complement strand
ATCCACTTCGCCATCGACGACTTCGGTACCGGATACTCCTCGCTGACCTATCTCAGCCGATTGCCACTGGATCAGCTCAAAATCGATCAGAGCTTCGTGCAGAGTATCGGCGAGGATGAATCCAATGCGGCCATCATCCGCGCCGTGATCGAAATGGCCCGTGTGCTGGACCTGGAAGTGCTCGCCGAAGGCGTGGAGACCCGGGAACAACTGGAGTTCCTCCGGCACGAGGGTTGCGATCTGTTTCAGGGTTATCTGTTCGGCCGACCTGTTCCCGCGGCGGAATTCCGGGCAGAATAGCGCCCGTCCACGGCACGACGGAGGCATGATGCCCACAGATCAGCTTTTGCCCCTGATGGGGCTGATTCTTGTGATGACCGGCACTCCCGGACCCAACAACCTGATGCTGATGACATCCGGTGCACGCTTCGGCTTCAGGCGCTCGGTTCCACATATCCTCGGGATTGTCACCGGATGTCAGACCCTGCTACTGGGTATTGCGCTGGGCCTGGGCACCCTGCTGCAGACCTGGCCACCAGCGGAACGCATCCTGACCGTGCTGTGTACGGTGGCGCTACTGTACCTGGCCTGGTTGCTGGTGCGGCCGGCCGCGTCCCGCGAGAATCCGCTACCGGATCAGGCGCCCGACGCGGTGTCCGGTGCTGCCCATCCGCTGCGCTTCTGGCAGGCTGCCCTCTTCCAGTGGGTCAATCCGAAGGCCTGGATGATGATGATCACGGCGCTGGCGGCCTACAGTCAGCCCGACCGAGTGACACTCAGTACCGCGGTCATTGCGGCATTGTTCCTGGTCATCAGCCTGCCGGTGATCGGATTCTGGAATCTGTCGGGTGCCGCCCTGCACCGATGGCTCAAGGATCCAGTGCGGGAGCGATGGTTCAATCGGGTCATGGCGGTGCTTCTGCTGACCTCGCTGTACCCGGTGCTGATCTAGTTCCGCGCTCAGTTCGCGGAAGCCGGAGTGGATGGGATATGATGTAGGGAAAATCCCATCATCAGTACGGAGTCCATCATGAGTGATTCTTCTGTTTCCACCTCGCGTCGTCGACTGCTGCGGACCGGGCTGGGTGTCACGGCCGGCGTACTGACGACGGCGGCTCTGCAATCGAGACTGGCCATGGCGCAGGAGCACGCTGGCGCCCCGTTGACAGCCGCCGCGGATCATGAAGACTACTGGCAGCTGGTGCGGGAACAGTTCTCTTTCACCGAGGATGCGGTGCCGATGAACGCAGCGAATCTGTGTCCCTCATTCCGCGCGGTGGCGGAAAACGTGGCGTGGTTGACGGCGGACATTGATCGTGACTGTTCTTTCAATAACCGGGCAAAATTCTCCACACTGCTGGAGGATGCACGCGGTAGCGTCGCTTCCCAGATCGGTGCCGATACCGATGAGATCGCGTTGCTGCGGAACACCAGTGAAGCCAACAACCTGGTCAACAGTGGTCTGGATCTGCAGGCCGATGACGAGGTATTGATCTGGGATCAGAATCACCCGACCAACAACGTGGCCTGGGATGTCCGCGCCGCGCGTCATGGCATCCGCGTTCGTCGCGTATCGACGCCACCCCGGCCCGCCAGCGCGGTCGAGCTGGTGGAAGCCTTCACACAGGCCTTCTCCCGACGCACCAGGGTACTGGCACTCACCCACGTATCCAACGTCAGCGGCGTGAAGCTGCCGGTGAAGGAACTGGTGGAAGCGGCCCATGCTCGCGGCATCCACGTTCATCTGGACGGTGCACAGACCTGGGGAGCCATGCAGCTCGACCTGCACGCCCTGGGCGTGGATACATTCACCGCGAGTGCCCACAAATGGTACATGGGCCCCAAGGAGGTCGGCCTGTTGTATGTGCGTTCGGATCGCGTCGACGGGATCTGGCCGGCCGTCATTGCGCCAGGCTGGGGCGATTCGGCCGAGACCCGGCTGGTGGGGGCCCGCAAGTTCGAATCCCTGGGCCAGAGAGATGATGCGGCGCTGGCCGCACTGGGCCTGGCGGCGGGACTTCACCAACGGATCGGTCCAGCCCGGATCGAGTCACGCGTACGCGCACTGTCGCAGCGGCTGAAGGCCGGTATCGCGGAACTCGGTCTGTCACTGGTGACCCCGATGGACCCGGCATTCAGCCATGGCGTGGTGATCGCCCGGGCACCGGACGGCAATGGCGGCGACATTTCCAACCGCCTGTATACCGAGCACGGAATCGCCGGCGCCGCCACGGGAGGCGTCCGGCTGTGTCCGACCATCTACAATACGCCGGAGCACATTGACCGGGCCATCGCCGGGCTGCGCTCACTCACCGGGTGAGTATGTGCGCACGGCCCGGCGCTCGACGTCCTCGCGATAGTAGGCCGCTTCCTTGAAGCGGGGTTCCACGTACATCTGTACCTGATCGTCGAAATGCGGTGAATCAGGATCGTTGCTCTGCCCTCCAGCCAGCAGGGTACGCGCGCGCACCCGATCACCGAACTCCACCACCGCCACGAAGCTGTTGCCGGCCGCGCCATACAGACGGTCCGTGCCGGTATCCCGCGCCGGCACGAAGGAGGCCAGCGCCCCCCAACGCGACGAAGCCATCCCCACCGGGACGCTGGGTTCCCCGTCATCGAAACCGGCATCGATGGCCCCGCTCAGGCGCTGGAAGCGATTGACCTCGCCCCAGGGTGTTCGCCAGTCGCCGAATCGATCCTCCAGTTCATCCAGGGTATCAGCAAACACCTGCAACCGCTGTTCCGGCTCGCTGTCCGTGCCCATCCAGTTGATGCGCTGCATGGCGGTCAGCTCATCCGGCGCGTCCACGCGCGCGAGCATGTTGTTGCCATAGAAACGGGCCAGTGTCATGGCGATGGAATCGGTGCTGACGGTTCCGTCCCACTCACTGAAATAGGACACCGGCTCCAGCAACCCCGGCCAATCCGCCGAGCGGTCGGTCCAGGCGTCCACCAGGCCATCGATGAGCTGCTCGAAACCGAGCAGGTACGGGTCGTAGGCCAGTTCGATGAGACTGTCCAATGTCACATTTTCCGCGTTCCGTAGCAGGGACACGGCATGCAGCCCCCGGAAATTCTCCGCGTCCGGCGCCATATAGATCGGGTAGTCCATGCGCTCCGGGCTGAACTCGCCGGCCGCCGTGAACGGAGTGGAGTTGGCATTCTGAAGCCAGCCGCTTTCCGGGTTGACCAGCGTGATCATCTCGTCGACTTCGTGCCTGCCCTGCCAGTCCGTGGCCGGATCGCTGCCGTCAACCGGCTGTGAATAATCGAAGCGCAGGTCGCGCCTGGGCATGAAGTTGCCATGGAAGTAGGCGATGTTGCCCGAGGAGTCGGCAAATACCGTATTGTTGGAGGAGTTGGTGCGGATGTCCATCATGTCCCGGAACCCATCATGGTCGGCGGTCTTCATGCGCAGATAGGACTGCCGCAGGGCATTGACCGGATCCCAGTTGATGCGGGTCGACACCCACTGCCCGTCGATCTCATGGGTGATCGGCCCCTGATGGGTGCGGTACATCGGAAATGTCTGCTCGCTCATACTGTCACCGTCGCGATAACGCAGCGTGACCTCCAGTTCCTGCAGCTCGCGCAGGTCGTCGCCATAGCGATAGTACAGGCCGTCACCCTCGCGGACGATGTCCTGCACAAACTCGTCCATGAAGTCGGCACCGGTGGAGGTGTGCATCCAGCCGGTATCCTCGTTGAATCCCTGATAGACGAAAAACTGCCCCCAGGTGATGGCACCGTAGGCGTTCAATCCTTCCTCGCTGACCGCATGGTACTCGCCGCGAAAATAGAAACTGGTGTGCGGATTGATCAGCAGCATGGCGTCGCCGGACTCGGTACGGGTTCCGTCCAGGGCAAAACCGTTGGAGCCGTCCGGTTCCCGGTACTCGCCGGGCGCCAGCGGCATCCGTGTACGACCGGGGCCGAAATTGGCCGCCACCATCGGTCCGGCCTGCGGCGGGGGATCGCCGGCCACGGTGGCGGCGTGACTGTAGAACTCCCGAATCCGGTCCAGCGGAATCTGTTCGATGTCACCGCCGATCGACCCCTCGAAGAAATAGAATGGCATCCAGGGCTCGAAACGCTCGATCAGCTCGGGTTCGACTTCCGGATGAGTGGCCAGATAGAAATTCAATCCGTCGGCAAAGGCATCGGTCAATTCCCGCAACCAGTCCGGGGCCGCCTCATAGGCTGCCATGGCCTCCTCGCGGGTCATATACAGGCGGGCCCTCAGATCGCTGTACAGCGCCTCGGCCCCTTCGACTTCGGCCAGGCGGCCGGTGGCCCAGATGTAATTGCGTTCGATGCGCGGGAAATCATCCTCGGCCTGCGCGTACATCAGCCCGAATACGGTCTCGGCATCGGTTTCCGCGTAGATGTGTGGCACCCCGAAGTCATCACGATGAATGGTGATGTCTTCGGCAATGGCCTGCAGCCTTTCGTCCTCACTGGCTGACGGGTCGGCGTCCCCGGCCTCCCCGGTACAGGACACCAGAGCGCTCAGCGCCACCAACAGCAACAGGGATCGTGCATGGAACAACGGGTTCATCGGGAATTCTCCTCTTGGCATCCGCGCAGAATCATTTCTTCGCATGCGATAGGGTCGGCCGCCGCAACATCGACAAACCGACAGGGCAATCAACCTCCGACCCGGGGTTCAGGTTCTTTCGGAGCTTCCTGGTCCTTTCCGCCGTTTTCATGCGATTTTTTCAGTCGTCGGCTCCAGCGCTGCCGGGCGTAACGCCGCAGATTGGACACATTGTCCGTCTCGTCCATGATCTCCCGGCCCAGCATGGTCTCGATGATGTCTTCCATGGTCACGATACCCACCCAAGTACCCAGTTCATCATACACCACGGCCAGGTGCTGACGATTGACCAGCATTTCTCCAAACAGATACTCGATGTTGGTGGTGGCATTGACGGTCACCGCCTCGCGGGCGATCTCACTCAGCGCGGTTTCATTGTCCACGCAGAGCAGATCCGACTTGTGTACGTAACCGACCGTACCACCCTCGCCATCGATCAGCGGAAAGCGCGAGAAGGGCAGACTCACCGCCTTCTCCCGGAACTCACCGGCCGTGGCATCCGGTTTGAAATGCCTGCAGACGGTGCGGGGCGTCATGATGGCGCTGGTCTTGATCTCGTGCAGTCTCAGGGTGTTCTGTATGACACGGCGCTCGTCTTCATCCAGGGCCTGCTGATCACGTCCGATCTCGGTCAGGGCACTGATCTCGGCCCGGATGTCGGTCTCGGCACCGCCCTCGCCCAGCCGCCGGGTGATCTGCTTGGACAGCCAGATGAACGGCATCAGCGCCACGATCATGAACCGCAGGACGGAGGGCAGCGCCGGTGCGATGCTTTTCCAGTACTTGGCCCCGATGGTCTTGGGAATGATTTCCGAGAAAATCAGGATGGCCATGGTCATCACCCCGGACGCCAGGCCCAGCCAGGCCTCGCCGTACAGCACCGTCACCTGGGCACCCACGCCGGTGGCACCCACCGTATGGGCCACCGTGTTCAGGGTCAGAATGGCGGACAGCGGATCGTCAATGTCGTCCTTCAGGGCGCGCAGGCGATCAAACAGCGATGGTTGGGTGCTCTTCAGCGATGCGATGTAACTGGGCGTCACGGACAACAGGGCCGCTTCCAGTATGGAGCACAGAAAGGAGAAGCCAATCGAGGTTACCGCGAAAAGAATCAGCAGAGTCATTATGAAGGGTATCGGCCTAAGGGTCCGACAGTGTACCCCGTTTGAACCGGCGAACGAAACCGCCCGCGGCGCAAAATGTCAGAGGGCTCCGAAGAGCCCTCCGACACGCCACGAACCGATGCGGCGCCGGGTCAGAAGCTCCCGCGGAAGCCGATGGCGAAGGTGGGGCCGTATTCCTCGAACTGCAGCACATTGGCGGGCGCCCCCTGATACAGTTCCAGCGCCTCGTCGGTCAGGTTGGTCAGCTCCGTGACCAGCTCGAACGCGTCCGTGATGCGGTAGCTGGCCGTCACATCCACCTGGGTGTGTGGCGCCACATAGAGGTCGAAATTGCGGTCATCACCCACCTCGTCCAGGAACTCGTCACGGTGCGATACGCTCAGTCGGCCGCTGAAGTTGCCTCGCTCATAGCCGACGTAGGCATTACCGGCGCTCTCGGCCGCCGACGGCAGGCTGAAGCTCTCCCCCGTCCGTTCGGCCAGCTTCAGGTCGGTGTCCAGCTCGGTGAGACTGAAGCCCACCAGCAGACCGGCCAGGCGCTCATCCAGCACTTCCAGGCCCTGCTGCACATTGAACTCGATACCGGTCACCGACGCTTCGGTGCCATTGACCGGCCGGGTCACGTCGAAGCCAGGGAACTCGGCGTCCTGCAGGCTGCGGAACTCGACGATGTAGTTGTCGATGTCCTTGTGGAAGACGCCAAGTGAGACTACGCCGGCGTTGCCCGGATACCAGTCCAGCATCAGATCGTAATTGGTCGACTCATAGGGATCCAGGTCCGGATTGCCGATATCGATCTCCCTGTCATCGCGGTCGATGGAGGCACGCGGCGAGATGTCACCGAAGCTGGGGCGCGATATGGTATTGCTCCAGGCCGCCCTCAGCACCATGTTGTCCACGGGCTCGTAACGCAGGTGCAGGGCCGGCAGCAGATTGTCGTAGTCGGAGGAAACACGGCGCTCACTCACGCCCAATGTGCCGTCCTCGTTGAAGGACAGCTCGTTGCCCACGGAGCTGTAGTCGGTGCGCTCGGCGCGCACACCGGCGATCACCTGCCACTGGTCCAGGTCCCAGGTGCCCATCAGGTAGGCGGCCGTGACGTCCTCTTCCGTCCGGTAGTCCTCGGCCAGTGTCAGTTCGGTCACTTCCTGTTCATCCTTCGGACGGATGCCGAACTGGTCCCGGTTGTCAGCGAAGTAGGACAGGAACAGCGGCGAGCTGATGCCCTGCCCCAGGTTTCCGAACGGATAGTCCGGCGCCCCGCTGGTGAACGGTGCCAGCGTGACATCGGGCACATCGCGCAGCTCGATCTCGTCGACGTCGGAGTCCTTGTCCTTGAAGCGGAAATCCAGTCCGGTCTTCAGCGTCAGGGACGCCATGCCGAAGGCGCCGGGTACCTCGATATTCAGCTCGCCATTGATGTCGTCATCGTCGACAGCGATCGGCTCCAGCACGACACGGTCCAGCGCATAATTGTCGTGCTGCAGGTAACTGCTGTCCGCGCTTCCGCCGGCGAGAATCGAGAACGAGGGAATGCCCCCGATCGTCACATTGGCATCCAGCGGGTCGCCGGTCTTCTCGAAGCGGCCTTCGGTCTCGTCCGGCACCCGTTCGCGGGTGGTGGAGATGCCCACGTTGTAGTCCAGCGTCCAGCCGCCCAGCATGTGCTCGCCGCCGGCGGCGAATGCCAGCGTGTCCTGCTCCTTGGTGCGGGACCGGATACGGCGGCGGAAGCCGTCTTCCTCGATGCCCTCATAGACGGCGTTGCGCCCGTCGAAGGATGTAAGATCACCGTCCTCGAACTTGATGATGCTGCGCTGGCGGGTCTCGGCATCGGTGAACTCGCTGTAAACGAGGTTGGCATGATAACGGCTGACGTCGTCCGGCCGGAATTCCAGGTTGAGGTTGGCGCCGAGTCGTTCGCGTTCCACATAGTACTTGCGCTGCTGCACCTCGATGATGGAGAAGGCCTCGTCGGCGCCCAGGTCCAGAAAATCGTACTCGGCCTCGATGTTGTCCGACTGCAGCGAGCGGTCCTGGTAATTCAGACCGGCGGAGATGCCCAGGTTCTCCGCGCCCCCGAACAGCCCGGTGACGGTATCGTAGTTGACCTGTGCCTTCGGGCTGTAGTCACCACTGAGCTGGTTGTAGCTGCCTTCCAGACGATAGCGCAGCTCCTGGCCGCTGCGGTCGAAGGGAGATCCGGAACTGATTTCCACGGCGCCGCCGATGGCATCACCCGGCATGTCCGGGGTGGGCACCTTGGTCACTTCCAGCATCTCCACCGATCCGGCCGGGATGACATCCAGCGGAACGGCGCGGGAACTGTCCTCCGGCGTGCCGATGCGCATGCCGTTGATGCTGACCGTACTCAGTCCGGCGTCGATGCCACGGACGTTGGCGAAACGGCCCTCGCCCTGGTCGCGCGTTATGGACACACCGGGCAGGCGCTGCAGGGACTCGGCCACGTTCTGGTCGACGAACTGCCCCATGTCGTCCGAGGCGATGAAACTGGAGATGCTGTCGGCGCTGCGATAGCGGTTGAGTGCGCGATTCTGCGCCTGCCGCTGGGCGGTGACCACGATGGTGTCCAGCACGGCGGCTGAAGCCAGTGACACGTTGACCACGGCTGTCCGGTCATCAGAAAGGCTGACCTGCTCACGTCGGCTTTCCAGCCCCACGTAATCGAACACCAGTGTCACGGTGCCCGGATCGACGTCACGCAGCACGAAGCGGCCCGACCGGTCTGTATAGGCTTCGGCGGAGCCGTCGGCGACGCGAACCCGGACGCCGGAGAGGGCCACATCGGAGTCTTCATCGACCACGCGTCCCTCGATCTCCGCGGCCTGCGCCGCACCCGTGATCAGCATGGAGGCCACCGCCCCCGCCAGCAGTCTCTTGCTGAATCCTGAACCCATCATCTACTCTCCTGTCACCTGATTGTCGTGTAATCAGGGGCGAAGTCTACTCAGGAACTGTGACAATGGTTTGGCAGTAGCGTGAACAAAATGTGACAGCCGGCAACCTGTCACGCGGACTCAATGAGAAAATTGCGCATCATGCCCAGGTCTTCATGCTCCAGAATATGACAGTGGTAGAGATAGAGTCCGGTATGATCGGCAAACTGCATCAGCACGCGCACGCGTTCACCGGGACGGACCAGCACCACGTCCTTCAATCCGTTGTCGATGGATCCGCGGCCCAGCGACTCCAGCACGCTGTCGGGTTCCTCGGCCATCTGCCGGCCGATCACTCGGAACTGGACATTGTGGACGTGCATGGGATGCAACATCCGCATGCCCATTCCCATGCCTCTGCCGCCACCCCGGCCCATACCCATGCGGGCATCATTGGCGAACTCCCAGATGACCGGACGATCCAGCGCCACCCTCTCCTCATCGGCCACATCCCGCATGCCGCCGAACACCCGCCCGTTCAGGGTGAGGTTGCCACGCATCATCGACAGGGTCACCCGACGGGTCACGGCCTGCTCCAGCGACGGCGCGGTCGGGTACACGGAAAGCCGGTCGGGTAGCGGCGGCGACGGACGCTGCTCGTCACCGGCAATCAGTCTTGCGATCACCCTGCCTCCGTCGCGCAGCTCGCCCGTCACCTGCCGATCCGTCAGACGTTGCAGCCGCGGCGACCAGGTCTCGGCCAGCAGTGCCAACTCGTCTCCGGCCTGCAGCCGGGAAAGATCCACCAACACCTCGATACGCTCGGCGGGTGCCAGTGTCACCTGCTGGCGCTGTTCCGGGAACTCCAGCAGACCACCATCGCTGCCGATGACCGTCATCGGCCGCCCTCCCGACAGACGCAGCTGGCAGGTGCTGGCGTTGGATCCATTGAACAGGCGCAAGCGGCAGCTTGTGCGGGGCACCTGGCGCTGATAGTCGACATCACCGTTGACCAGTACATGGTCGCCGGCATACCCCATCATCCAGTCCATGCGGCGGCGGCCCAGGTGGACCAGCTGGTTGTCGCCATCGAAGCGCCGGTCCTGGATGACCAGGGGAATGTCCAGATCGCCGGCGGGCAGGCCCAGCGACTGCTCCTCGTCATCGTGCACCACCAGCAGTCCGGTCAGCCCCTGCAGCACCTGATATGCCGTGCGCTGATGCGGATGTGGATGGAACCAGTAGGTGCCCGCCCGCGTATCGACCTCGAATTCATAGGTGAAGGTCTCGCCCTCTTCGATGGCATACATCGGGTGCCCGTCCATCGGCTGGGGCATGTGCAGACCGTGCCAGTGCACGATGGTCGGCTCCGGCAGCCGGTTGTGGAAATGAATGCGGACCCGCTGCCCGCGCATCAGACGCAGCAATGGAATGTGCCCACTACCATCCAGGAAGGACAGCGTCCGCGGGTCGCCGCGCAGCACTTCGCCATCATAGCGCCATATCCTGGTGGGCGTGCCGGGCAGCAGACCGGCCTCACCGGGCCGGGCGGTGAGCTGCAGCTCCACATCCGCCCCGAACGGGGCGTCGGCCGCCAGCAACCGCGCCGGGCCACCACCCGCCAGGATCGCCGCCCCACCAGCAATCTGCAGGAAGCGCCGCCGTGTGCTCATGAGCCGCCTCCGATCCGTCGCAGGAAGGCCTCGAAGATGGCACCCAGCTCGGGCAATACCGCGGCCAGGCGATGATCGGCGGGCAGCAGATGCAGATCACAGGCCGCGGATGTCGCATAACGCAGGATATTGTCCGGCGGGATCAGCTCGTCATCCCAGCCATGTACGATACTGACACGCTCCAGATCGTCCGCGTACTGCTGTTGCTTCCAGCCCGGGATATACAGCGCCGGCGCCATCAGGAAGACCCCCTGTGGACGCAGTGAAGCCGCCGCCACCAGCGACACATAGGCGCCCATGCTGGAACCGACCAGCACCAGTGGCCGACGCGACTCGCCGTCCAGTTCGTCCAGCAGACGTTCGACCCGCTCATCGGGGTCCATGAGGTCGGTATAGTCGATGCTGTCGGTAGTCCAGCCATGCTTGATGGCAATACCGGCAAGCATCTGGATCTTGGTACCGTGCGGGCCGCTTTCCTTGCCATGGGAAAACACGATCAGCCCCTGATTCTCCTCGCTCATGGAAGCTCCTTCTGGATTACGCTTTACTGAACGGCATCGATTCTATCTCAACCAGTGGGCCATTACATCGAGGCCGCAACCGCCTGCACTTCATCCAGTACCCGCAGCAGATTCCCGCCCCACAGCCTGTCGATTTCCTCTTCGGTATAACCGCGTCGTACCAGCTCCAGCGTGACATTGAAGGTCTCGGACGCGTCCATCCAGCCCTCGACACCACCGCCGCCGTCAAAGTCCGATGTGATGCCCACATGATCGATGCCGATCAGATCGACCATGTAGTCGACATGATCCACCAGATCCGCCACATCCACTGGAGGAGCGACCGCATTGACTTCGGCCTCGATACGGGAGGCGGCGAGTTCTTCCAGCCGGGCAAATTGTTGGTCATACTCGTCGCGTTGCGGTCCATCCAGTTCCCGCAATTGATCACTGTCCAGCAGAACCAGCCCGATTTCCCCGGCGATATCTTCCCGCAGGGCCCTGACCGCTTCGCGATTGCGCTCGTGTTTCTCAGGATCCAGGTAGGAGCGGAAAGCCACGGCCTGCACCACACCGCCCGATTCAGCCACCGCCAACAGCTCCTCGTCGGTCAGGTTGCGACTCACCGAGGGCGCCAGTGCCCGGGCCGACGAATGCGAAGCGATCACCGGCGCCGTGGAGAGCTCCATGGACTGCAGGTTGGTCTGGATGGAGGGATGCGAGAGGTCAATCATCATGCCCAGGCGGTTCATTTCCCGCACCACTTCACGACCCAGGTCACTGAGACCGTCATGCATCCAGACATCCTCCCGCTCCCCGGTGTTCGAATCACCCAGCTGGTTGTGTCCATTGTGGGTCAGGGACATGTAGCGGGCGCCCATTTCGTGGAATTCCCGGACCCGATCCACGTCCATGGCCATCGGATAGCCGTTCTCCACACCGATCATCGCCACCTTTTTCCCTTCCGCCACGATGCGCCGCACATCATCGGAGTTGTAGGCCACCTCGATCCGATCCGGTGCATATTCATCGGCCAGGCGGTGGATTGCACCAAATTTGTCCATGGCATTGTCGTAGGCGGCCGCGAATCCTTCTTCGGTCAGCTCTCCCTGGCCGGTGTAGACGATGAACCAGGCCACATCCAGACCGCCGGCCTCCATTTTCGGCAGATTGACCTGTACATCCAGGTCCGAGGTGTAGTTGTTGTCCGCCGTGAAGTTGTCCGTGTTGATGTCCACATGGGTATCGATGGTGATGACGCGATCGTGGATCTCCCGGGCCCGCGCAACCAGCGCTTCTTCTTCGGATTGCACCGTGCTGGACGGGCTGTCCGTGGCCGGCTCCGTTCCGGATGCGGAATCGCCCCGGGATGACGGATCATCGGCGCCACAGGCAGCAAAAACGAGCAATAGAGCGGTGAAACAGGCAGTGCGGATACGGTTTTCCATGGGGCCTCCAGAAGGTGGTGGATGATAACGGCCCGGCAAACACAGCAAAACCTGTGCCGTCACGGTCTGATCATATCAGCAGATGACAGAACGGAGAATGCCGGAATTCACCGCCCCGAGCCAGCGACTGCAGTCACAGGCAGGGACACTTCACGGTTCCCCTGTCCGTCGGCCGGGTCTATAATCGCGCACTCTCCATCGTATGGACTTCCAGACAGAGGCATTCTCTCGCCTCGCGCTTAGCCTGCTACGGAATCCACGTGAGTGCGACCACCGGCGTTGTTGGCCAGGAAAGACTGTCATGTTCAGGAAAATCAGGGATTTCGCCCGCCTGTTCCGCCAGGCGGTGGCGGGCGATCCGCACATCAACTACACCGAGGGCTCCATACCCCGGGTGACCTTCCTGCTGGCCGTGCCCATGATCCTGGAAATGGCCATGGAATCGATCTTCGCGCTGGTCGACATCTTCTTCGTCGCCCGCCTGGGCGCGGAGGCCGTGGCCACCGTGGGCCTGACCGAGGCCGTCATCTCCCTGCTGTTCGCCGTGGCCATCGGCGTCAGCATGGCCACCACGGCCATGGTGGCGCGGCGCATTGGTGAAGGCAATCCGGTGGCCGCCGAGCAGGTCGCCGGCCAGGCTCTGTGGCTGGGTCTGATCATTTCCGTGGTGGTGGGTGTGACCGGCTGGTACTACGCCGATGCCATCCTGCGCCTGATGGGCGCCGAACCGGCCGTCATCGAGACCGGCCGGGGCTACACCACCATCATGTTCAGCGGCTCGTTCACGATCCTGTTCCTGTTCCTGAACAACGCCATTTTCCGGGGCGCCGGGGATGCCAGCATCGCCATGCGGTCCCTGATACTGGCCAACGGCATCAACATCGTGCTGGACCCCTGCCTGATCTATGGCGTCGGACCGTTCCCGGAAATGGGAGTCACCGGCGCGGCCGTGGCCACCAACATCGGCCGGGGTACCGGCGTGGCCTACCAGCTCTGGCACCTTTGCCGGGGCAGCCGCCGTATCCGCCTGCATCTGGCCGACCTGGCACTGAAACTGTCCCTGCTGCTGCATCTGAGCCGGATTTCGGTGGGCGGCATCGCGCAGTTCCTGGTCGCCACCGCCAGCTGGATGTTCCTGGTCCGCCTGGTCTCTGTCCACGGCAGCGATGCGGTGGCCGGCTATACCATCGCCATCCGGGTCATCATGTTCATGATCCTGCCGGCCTTCGGTCTCAGCAACGCGGTCGCCACCCTGGTGGGGCAGAACCTGGGTGCACGCAAGCCCGACCGGGCCCATGCCACCGTCATGCAGGTGGCCCGATACACGGCCGGATACATGGCACTGGTCACACTGATCATCATTGCCAATCCGGCCTGGGTCATGGGCTTCTTCAGCACCGAGGCCGACGTCGTCGCCAGTGGCATCGAAAGCCTGCGCATCCTGAGCTACGGACTGGTGCCGATGGGCGTGGCCGTGATCACCGTGCAGTCTTTCAATGGCGCCGGCGACACCATGACGCCGACCTGGATCAACCTGTTCTGTTTCTGGGTGGTGCAGATTCCGCTGGCCTGGATATTGTCCACCACACTGGGACTCGGACCGACCGGTGTCTATTGGTCTGTATTGTCCTCGGATCTGTTGTTCTGCCTGATCGCGACGGCACTGTTCCTGCGCGGAAGCTGGCAACGGAAAATGGTCTGACGCCCGTCCCTCCCCGGGTGGTGACATGGTCCTGTCCGGGCCGCTGTGGTAGGGTACCCGGTTATTACTGGCAGCAGGAGTACAGGTTTGACAGACGAACTGGAGGCAGCCCAGGAACAGGCTGATGTGATCGAGGAAATCTATCAGACTGATTATCGGGTCGGACAGGACAACATCCGCAAATGGGGTTTCGACATCCACAACCCCGTCTTCATGGTCAGCGGCTTGCTGATTCTGATGTTCGTGCTCGGCTCCCTGCTGTTCCCCGAACAGGCACGTGATTCGCTGGAGGCCACGCGTAACTGGATTCAGGCCACCTTCGACTGGCTGTTCCTGTCCGCCGGCAATTTCTTCGTGCTGTTCTGCCTGGCATTGATTGTACTGCCGGTGGGTCGGATCCGTCTGGGCGGCGAGGAGGCCACACCGGACTTTTCCCTGTTTTCCTGGTTTGCCATGTTGTTCGCCGCCGGCATGGGCATCGGCCTGATGTTCTGGAGCGTGGCCGAGCCCACCGGATACTTCACGGAATGGTTTGGTACGCCGTTCGGCATCGAAGGCTATACCGAGGCATCGAAGAAAGCCGCTCTCGGTGCCACCATGTACCACTGGGGGCTGCATCCCTGGGCCATCTATGGCGTGGTCGCACTGTCACTGGCGTTTTTCACCTACAACAAGGGTCTGCCACTGACCATCCGCTCCACGTTCTA
>JBNJGU010000052.1:0-14830 GCA_051747985.1 Pseudomonadota bacterium | reverse complement strand
GCGTCGGGGCGTGAAAGCGATGTCATCCCGCGGAAGTATGGCCGCGAGGCGATCGAATCGGGTCTCGCTCTCATCCACGGCCAGCATGTCGCGGAGCAGATCCGGATATCCTCCTGCTTCTGTGAATGTCCGCTCCGATAATACCTGGCCGTCCAGTTCCTGCCACTGTTGTCGGAACAGCTGACGGATGCGCCGGTATTCTTCACCACCGGGAGTCAGAGAGGCCGCCAGGCGGTGCCCCTCGAGCCGGGCGGCCCGGGTCAGTTGCCGAATATCGTCTTCCGGAGCCAGCCCAAACTGATACAGCCCCTCTGGATTGATCCGCCCGTTGTCCGTGTAATTCAGTGCCAGGGTTGGTACCGGCATGGCCCTTCGGCTCTGAAAGTCGCGGACGGCTTCCTTGTCCAGCGGTCCGATCACCAGCTCGGCGCCGTCCTCTACGGCCTGACGGTACAGGGCTTCGGTGGTCCGTGGGCTGCTGGTATCGTAGATTCTTACAGTGGGGACATCCTGCTCCTGCGACAATGCGTGATAATAGGCACTCATGAAACCCTGTATCACTGCGTCACCCGCTGCCTGCTGGACCGGGAGTAGCAGTGCCAGGCGGGTCGGACGACTTTCCCATACATCCACCAGGTGCGCCAACGCATCTGGCAGGGCATCGGCGGCGGGGTGCCGGTTCCAGCGGTTGCGCCATTGCTCGATGATGGAGATCTGGTCCTCGATGTTGTCCGGTCGGGAACGGATCATGTCCAGCAGTTCCAGCCATCCGCGCATTTCGTAGGAATCGATCGACCTCGATCCGGATATCGTGCCCTCCGGTATGCGGCTCAGGATGTCCCAGATGCGGTTGCGGTTGGTCTGTCGCAATTCCGCCGGCAACAGTTCGCCCAGTTCGATGTGGTCGTGGACGGCCGCCAGTCGCTGCTCGGTATCCAGCAGTGTGGCGATGCGCTGCTCCAGCCAGCGCCGATACATCGGTTCTGACGCGGCCTGCCAGCGCGGCGCGGGAAAAGTGTTCAATGTTCTGAGTGCGTCCCGGTATTCTCCGTCCGCCTGTTGCAGAGAGGCCTGAAGCAAAAGGTAGCGGAGGTGTTCAGGCGATGCGTCCTGCCAGCTGGATTCCTCGATCTGTTGCGTGAGCCGGGCGGTGAGTTCGCCGGCGATGTCCGTGTTGCCATCGGCAAGGGCGTCTTCCGCTGCCTCCAGCAGCCGATCCATATCGTTTTCGGCATCCTGTACATTTTCAAGATAGGCGGAGATGCCACCCTCCGGGGCCGGCGACGGATCGCGTTGCTCAGGGGGTGGAAGTGTCTCCGTGGCACAGGCCGCGAGGAGTAGGCTCAGTAGCACCGGCGCGAACGGGCGATGGCGGCGCGGAAAATCAGACTGTCGCATGTCAATCCGGGTCAGGCGTAGTTGCTGCGAGCATAGTACAGTTGCCCTGTTGCCGCAATCGGGGGTCCAGTACAATATCCGCTCAAGCGCAGTATCACGCAGGGAGACGCCGGTGGCGGAGCAGCGACAACAGGCGGAAGGGCCGGCACTTTATGTCGTGGCCACGCCGATCGGAAATCTCGGGGACATCAGTCATCGGGCACTGGCCGTACTGACCGGGGTGGACCTCATTGCCGCCGAGGATACCCGGCATAGTGCGCGTCTGTTGCAGCATTTCGGCATCGAGACGCCCATGCTTTCCTATCACGCCTTCAGCCAGCCGCAACGCGAGGACCGGTTGCTGCAACGTCTGATCGAGGGGCAGTCCGTGGCACTCATCAGTGATGCAGGTACGCCGCTGATCTCCGACCCGGGGCATGGTCTCGTGGTCCGTGCCAGGGATTCCGGTATCCGGGTGATTCCGGTACCCGGACCCAGCGCCTTGACGGCCGCGCTGAGCGTGGCCGGTCTCCCGGTAGGACGATTCGCTTTCGAGGGATTTCCTCCGGCCAGGCCGGCAGGACGCCGGAAACTGTACTCATTGCTGGCCGAAGATACCAGGACGCTTGTGTTCTACGAGGCGCCACACCGCATCCGGGGCAGCGTGGCAGACATGGCCGGCGCCTTCGGGCGGCATCGCCTGGCTACTGTCTGTCGGGAACTCACCAAGACCTGGGAAAGTGTGGCAACGGGTACGCTTGAGCAGCTCTGTACCTGGCTGGATTCAGACAGTGACAACCGACGGGGAGAGTTCGTGGTGCTGGTGGCCGGTCTCGAAAAGCCGGCGGCGGGTGCCGAGGATGACGCCAGCCACCAGGCGAAGGAGGTGCTGGCGATCCTGCTCAAGGAGCTGCCGGTACGGCAGGCGGTATCCCTGGCTGTGCGTCTCACCGGCATGAAGAAGAATCTCCTGTACAGCATGGCGCTGCGGATGCAGCGCGAATGACGGATAACAGGCGGGTTGTTCTTGAATTCGTGGGGCTGCTCGCTTATTCTTGCCGACCGAGTCAGCCAGGCAGTCGTCGGTCCTGTCGCGGATCACTTCGCTTGATGCGGGTGATCGGCAGGGATCGGAGGAAAGTCCGGGCTCCACAGAGCAGAACGCCAGGTAACCCCTGGGGGGCGCGAGCCCACGGAAAGTGCAGCAGAGAGCAGACCGCCAACCCCGACTTCGTGTCGGGCGGTAAGGGTGAAACGGTGCGGTAAGAGCGCACCGCGCGGCTGGTAACAGTCCGCGGCACGGCAAACCCCGTTCGGAGCAAGGCCAAATAGGGACCCGATGGTGTGGCTCGCACCGGGTCCGGGTAGGCTGCTGGAGGCCTGCAGTGATGCAGGTCCTAGAGGAATGACTGTCCACGACAGAACCCGGCTTATCGGCTGACTCGGACTTCCTTACCTTCCCTCGATCAGGGCGAATCCGGCCTGGTCCTCATAATCTACTTTAAATCAGCGCCCCATCACGCTGAATGGGCAGTAATTAGCTACCCATTTCTCAAGTGTTTTCTGACCTGTTCGCCGCTTATCCCTGCAATTTCTCCCGATTTTTGCGTCAGACCCCGCAAATTCCGCTTGCACAACGTTTTTTCTGTGCCTATAGTGTCGGAAAGTGGTAATTAGTGGTAAGACAGGTACATTCAGTGGATATTAGTGGGGGTTGCGGGGCTGGTGTGGCGATCTGAGCCGTCAGCCCCATGATCCACACCGACCAGCGAGGAGCCAGAGCGGCGTGTTTCGTGGCATCAACACCATCAACCTGGACGCCAAGGGGCGAATGGCCGTGCCGTCGCGCTACCGGGAGTTGTTGCTGGATCGGTACGCCGGACGCCTGGTGGCCACCATCGATACGCAGCAGAAATGTCTGCTGCTGTACCCGGTGGATGAGTGGGACGTGATCCAGTCAGAGCTGGAAAAGCTGCCCAGTTTTGATCCGCTGGCCCGACGTGCGCAGCGCATGTTGATCGGTCACGCCACAGACCTGGAGATGGACGGCAATGGTCGGATCCTGCTGCCACAGATACTGAGGCAGTATGCCGGGTTGGAAAAGCATGTGGCATTGGTGGGGCAGGGCAAGAAGTTCGAGATATGGAGCGAGGATCTCTGGGGGCAGCAGATGGAAGTGTGGACCGAGGAAGCCAGCGGGGATGGTGAGCTTTCGGCCGAGATGCGCCATATTTCCCTGTGATTTTGCCGGATTGCGGCCTGGCCGCAACGGGCTGTCGGTAACCGAAGGCTGGGTGCAGCAGGTTGAGCCATGACAGTAGCGCAGGGACATGAAGCCGTATTGCTGGAGCCGGCGGTAGCCGCTCTGGTGAGGCGTCCGGAGGGCCGGTACGTGGATGGCACGTTCGGCCGCGGTGGACACTCACGTCGCATACTGCAGTGTCTGGGTCCGGATGGCCACCTGTTAGGCATCGATCGTGATCCTGAAGCGGTGGCCGAGGGGCGCCTGCTGGCCGAAGAGGATCCGCGATTTGGCATGGTATACGGCAGCTTTGCGGACATCACGCAACACATTCTCGGGCACTGGGGAGAAACCGGGGCATCGCTGGATGGCATCCTGCTCGACCTGGGCGTGTCGTCGCCACAGCTGGATGATGCCTCTCGTGGGTTCAGCTTCATGCACGATGGCCCGCTGGACATGCGCATGGATCCGCACAGCGGGGAGAGTGTGGCGCAATGGTTGATGCGAGCCGACGAGCGCGATATTGCCAATGTCATTTTTCAATACGGTGACGAGCGCCATTCGCGGCGGATTGCCCGGGCCATTGTCAGGGCTCGCGCGGAAGAGTCCATCGAGCGTACAGGCCAGCTGGCCGAGATTGTCAAGACGGCCCATCCCGCCTGGGAGCGGCACCGGCATCCCGCAACGCGAACATTCCAGGCCTTGCGGATTCATATCAATGGCGAACTGGACGCATTGCGTTCTGCCCTGGAGCAGTCGGTTTCCCTGCTGGCTCCCGGAGGGCGACTCTGCGTCATCAGTTTTCATTCGCTGGAAGACCGGCTGGTCAAGCAGTTCATGCGCAGCGAGTCGCAGGGGCCGCAATTGCCGCGTGGCGTACCGGTGCAATACGAACAGATCCACGGGCGCCTGGAGCGACCCGAGAAACCGCGCCGGGCAGATCCCGACGAAGTGAAGCACAACGTCAGGGCGAGGAGCGCCACTTTGCGTGTGGCGACACGTTCACAACATCACGTGACAGGGCGGCCCCATGAGCACGCGGACTGAACAGGCCCGGAATCAGACTGAACCGGTATTCCGCTGGCTCCGGGTGGGAGACCCCGGTGTGCTGCTGATGATGGTGTTGATGATGACTGTATTGATCAGTGGACTTGCGGTGGTCCATGCCACGCATAAGCATCGCACCCTGTTCAACGAGCTCCAGCAGCTGCGACAGAGCGGCAATATGCTGGAGGTTGAATGGGGACAGCTTCTGATCGAGCACAGTACATTCGGTCTCGACGGCCGTATCGAACGCAGGGCGGAAGAAGAACTGGCGATGAAGTTGCCGGAATGGTCGGAAACGATAATGGTGAACTATGACCCGGAATGAAGGCTCGATGATGGCGGCCAGGTGGCGCCTGGGCCTGGTCTGGTTGCTGCTGATGGTGGCGGCCGCGCTGGTCACGACCAAGGTGCTCAGTCTGCAGGTGTTGCAGGGTGAGTTTCTGCGTGAGCAGGGTGATGCCCGCACGGTTCGGACCGAGCCACTGCTGGCGCATCGGGGCATGATCACGGACCGCAACGGGGAGCCGCTGGCCATCAGCTCGCCCGTGGAGTCATTGTGGCTGAATCCCCGGGAACTGCAGGGGCAGACAGGGGATATTCAGCGTCTGGCACAGATAATGGAGCTGAATGCCGATGTGCTGGAACGCCGGGTCAATGACAATGCCGACAAAGAGTTCATCTACCTGCGACGTCGCATGCCGCCCGCGGCGGCGCAGCGTGTGCTGGCGCTTGACCTTCCCGGGGTGTACTCCCGTCAGGAGTACCAGCGTTATTACCCCCAGGGCGAGGTGGCGTCCCATGTGGTCGGGTTCACCAATATCGACGACGTTGGTCAGGAAGGCATGGAGTTGGCATACGATGACTGGCTCAGAGGTGTTCCCGGTCGCAAGCAGGTGATCAAGGACCGCCGCGGCCGGATCATTCGCGAACTCAATACCATAGAGACGGCTCAGCCCGGCAAGACCCTGCAGCTCAGTATCGACTTCCGCCTGCAGAGTCTGGTGTACCGGGAGCTGAAGGAAGCTTTCCTTCAGCGTGATGCGCGCGCTGCTTCGGCTGTGGTTCTGGATGCGGATTCGGGGGAGGTGCTGTCCATGGTCAATCAGCCTTCGTTCAATCCCAACAACCGCGGCGCGCTCGATGATTTCGGGTCGCTACGCAACCGGGCCATGACCGACCAGTTCGAACCCGGTTCCACCATCAAGGCGTTCACGGCCGTGGCGGCGCTGGAAAGCGGGCGCTATACGCCGGACACCGTGGTTGACACCAGCCCGGGAAGAATCCGGGTGGGTCGGGATATCGTCAGTGATCGGGGTCGCGACTACGGGGAGCTGAGTCTGGAGCAGGTGCTGGTGAAGTCCAGTAACGTCGGCACGTCCCGCATTGCCCTGGATATCGGTCACGAGGCGTTGCGTGACGTGCTGCAGCGGGTAGGTTTCGGCGAAGGTACGGCCACCGGTTTTCCGGGCGAGCAGGCCGGCAGTCTGCCCAACCACAGGGTCTGGCATGACATCGAACTCGCTACACTGTCGTTCGGTTACGGACTGTCCTCGTCCACGCTGAAACTGGCCCAGGCCTTCTCTGTGCTGGCCAATGATGGCATCCGGAAGCCGGTCACGCTGCTCAAGGATGGTGGTGGCATGCCATTGGCCGAGTACGCGCAACAGGTCATCGAACCCGAAATCGCACGCCAGGTGCGAGGCATTCTTGAAGCGGTGGTGGATCCCGAACGTGGCGGTTTCGGAGCGGCAAGTGTTCCACATTATTCCGTGGCGGGAAAAACCGGCACCGCGCGAGTGGTCAGTGCGGCAGGGTACGAAGATGATCTGTTCAACTCCATGTTCGCCGGATATGCCCCGGCAGATGACCCGCGCATTGTCGTGGTGGTGGTCATACATGAGCCGCAGGGCGAGCAGCACTACGGCAGTGAGGTGGCAGCGCCGGTATTTTCCAGGATCGTGGCCGGGGCCATGCGGGCTCTGGGTGTACCGCCGGAACCGGATGCAACCGGAGAATCGGTGCGTCTGACGGCTCGATGAGAAAGCGACCATCATGAATACGGCAGAGCGAATAGTGAATATAACAACACCACTCAGCAAGCTGCTGGGCGACATCGTGAATGTCACCACCACTGACCAGGCGATGCTGGCGGTGGCAGTGACTGGCCTGACCATGGACAGTCGGCAGGTGACGGACGGTGATCTGTTCATCGCCTGTTTCGGCCGTAATCATGATGCGCGCGACTACATCGATGTGGCCGTACAGAACGGTGCGGTCGCGGTGCTGGCGCAGGCGGGCGGCGGATGGCAGGCATCGTCCTGGCAAGGCCCGGTTCCAATAGTGGTGGTGGAGGACCTGACCAAGCAGATCAGCCGTATTGCGGCCCGCTTCCACGGCGAGCCCGGCCAACGGATGACACTGGTCGGGGTAACCGGTACCAACGGAAAAACCAGTTGTACCCAGTTCCTGGCCCAGGCATTGACTGACGACGACCAGGCCTGTGCGGTGATCGGTACCATGGGCGCCGGCATTTATCCGTCATTGGATGACACCGGATACACCACGCCCGGCCCCATTGAAGTGCAGAGAATGCTGCATCATTTCAGCGATTCCGGCGCCGGGCATGTGGCCATCGAGGCTTCATCCCAGGGACTCCATCAACACCGTCTTGCCGCCGTGCCATTCCACACGGCGGTATTCACCAACCTGACGCGCGATCACCTGGATTACCACGAGAGCATGGATGCGTACGCAGAGGCCAAAAGGAAGCTGTTTCTCGGCGATGCATTGAAGGTGGCCGTGATCAATGCCGATGATCCATACGGCACGTTCATGCTGAATGCTCTTCCGCCCCGTATCCGGGTATTGACCTATCGTGTGACGGGTACGGACGCCGATGTCGGAGTCGAATCGCTGGAATATCGGCCCTCGGGCTACCGCGCGCGGCTGGTCAGCCCCTGGGGAGGTGCTGAACTGGAAGGACAGCTGCTGGGACGCTTCAACATCAGCAATGTGCTGGCGGTGTTGTGCGCCCTGATGACCTTGCCTTCACGGGAAGGCAGGCTGGAAGACAGGGCGCGCTTTCTTCGGGCCGTCGATCTGGTTGCCGGAATCAGACCGGTCAGTGGGCGGATGGAGGTGGTCAGCCAGTCAGGCGGTGTCACGGCGGTGGTGGATTATGCGCATACCCCGGACGCATTGCAGAGTGCACTTGATGCACTGCGGCATCATGCGGATGGCGCCATCCATTGTGTGTTCGGTTGCGGAGGCAATCGGGACCAGGGCAAGCGTCCGTTGATGGCGGAAGTGGCCGAGCGCGGAGCGGATCATGTAGTGATCACCGATGACAATCCGCGGCATGAAGATGCTGATCACATCATCCGCCAGATTCTCCTGGGCATCGAACATCGTGACAGGGTTGTAGTGGAACGTGATCGTTCTCGCGCCATCCATCACGCGATTACCGAGGCCCGACCGGGCGACATCGTGCTGGTGGCCGGTAAGGGGCATGAAAACTATCAGGACGTTGCCGGTCAACGCATGGCTTTCAGTGATGTGGCGCAGGTGCGGCTGGCGCTGAACGCGCGCAGCGCGCAGCAGGAGGCGCGACAATGATTCCGGTAAAGATGTCATTGGAAGCGCTGGAACGTCCCCTGGGTGGAAAACTGTCCGGGCCGGATGTCATGTTCTCCCGAATCGGTATCGACACCCGCACGTTGCAGCCGGGTGATCTGTATCTGGCACTTCGCGGAGAGCATTTTGATGGCAGTGACTTCATCGCAGATGCAAAGCACCGCGGCGCCGCGGGCGCCATCGTCGAGCGAATTGACGCCGATTGTGGCATGGGACAGCTCCTGGTGGATGACGGGCTGGAAGCGCTGCGTGGTCTGGGCCGAATGTGTCGGGCGGGGTCCGATGCCCGGTTTCTGGCGATAACCGGCAGTCAGGGCAAGACCACGGTGAAAGAGATGGTCGGGGCGATCTGCGGGGCGCAGGACCAGACCCTGGTCACGCGCGGCAATCTGAATAATGACGTCGGCGTACCTTTGACATTGCTGGACCTGTTGCCTTCACACCGGTTTGCCGTCATTGAACTGGGCGCCAGTGCGGTGGGGGACATCGCCCGCACCGTGGCCCTGGTGCAACCCGATGCGGGACTGATCACCAATGCCGCGGCCACTCATGTGGAAGGGTTCGGTTCATTGGCAGGTGTTGTCCAGGGCAAGGGCGAGATCATCGATGGCACTCTCCCCGGTGGCACCGTCGTGCTCAATGCGGACGACCCGGCCTGTGAGACCTGGCGTAAACGAGCTGGTGAACGGACTGTGGTCACTTTTGGCGTCGATGACACTTCGGCTGACGTGAAGGCTGAAAATATTGTCCTGTATGCAGGGGGAAGCCGGTTCGAACTGATCACTCCGGATGCGGGGTCGCCGGTACGTCTGTCCCTTCCGGGCCGACACAATATCGCCAATGCCCTGGCTGCCGCGGCGCTGGCGCATTCGGCGGGCATCCGGGATACCAGCATCGTGGAGGGGCTGGAGCGGGTTCGACCGGTTCGTGGGCGGCTGAGCACGCTACAGTCGTCGTCCGGCTGTCAATTGCTGGACGACAGCTACAATGCCAGCCCTTCATCATTCCGAGAGGCCGTTGAAGTATTGATGTCGCTGGCAACGGAATCGGGACTGGCCGCCGTGGCGATCATGGGGGAGATGGCCGAGCTGGGTGACGAGGCGGCGGCCCTGCACCGGCAAGCCGGAGCGTATGCTCGCGAGCGTGGCGTGTCGCGGTTGTGGGCCACCGGTCCTCATGCCGAAGACTGGTGCGCGGGTTTCGATGAAGCTGGAGCCCGGGTATTCGGCAGTATCGATCAGGTGATCAGGTACGCCAGCACCCATCTGGATGACCGTCATGTGGCATTGGTCAAGGGGTCTCGCAGTGCCGGTATGGAGCGGGTCGTCGAGGCGCTGCAGTCTGGAAGAGAGGTGAACTGATGCTGGTCTGGCTGTCTGATTATCTGGCCCAATACAACAGTGCCTTCACGGTCATCCAGTACATCACCGTGCGCGGAATTCTGGGTATCCTCACGGCGCTGTTGACGGCGCTGCTGATCGGTCCAGCCATGATCCGGCGTCTGAACCGCCATCAGATTGGTCAGGTGGTACGGGATGATGGGCCGGAGTCACATTTCAGCAAGGCCGGTACACCCACCATGGGCGGAGCGCTGATACTGGTCAGTGTGGCATTCAGTACACTGCTCTGGGCCGACCTCGGCAGCCACTACGTTTGGGTTGTGTTGTTGGTCACCCTGTTGTTCGGTGCGATTGGCTGGGTGGATGACCATCGCAAGGTGGTCAAGAAGGACCCCCGTGGTCTGCCCGCGCGATGGAAGTATTTCTGGCAGTCCGTCATCGGTATCAGTGCGGCTGCGTTTCTCTACATGTCGGCCACGGACCCGGCTCAGACAGCTTACATCGTGCCGTTTTTCAAGGGTATTTCATTGGATGTGGGCATTCTTTTTGTGGTGATCACCTACTTTGTGATCGTCGGCAGCAGCAACGCGGTCAACCTGACGGATGGACTGGATGGCCTGGCCATCATGCCCACGATCATGGTTGGCAGTGCCCTCGGCGTCATCGCCTATCTGTCCGGGCACGTCGAATTCTCCCAGTACCTGCAGATTCCCTATGTGGCCGGCGCCGGTGAGCTCGTGATTTTCTGCGGCGCATTGCTGGGCGCTGGACTGGGGTTTCTCTGGTTCAATACCTATCCGGCCCAGGTATTCATGGGAGATGTGGGTGCGCTGGCGCTGGGTGCGGCACTGGGTATGGTCGCCGTCGTCGCCCGGCATGAGATCGTACTTTTCATCATGGGCGGTGTGTTTGTGGTGGAGACGCTGTCGGTGATCATTCAGGTGGCTTCCTACAAGCTGACCGGGAACCGGATTTTCCGGATGGCGCCGCTGCACCACCATTATGAACTGAAGGGCTGGCCGGAGCCGCGCGTCGTGGTGCGATTCTGGATCGTCACCGTAATGCTGGTCCTGATCGGGCTGGCCACGTTGAAATTGAGATAGACAAGAGTCCGTATGACGGAAATGTCGACACAGAACGGAAGGACGCTGATCATCGGTCTGGGACGGACCGGGTTGTCCTGTGCGTGGCACATGCGCAGCCGGGGCGAGCCGTTCCGCATCATGGACAGTCGATTCAGTCCACCCGCTCTGGCCGAATTCCGTCGTTTATTTCCGGAGGTGGAACCCATACTGGGAGGTTTCTCCCGCGAGGAGATCCTGTCCGCCAGACAGATCGTGCTGAGTCCGGGGATCAGCCTGGCGACCCCCGAGGTGGCCGAGGCGGTCGAGCGCGGTATCCCTGTGATCGGTGATATCGATATCTTCAGTCGGGCTGTACAGGTGCCGGTGGCCGCCGTGACCGGTTCCAATGGCAAAAGTACCGTTGTGACCCTGTTGGGAGAAATGGCCCGACAGGATGGACGGCGGGCGGGCGTCGGCGGCAACCTGGACGGTCGGGCCAGCATGCCTGCGCTTGATCTGCTTCGCGCGGGGGAGCATGACCTCTATGTGCTGGAGCTGTCCAGCTTTCAGCTGGAGACCACGCGGCATCTGGGCGCGACGGCGGCCGTGATTCTCAACCTCTCCGAAGACCATCTGGATCGCTATGACAGCATGGCCGAATACCGTGAGGCCAAGATGCGTATTTACAAGGGTTGCGCCTTGCCTGTGATCAACCGCGACGAGCCGTTCACGCATCCCGACGATCGTGTTCAGGGCGATCGGCTGAGCTTCGGGTTGTCCGCGCCGGAACAGGACAGTGACTTCGGTGTGGTGGAGCAGGACGGCGGACGCTGGATCGTGCAGGGCTCGCGTACGCTGATGAGTACGCGCGAGCTGAAACTGGTCGGTGATCATAATCTCTCCAATGTGCTGGCCGCCCTGGCCGTGGGGCACGCAGTGGGGCTGTCCGGGGAGGCGATGATCGAGGCGGTGCGACATTTCAGTGGCCTGCCTCATCGTTGCCAGTGGTTGACGGAGATTGCCGGAGTCTCCTGGTTCAACGATTCCAAGGGAACCAATGTCGCGGCCACGATGGGCGCGGTACGCAGCATCGCCGGGTCCGTGACGGGTCAGGTGGTCCTGATTGCCGGTGGCGTCTCCAAGGGCGCGGACTTTTCGGCGCTGGTCCCTGTGCTGCGGCGGCATGTTCGCACGGTGGTGCTCATCGGACAGGATGCGAACCTGATCGCCCGTCAGATCGGTGAAGCCGTGGAAACGGTGCGGGCCGATACTCTGGAAGAAGCCATAGATCAGGCTCGTTCTATTGCCGTGCCCGGCGATGCCGTGGTGTTGTCCCCGGCCTGTGCCAGTTTTGACATGTTCCAGGATTTCGCTCATCGCGGACGTGTATTCACCGCTGCCGTGGAGGCGTTGCAATGAGTATGGCACAGCGCACGACACACGCGGCAACAACGGGAACGGCGCGCTGGCTCGGTGCGGCGCCGAATCCTCTGCTGGTGTTACTGTTGACTCTATTGGTCTTCGGCATCCTGATGATGACCTCGGCCTCCGTGGAGGTAGCCGCCAGCGGCTACGGAGACCCTTTCTATTTTACCCGCAGACAGCTGTTCTTTGCGCTGCTGGGGTTGGTCGCGGTGGCGGTGACCGTGCAGATCCCCCTCCGGTTCTGGTACCAGAACAGTGCGCTGATGTTGCTGGCGACCACGGCGTTGCTGGTGCTGGTCCTGGTTCCGGGTGTCGGCACGGTAGTGAATGGCAGTGCCCGCTGGATCGACCTCGGATTCTATAATCTGCAACCCTCTGAACTGGTCAAGATTTTTCTCGTGCTGTACATGGCCACGTTTCTTCAGCGTCGACATCACGAAGTGCGGGAGCGCTGGTCGGGTTTCTTGTGGCCGGTGGCGATCATCGGTGTGATCGCCCTGCTGCTGCAGATGGAGCCCGATCATGGTGCCCTGGTGATTGTCATGGCGGCTGGTCTGGGCATGTTGTTTATCGGCGGTGCCCGTATACAACGTTTCCTTCTGGTGCTGTTGATCGGGGCGGGTGGTCTGGTGGCGCTTGCGGTAACCCGTCCCTACGTCATCGATCGATTGACCTCGTTTCTCAATCCATGGGCGTCCGAGTATGTGTATGGCGAAGGCTATCAGTTGACACAGGCACTGATCGCGTTCGGCCGCGGGGAGTGGCTGGGAGTCGGTCTGGGTGACAGTCTGCAGAAGCTCTATTTCCTGCCTGAGGCGCATACCGATTTTGTCGTCGCCATCATTGCGGAAGAGATGGGCATACCGGGGATCTTGCTGGTGATCACGCTGTTCTGTCTGCTGGTGGGTACGGCCATGCAGACGGCCCGGCGGGCCGAGCGTGCCGGGCAACGATTCGGCGCATTCATTGCATACGGGATTGCCATCCTGTTTTCCTCGCAGGTCTTCATCAATCTGGGTGTGAACACCGGCCTGTTGCCGACCAAGGGGCTGACATTGCCGTTCTTCAGTTACGGGGGCAACAGTTTGCTGGTGAGCTGCTTCATGGTCGCGCTGTTGATGCGTATCCAGTACGAAACGGCTCTGGCCTCGGGGCAGGAGGGCAGGACATGACGGACAGAACGGTTCTTATCATGGCGGCCGGTACCGGAGGACACATTTTTCCCGCGCTGAGTATTGCCGGTGAGTTGCAACGCAAGGGCTGTACCGTACATTGGTTGGGCACGCCGGAAGGAATGGAAGTCGATGTGGTGCGTCGTCAGGGCATCCCGCTACACACTGTCACGGTTCGCGGACTACGGGGCAAAGGGATGGCCGGATTGCTGCTGGCTCCCTTCATGGTGCTGCGGGCGGTATTCCAGGTATGGAGGGTGCTGCGCACCGTGCGTCCGGTCTGTGTGCTGGGCATGGGTGGCTATGTGACCGGTCCCGGTGGAGTCGCGGCATGGTTGAAGCGATATCCGCTGATCATCCATGAGCAGAATGCCATTGCCGGCTTCAGCAATCGGCTGTTGAGTCGAATGGCCAGTCGGGTGACCGAGAGCTTCCCGGGCACGTTTCGTGAACGGACCGCGGCTGTCTGTACCGGCAATCCCGTGCGTTCCGACATCGAAGCGTTGCCTGCGGCCCGCCCTCTGGCGCACGGAGGACCATTGCGGTTGCTAGTTCTGGGTGGAAGTCGTGGCGCCAGTGCCATCAATGAACAGGTGCCTCTGGCCATCAGTGCCATGAAACCCGGTGACAGGCCGGCGGTGTGGCATCAGGCGGGACGGGACAAGATCGCCCTGGCCCGAGACGCCTACATCAGAGCCGGGCTGGCATTGAATGATGGCTGTCGTGTCGACCCGTTCATTGATGACATGGCCAGTGCCTATGAATGGGCCGACCTGGTGATCTGCCGGGCAGGCGCCACCACCGTGGCGGAGCTGGTGGCTGTCGGTCTGCCGGCGGTGCTGATTCCTTTCCCGCATGCGGTCGATGACCACCAGACAGTCAATGCACGCTGGCTGAGCCAGGCTGGCGCGGCCATTCTGCTGCCGCAGGAGCAGTGCACCACGGAGCGCCTGTCAGGCGTATTGGAACACCATGTGACCCACCCCGGATTGTTGCAGGGCATGGCCGATGCGGCCAGGTCGCTGTCGCGCCCGCGGGCCGCGGAACGGGTCGCCGCAATCTGTATGGAGGCAAGCCGCCGCAATGACCAGGCACGATAACAGCACGGTTCATACGGTGCCGGAAATGCGCCGGATCCACACAATCCATTTCATCGGGATTGGTGGCGCCGGTATGTGTGGTATCGCCGAAGTGTTACTGAATCAGGGGTATCGGATCACCGGTTCCGACATCAGGGAATCGCTGGTCACGGAGCGTCTTGCATCCCTGGGGATGACGCTGTTCATCGGTCACGCAGCGGATAATATCCGTGAAGCGGATGTTGTGGTCTACTCCAGTGCCATCGAGCCCCGGAACCCGGAACTGATAGCGGCCCGGGAAGTCGGCAAGCCGGTCATTCCGCGCGCCGAGATGCTTTCGGAACTGATGCGGTACCGGCATGCCGTGGCCATCGCCGGTACCCATGGCAAGACGACCACCACAAGCCTGGTCGCCTCGATATTCGCCGAGGCCGGTCTGGATCCGACCTTT